>NZ_JBQEOI010000064.1:0-10615 GCF_052045125.1 Paracoccus sp. 22332
GAGCCGCCCGCGCCCGCCGCCTCGAAGCTGGCGGTGCGGATCGTCAGCACCTTCTTCGCGTCCTTCGACCGCACCGTCTGGATGGCGTTGCCGGCATAGACCGGGCGTTCGAACGTGTCGGCATCGACCACCTTCGACACCTCGGGGATCACCATCGCGTCCAGCAGCGCCGCCACCCGCGGCATCACGTTCTTGGCGTCCGTCGTGGCCGGCGCCGCGACATGATCGTACGCGCCCGCCAGCGAGACGATCAGCGCCGCCGTCGGCTCGGCCAGGCGGTGGCCGTAGCGCGCGTCCTCGGCCACCAGGACGCGGGCGACCCCGGCGATGGTCGCGGCCTCGGCGGCGGCGGCGCGGGCCTGCGCCCCGGCGCAGAGCACCGTCACGTCGCCCAGCGAGGCAACGGCATTCACGGCCTTGGCGGTGGCGTCGCGGTTCAGCACCCCGTTCGTGACTTCGCCCAGCAGAAGAACGGCCATCAGATCACCCCCGCTTCTTTCAGTTTCGAAACCAGTTCGTCGGCCGAGCCGACCCTGATGCCGGCCTTGCGCCCCTCGGGTTCGCGCGTGGAGACGATCTCCAGGCGCGGGCTGACATCGACGCCGTAATCGGCGGCGGTCTTCTCCTCCAGCGGCTTCTTCTTGGCCTTCATGATGTTGGGCAGCGACGCGTAGCGCGGCTCGTTCAGGCGCAGGTCGGCGGTGACCACGGCGGGCAGGCCGACGCTGATCGTCTGCAGGCCGCCGTCGACCTCGCGCGTCACCTTGGCGCTGTCGCCCTCGATCTCGAGCCTGCTGGCGAAGGTCGCCTGGCCCCAGCCCAGAAGCGCCGCCAGCATCTGCCCGGTCGCGTTCATGTCGTTGTCGATGGCCTGCTTGCCGGCGATCACCAGCCGCGGCTGCTCGGCCTCGACCACCGCCCTGAGGATCTTGGCCACCGCCAGGGGTTCGATGTCCTGGTGCACGTCCTCCGAGGCCACCACCAGGATCGCCCGGTCCGCGCCCATCGCCAGCGCCGTGCGCAGCGTCTCGGCCGCCTGACGCACGCCGATGCTGACCGCGATCACCTCCTCGGCCTTGCCGGCTTCCTTCAGCCGGATCGCCTCCTCGACCGCGATCTCGTCGAACGGGTTCATCGACATCTTCACATTCGCCAAGTCAACCCCAGACCCGTCAGCACGAACCCGAGCCTTCACGTTGTAGTCAATAACCCGCTTCACGGGCACCAGAATCTTCATGGGCTACGCTCCCTTGTCTCTGACTGTCGGGGCAGTGTTACCGACGGATCGGCGCGCTTTACAATATAAAAGCGTCCCCCGACGCTGCGTTTGCGCCAGCATCGGCGCGCGATCGGGCTGGCGTCTAGCGGCTGGCCCCCGGAACCCACAGGATATCGTCGGCTCCGCCATTGTTGGCCGTGCGGGCGGCGACGAACAGCCAGTCGGACAGGCGGTTCAGGTAACGGATCGCCGCCCCGTTCGCATCGCCCCCGGCGGCAAGCTGGGTCGCGCACCGCTCGGCCCGGCGGGCGACGGTGCGCGACAGGTGCAGATGCGCCGACAGCACCGAACCGCCCGGCAGGATGAAGCTGCGCAGCGGATCCAGATGGGCGTTCATGGCGTCGATCTGGGTTTCAAGGCGGGCCACCTGGGCGTCGATGATGCGCAGCACCGGATAGCCCGCCTGGTCGTCGGCGGCCATGTCCGGCCGCGCCAGATCCGCGCCCAGATCGAACAGGTCGTTCTGGATCACCCCCAGCCACGCGGCCAGATCGCCCGTCGCGTGCAGGCGGCAGAGGCCCAGCGTCGCATTCAATTCGTCGACGGTGCCATAGGCCTCGACCCTGGGGTCGTGCTTGGCGACGCGGCTGCCGTCGGACAGGGCGGTGTCGCCCTTGTCGCCGGTGCGGGTATAGATCCTGTTCAGAACGACCATCATTTTCCCCCAAGCCAGACGAACAGCATGATCAGAACGACCGCCACGGCCTGCGCGATGATCCGCCATCGCATCATCCGGTTGCCGTGCTTGCGGTTCCACTCGCCGCCCTTGGCGAAGCCGCCGATGCCGGTGGCCAGGATCCCCAGCACGGCCAGCATCGCCAATGCGATCACATAGAACAGCGGGTCATGAGCCATCGCGAGCGCCTTTCGTTGGACTGGACCCTAGCCCTGGCGCGCGACCCAGTCCAGTGCACGCGTGGGCAAAAGCCTGCGTGCCGTGCCGGACAGCCAGGTGGGCGTCGTGACGTAATAACGCGGGCGCGGCCGGGCCGCCGTCAGCGCGTGGACGATGCGGTCGCTGACGGCCGAGGGGGGCAGTTCGAAGCGGTCCTTGCCCGAGGGTTCGTAGAGCCGCTTGAGCAGGCTGGCGCGGTATTCGTCGGCCCGCGCGCTGTCCTGCCAGTTCACCCAGCGTTCGAAATGCGGAATGGCATTCACGCGGATGCGGCTGGCGATGGGGCCGGGTTCGATCAGGATCACCTTGACGGGCGTGCCCGCCATTTCCAGCCGCAGCACGTCGGTCAGGCCTTCCAGCGCGAATTTCGTCGCGACATAGGGGCCGCGCCAGCGGATGCCGATCAGCCCCAGGACCGAGCTGATGTTGACGATCCGCCCGCCGTTGCGGCGGAAATGCGGGATCAGGCGGACGGTCAGGTCGTGGGTGCCGAACAGGTTCGTCTCGAAGATCGCGCGCAGGGCGCCGCGCGGCATGTCCTCGACCGCGCCGGGCAGGGCGAAGGCCGCGTTGTTCACCAGCGCGTCCAGCGGGCCGCCCGACAGAACCCGGTCGGCCAGCCGCGCCACGCTTGCTTCGTCGGACAGGTCCAGGCGGTGACACTCCATCCCCTCGGACCGGCGAGCGGCGATGTCCTCGTCCTTGCGGCAGGTGGCGACGACCTGCCAGCCCAGCGACTGCATCCGCCGCGCGGCGTCCAGCCCGATGCCGGACGAACATCCGGTGATCAGCACACGTCCCGTCAAGGCGCCGACGCCGACAGGAAGCGGCCCGCGACATAGCCGGTGCGGCCCTCTGCGTCGCGGATATTGACCCATTCGGCGTCCTGCGGGCCAAGCGCCTGCACCGCCACGCCCCGTCCAAGCGCGGCGACGACCCGGTCGGCGGTCGACGGCCCGGCGCGGACATTCACCCGGTCGCCGGTGACATAGAGAACCGGCCCGTCCACAGCCATCGGCGCGGGTTCCGGCGTTTCCCCGGCATGTTCGGGCGACGGCCGCAGCGCCGGTCCGGGAAAACGCTGGATGCGTTCTGGCGTCTGCGATTCCGCCTGCACCACGGCGGCGGGAACGGGCTGGGATTCGGTCGCGGCAGGACGTTCGGTGCCCGCGTCCCGAGCCGCAGGCTGGGGCACAGGAACGGGGCGGCGGTCGGCGCGGGGATTGCCCTCGCCCCAGACCGACAGGATCAGAAACAGGCCCGCCAAGGTTACCAGCAGCAGCGCGCCCAGTCTGATCATGCCTTGCCCCCGCCGGTTTCTTGCGAACCTTGTTAACCTATGATGTTTCGCAACGCCAACCGTCGCGCGCCCGTTCCAACGGATTCCCGCTGGACCGCGCGCGCGCCGCGCCCTATCTGATGCGCCATGTCCAGCCTGCCTCTCGATCCCGAAGACAATACCCAGACCGAACCGCTGAGCCGCGCCATCGGCGAACGGTATCTGACCTATGCCCTGTCGACGATCATGCACCGGGCGCTGCCCGACGCGCGCGACGGGCTGAAGCCGGTGCATCGCCGGATCCTCTATGCGATGCGCGAGTTGCGCCTGTCGCCCAACGGTGCGTTCCGCAAGTCGGCCAAGATCACCGGCGATGTGATGGGCAACTATCACCCCCACGGGGACGCCGCGATCTATGACGCGATGGCGCGGCTGGCCCAGGATTTCGCCATGCGCTATCCGCTTGTGGACGGGCAGGGCAACTTCGGCAATATCGACGGCGACAACCCGGCCGCGGCCCGATACACCGAGGCGCGGCTGGCGGCGACATCCGAAAGCCTGATGGACGGCCTGGCCGAGGACGCGGTGGATTTCCGCCCGAACTATGACGGCACCTTGCAGGAACCCGTGGTCCTGCCTGCCGCCTTCCCGAACCTGCTGGCGAACGGGGCCTCGGGGATCGCCGTGGGGATGGCCACGAACATTCCCCCCCATAACCTGCACGAGGTGATCGACGCCTGCCTGCATCTGATCAAGACGCCGGATGCGCGCGACGACACGCTGGCGGGCATTCTGCAAGGGCCGGACTTCCCGACCGGCGGGGTGATCGTCGAAAACCGCGAGACCATCGCCGAGATCTATCGCACCGGGCGCGGTGCGTTCCGGGTCCGCGCGCGGTGGGCGGTCGAGGATCTGGGCCGGGGCCTGTGGCAGATCGTCGTGACCGAAATTCCCTATCAGGTCCAGAAGTCCCGCCTGATCGAACGTCTGGCCGAACTGATCCAGACCCGCAAGATCCCGATCCTGGCCGATGTCCGCGACGAATCCGCCGAGGATATCCGCATTGTCCTGGAACCTCGGGCGCGGACGGTCGATCCCGAACAGCTGATGGCCGCGCTGTTCCGCGTCAGCGACTTGGAGCTTCGCTTCAGCATGAACATGAACGTGCTGATCGACGGCCGCGTGCCCAAGGTGTGCAGCCTCAAGGAGGTTCTGCGCGCCTTCCTGGACCACCGCCGCGATGTGCTGGTCCGCCGCGCCACCTTCCGGCTGGACAAGATCGCCGCCCGGCTGGAGGTTCTGGAAGGCTATCTGATCGCCTATCTGAACCTGGACCGGGTGATCGAGATCATCCGCCACGAGGACGATCCGAAGGCCGTGTTGATGGCCGAATTCGCCCTGACCGAAGTGCAGGTCGAGGCGATCCTGAACATGCGCCTGCGCGCCCTGCGCAAGCTGGAAGAGATCGAGTTGCGCGCCGAACGCGACGCCTTGCAGGACGAACGGCAGGCCTTGCAGGCGATGCTGGCCGACGACCGCGCCCAGTGGGCGCGCGTCTCCGACCAGTTGAAAGAGGTCCGCAACCTGTTCGGCAAGTCCCGGCCCGAAGGCCAGCGGCGCACCCTGATCGCCGAGGCGCAGGACATCGCCCCCCTGGACATGGATGCGATGATCGAGCGAGAGCCGCTGACGGTGATCCTGTCGAAGATGGGCTGGATCCGGGCCATGAAGGGCCATCAGCCGCTGGATGCCGAGGTCAAGTTCAAGGACGGCGACGGCCCCGGCTTGGCGATCCATGCCGAGACGACCGACAAGCTGATGATCTTTGCCAGCAACGGGCGCTTCTACACCCTGCCCGCCAACAGCCTGCCCGGCGGGCGCGGCATGGGTGAACCGCTGCGCCTGATGATCGACCTGCCGAACGAGGCCGAGGTGATCGCCCTGTTCCCCTGGCGCGAGGGTGAAAGATACCTGGTGGCCTCGAAGGCGGGCGACGGCTTCATCGTCGCGGCGGGCGACATCCTGGCGCAGACCAAGACGGGCAAGCAGGTGCTGAACGGCGACGCGCTGCTGTGCCGTCCGGTCGGCGGCGATCACCTGGCCGTGGTCGGCACCAACCGCAAGATGCTGGTCTTTCCGCTGTCCGAATTGCCCGAGATGGCGCGGGGCAAGGGCGTCCGCTTGCAGAAATACCGCAGCGGCGGCGGGCTGGTCGCGGACGACACGTTGTCCGACGCGGCTTTCCTGACCCTGGCCGATGGGCTTCGCTGGCAGGAAAGCGGCGGGCGCACCCGGACCGAACCCGACCTGACCGCCTGGCTGGGCAAGCGCGCCAGCGCAGGCAGCATGGCCCCGCGCGGCTTCCCGCGCGACAACAAGTTCAACTGACCAAGGGCCTGCGCCCTCGGACAGTTTTTCCTTGGGGCTTCGCCCCGTCCGCCGCAAGCGGCGGAAGCCCCAAGATATTGGGGACGAAAGGCGGCCCGCTGCCGCGCCCGCATGATGTGGCGGACAGCGGGCTTTCACCTTCGACGGTCATCGGCGTCCCCGCCTGTGCCGTGCCTTCAGGATGGATTCGAATTCCTTTCAGCTTCGTTAAAATATCCCCGCCGGAGGCAAGAATCCTTTCCCTCGCCTACAACCCCGAACCGCCCACCGATCCGAAATATTCGCCGGTGATATAGCTCGCCTCGTCCGAAGCCAGCAGCACATAGATCGGCGCCAGTTCGACCGGCTGGCCGGGGCGTCCCAGCGGCTGCTTCTTGCCGTGTTCCGCCGCCTTTTGCGTCGGCTGCCCGCCCGAGACCTGCAAGGCGGTCCAGAACGGGCCGGGGCAGACCGCGTTCACGCGGATGCCGCGCGGCGCGAGCTGCTTGGCCAGCGACTGCGCGAAGGCCACGTTGGCGGCTTTGGACTGTGCATAATCGAACAGCAGTTCGGACGCCGAGAAGGCCTGCACCGACGAGGTGATGATGATCGACGCGCCGGGCTTCAGATGCGGCAGCGCCGCGCGCGTGACCCAGAAGGGCGCATAGACGTTGGTCTTCATCGTCGCGTCGAAATCCTCGGTCGTCAGATCCTCCAGCCTTTCGCAGAACTGCTGACGGCCGGCGTTGTTGACCAGGATGTCCAGCCCGCCCAGGGCCTCGACGGCCTGGGCGACCAGGGATTTGCAGAAACCCTCCTGGCGCAGGTCGCCGGGAATGGCGGCGGCCGCGCGGCCCTCGGCCCGGATCAGGGCGATCACCTTGTCGGCGTCCTCCTGTTCCTGCGGCAGATAGTTGATCGCGACATCCGCCCCCTCACGGGCATAGGCGATGGCGGCGGCCGCACCGATGCCGCTGTCGCCGCCGGTGATCAGCGCGCGCTTGCCCGACAGCCGCCCGGTGCCGCGATAGCTGGTCTCGCCATGGTCGGGCAGCGGGTCCATGCGGCTGGCCAGGCCGGGGAAGGGCTGTTCCTGTTTCGGAAAGTCGGGTTTCGGCAGGCGGGGGTCGCTGATGGCGCCGCTGCGGAAGGGTTGGTCGGTGGACATGGGCGTTCCTTTCGGTTTGCCTTGTCCAACAAGCGGTGGCACCCAGGGTTCCGCTTACCGCCGCCGCACCCATTTCCAGCCGTCGATCATCGGGCGCACCAGATCCTCGCGCTTCCACAGGCGGTAGAAGACGATCACCGCCCAGTGCAGCAGGACCAGGATCAGGATCAGGTCGGCGCCCCGGTGATGCCACCGCAGCGCCGCCCGAGAGGTCGCCGAACTGACCTGAGAGGCCAGCGGGCCGACATTGATATAGTCGTCCGGGTCGGCGAACAGCCCGGTCGTGACCTGCATGATCAGCACCGCCAGCATGGCAACCACCGCCAGGGCGCCCACCGGGCTGTGGCCGGGCCAGTGGCTGGGCCGGGGCCGGACCATGTCACGGACATAAGCCAGCACGGCACGCGGTCCCCGGATGAAGCGCGTGAAGCGGGCGGGCGGCGGGCCGACGAAGCCCCAGATCAGCCGGAAGGCCAGCAGGGCGATGACCCCATAGCCCAGCCAGAAATGCAGCGTCATGTCCGAGGGGCCAATCTTGCCCAGCAGCCAGTTGACGATCACCAGCACGGCCAAGGCCCAGTGGAACGCGCGCAGCGCCGGATCCCAGACCCGTTCGCGCCGCGCCCCGTCGCCCGGCATCAGTCGGCCTTGCGATAGTCGTCGTGACAGGCCTTGCAGGTGCCGCCCAGCTTTTGCAGCACCGGGCCAAGATTGCCCTGGCCGCCCTTGACGGCATCCGGGCTGCCTGCCGCGGCCTCGGACATGGCGGCGAACTTGGCGCGGAAATCGTCGGGGTTTTCCCAGATCGCGGGCAGGGCCTCGGAATTGTCTGTGTCCGCCGACGAGGTTCCCTCGATGAACAGCGTGGGCGCGTCGTACTGGGTCAGGGCGACGATATTGGCGGCCGCGCGGCTGGCCAGGGCCTCGTCATAGGCAATCTCGCCCTTGGCCATGCCGGCCAGCTGGCCCATGTTGATGCCCAGCATCGTCATGAAGCCATGCCGCGCCTCGATGGCGCTTTCAGCGGCTTCCTCGGCGGATTGCGCGACGGCAAGGGTCGGCAAGGACAAGGCAACGGCAACGGCGATCGCTTTGACGGGGGGCATGGGCTGGCTCCTGAAAAGGACTGGCTGTAAAGACGGAACTGTCGGGAAAACCATGGCAGAGCCAAGGGCTTGGATCAACCGGCCTGCAAGGCGATCACGGATTTGCGAAAGCGGCCCCCGCAGGGGCCGCCGGGCAGGGATCGACGGGGATCAGTTGTAAAGGCGGGTCACGCCGACTTCGTCATGGATCTGGTTGACCGAAGGGCGGTCCAGGTTCATCGCGCGGGCCAGCCGGTCCAGATAACGGGCCTCGTCCTCGTGATCCAGGTCGATGGCCATCAGCGACATCAGATAGACTTGGGATTCGAGTCCTTTGGGCACCTCTTGCGCCAAAGCTTCTGGATCGACGGTGGTGGCCATCTGGTCGCGGATGAACTGGCGTTCCTCGTCGTCCAGGTCGTCGCCCAGCTTGCCCAGCAGGCGCTGCTTTTCCGCATCGTCGATGGTGCCGTCCGATTTCGCGGCCTGGATCATCGCGCGCAGCATCAGGCCCGCGACGGCGTTCTGTTCCGGGGTGGGGGCCACCTCGGGTTCGCCCTTGTTGACGATGGCGTCGTTGAACAGCTCGCCGAAGCTTGCGTCGTTGGTGGGCTGCGAATCCTTGCGCGCCAAGCTCCCGGCCACGCCGCCCGCCGCCGCGCCGCCCAGAAGCCCGCCCAGCAGATCGCCCAGGCTGCCACCCGCGCCCGCGCTGCGCGTCTTGGAACCGCCGCTCAACTGCCCCAGCAGATCGCCCAGGCCGCCGCTGCCGCCCGCGCCGCCGCTGCGGGCCTTGGTGGTCAGGTTGTCCAGAAGCCCGCCAAGCCCGCCCTGGGCGCCGCGCGAATTCGGCCCGCCATAGCGCGATCCGCTGCCCGCCCGGCCGCCGCCCAGAACCTGGCCCAGCATGTCGTTCAGACTGCCGCCCGCGCCGGGCGTGGTGTTGTTCCCGAACAGGTCGCCCAGCAGGCCCCCCTGGCCGGTCCGGTTCTGGGTGACCCGCCCGCCCGACTGGCCCGTTCCGCGATGCTGCATGGCCGCGCCAATGCCCTTGGCAAGAATGACACCGGCCGCAACACGACCCAGGGTTTTCATCAGGCTCATCGAATACATCCTCTCTGGCGAGGCGACAGACACACAAGGCGCGCCCCGGTTTGCCCTGAACAGAACTGTGCCCGGAATGGTTCCGCCGGGCAACAGGATCGGGCGCAGGGACAGCCGCCCGATGGCGCGCGGGCGCCCTTGATTTTTCCCAGGCAGGCTTATACATCGCGGCGCACGTCAATTCGGGGCCGTCTCATGCCATGCCCCGCGATCAGGAGGCCATCATGGCAAAGGCAAAGTTTGAACGGACGAAACCGCACGTCAACATTGGCACGATTGGTCACGTTGACCACGGCAAGACGACGCTGACGGCTGCGATCACGAAGTATTTCGGCGAATTCCGCGCCTATGACCAGATCGACGGCGCGCCCGAGGAGCGGGCTCGGGGGATCACGATCTCGACCGCGCATGTGGAATACGAATCGGAAAACCGCCACTACGCCCACGTGGACTGCCCCGGCCACGCGGACTATGTGAAGAACATGATCACCGGCGCGGCGCAGATGGACGGCGCGATCCTGGTGGTGAACGCCGCCGACGGCCCGATGCCGCAGACGCGCGAGCACATCCTGCTGGGCCGCCAGGTGGGCATCCCCTACATGGTCGTCTACCTCAACAAGGTCGACCAGGTCGATGACGAGGAGCTGCTGGAACTGGTCGAGATGGAGGTGCGCGAGCTTCTGTCCTCCTACGACTATCCGGGCGACGACATTCCGATCATCAAGGGCTCGGCGCTGGCCGCTCTGGAAGGCCGCGACCAGGCGATCGGCGAGGATTCGATCCGCGCGCTGATCGCGGCGGTCGACGAATACATCCCGACGCCCGAGCGCGCCGTGGACCAGCCCTTCCTGATGCCGATCGAGGACGTGTTCTCGATCTCGGGCCGCGGCACGGTCGTGACCGGCCGGATCGAGCGCGGCGCGGTGAACGTGGGCGACGAGCTTGAGATCGTGGGCATCCGCGACACCAAGAAGACCACCTGCACCGGCGTCGAGATGTTCCGCAAGCTGCTGGATCGCGGCGAGGCCGGCGACAACGTGGGCGTCCTGCTGCGCGGCATCGACCGCGACGGTGTCGAGCGCGGCCAGGTGCTGTGCAAGCCGAAATCGGTGAACCCGCACACGACCTTCGAGGCCGAGGCCTATATCCTGACCAAGGAGGAAGGCGGCCGCCACACGCCGTTCTTCGCGAACTATCGCCCGCAGTTCTACTTCCGCACGACGGACGTGACCGGGACGGTGAAGCTGCCCGAGGGCACCGAGATGGTGATGCCGGGCGACAACCTGAAGTTCGAGGTCGAGCTGATCGCGCCGATCGCGATGGAGGAAAAGCTGCGCTTCGCGATCCGCGAAGGCGGCCGCACCGTCGGCGCCGGCGTGGTCTCGAAGATCATCAAGTGATCTGACCCAAACACCACACCCAAAAGGGCCGTCTCCCA
>NZ_JBQEOI010000065.1:0-10484 GCF_052045125.1 Paracoccus sp. 22332
GGGGCCTCAGGCGGCCCGAGTTCGTAATCGTTGACGGCGCCCCCGGCCTTGAAGCCGCGCTCGTGGCGCTCTGGGGCGGGGACCTGCCCATCCAGCGCTGCACGGTTCACAAGCACCGCAACCTGCTTGGCCACGCGCCCAAGCGCCTGCATGACGAGCTGAGCGAAGACTACCGCGACATGATCTACGCCGACAGCGCCGCCGAGATCGAGACGCGCCGCAAGGCCTTCCTCCGCAAGTGGAAGCTCAAGTGCCGGGCCGTGGCCGATAGCCTCGAGGAGGCCGGCGATCGCCTCTTCAGCTTCACCCGCCTCGATCCGTCGCAATGGAAATCCGCACGGACCACCAACGCCATTGAGCGTCTGAACGAGGAGTTCCGCCGCCGCATCAAGACCCAGACCGTGCTGCCCTGCGCCGAGACCGTGCCGATGCTGCTCTGGGCGCTCTTGGCGTCAGGGCAGATCCAGATGCGGAAGGTTGACGGCTGGGAAACTCTTTCTCAGCCGCTCGAGCCGATGTCCCTTGACCTCGCGGCTTGACTGGAGCCATCGTTACATGCCCGGAGCCCGCTGCTCGGCAATTTCCACCACATTCGCGACACAACCTGGCCGGGATCCCCATGGCAGTGCGCACAGCTTTCTGCATAGTGCCTTGCACCTTGAGAAAGGAGATCCTCCGAAACTTCCTCGGGCAGCACCACGGCCTCAGCCCGCTGGGCCACCGAGCGGTGAGGCGTCGTCTCAAAGCTCCATCGGACTGCATCCAGATGAGGATCTGTGGCCGCCACGTTGTAGGTGCCCGTGTAAACGACGATCAGCCAGACAATAATGGCCAGCAGTATCGTCCCGATGATCCCGCTGATCAGGCCGATAACGAGCGGCTTCTTCATGGGCGTCCTCCTCGTGCATGCTCTGCTGGTCATGAGGGCGACGAGTGGCTTCGAGAGGTACCCTCGGGGGGTATGGCTGTGCCCCCCCCCAACCAAAAGCTGTGGCCATTGTTCCGTCGGAACTTCTCCCAAATTCCTGAGGTTCAGCGTGAGAGCAGCAAGGATGGCGAGAGAATGAAGGATCGGAAGCAGGCAGCCCTCAACCGGCTCGCTCGTCTTGAAGGCCAGGTTCGCGGCATAGCCCGCATGATTGAAGAAGACCGCTACTGCATCGACATCTTGAACCAGGCAATGGCGGTCCGATCAGCGCTCTCGCAAGTGGAACTGCTGATCCTTCAGGACCATGCAGACGGCTGTGTAGACGAAGCCATCATGTCTCAAGACACGGAAGTGCAGCGGCAGAAGTTCCGAGAGCTTGTCGAGGTTTTCGGAAAGGTTTGTCGGTAGGAGTAGCTACGCGGCCGCGCTAATTGCTGGGAACAATACCCCCCACCTGTATGTTGAGAGGGTCCTGCCACCCGCAAGGAGAAAGACCATGCATGTTCGAGACATGATCAGTACCCATCCTGACGTTCAGGGGAACACGGCGGAAAACCTGCTGAAATGCATCGAGGAATGCTACAGCTGCGCCCAGACCTGCATAGCCTGCGCCGACGCCTGCCTGGCCGAGCCGATGGTCGATCAGCTTCGCCAGTGCATTCGACTGAACCTTGACTGTGCCGATATCTGCGCCGCAACCGGCGCCATGGCCTCGCGCCGCACGGGCTCGAATGTGGAGGTTCTTCGGGCAGCCATCCAAGCCTGCGCGCTGGCTTGTCAGAAATGTGCTCAGGAGTGCGAACAGCACGCGGAAATGCACGAGCACTGCCGCATCTGTGCCCAGTCCTGCAATCGCTGCGCCGAGTCCTGCCAGGCCGCACTAAACGAAGTGCAGTAAGTCTTACGAAAGCGGGCTGACCTTTTTCAGCCTGCTCACCCAAGCCTAAGAAGATCGCCCTTCTGGTAAAGCGTGATCCTCATGATCGGTGAGCGAGAAGCGGTGGTTCAACGCGTCCCGCCGACACCGGAAGAATGGGCGCGTCAACTGGTAGAGGTGTTGGTCTGTCCGAAAGAGGATCTCTCAGGGGAAATTCCATCCGCTCTCCAGGTTTCGCCGTTACGGCACCGCCAAGCCGTTCTGCAACGCAGAAAACGGTGTTGTGCTCATCCTAAAATAGGGTATCCCCCTATTGTATGAGTCATACAGCAAAGCATAAAGCCAAACTCCTGGCTCGCGTCCGCCGCCTCAAAGGGCAAATTGAGGCTGTCGAGCGATCCTTGGAGGCTGATGCGCCCTGTGGCGAGGTCCTGAACCTGGTTGCGTCCATCCGCGGTGCGGTCGGCGGCCTGACGGCGGAATTAATCGAGGACCATATTCGCGAACATGTCTCGAACCCGGACCGGGACGAGGATGCCGTGCGCGGAGAGGCCGCGGGCGAATTGATCGACATCATCAGGACCTATCTCAAATGAACATCCATCCATCGCGCCTGGACAGTCCGCACGAGCATGTCTACCTCGGCGACAATCACGAGCGGAACGAACGCCGGACCTGGTTGGTCATTGCCATCACGGCCGCGATGATGGTGGTCGAGATTACCGCCGGCAGCATCTACGGCTCGATGGCGCTGATTGCCGACGGCTGGCACATGTCGACCCATGCCGGAGCGATGCTGATTGCCGCGCTCGCTTACCGCTATGCTCGGCGCAACGCCCGCAATGCCCGCTTCACCTTCGGCACGGGCAAGATGGGGGATCTGGCGGGGTTCGCGAGTGCGGTCGTGCTGGCGCTGATCGCCCTGCTGATCGGCTGGGAAAGCCTGATGCGGTTCTACAGCCCGATTGCCATCAGCTTCCAGCAGGCCATTGCCGTGGCCGTGATCGGGTTGTTCGTCAATCTTCTTTGCGCCTGGCTGCTGCGTGATGATCACGGCCATCACCATCATGGCCACGAGCACGGTCACGGGCACCATCATGGACATGGTGGGCATCATGAGCACGGGCATGGCCATCACCATGGTCACGCGACCGACAACAATCTGCGTGCCGCCTATCTGCACGTCTTGGCCGATGCTTTGACCTCTGTGCTGGCGATCGCGGCACTGACACTTGGCAGCCTGTATGGATGGAACTGGCTGGACCCCATGATGGGCATTGTCGGCGCGGCAGTGATCGCACGCTGGTCCTGGGGGCTGATCCGCGACACAGGCCGGGTCCTGCTTGACTACGTGCCAGAGGAAGAGGATTTACCAGAAGAAATCCGCTCGGCATTGGAAACAGGCTCGGATCAGGTGACCGATCTGCATGTCTGGCAGCTTGGCCCGGGTCACCACGGCGCAATCGTCGCAATCCGGTCGAGTGAGCCGTTGGAGCCCGCTGTTTATCGCGCCAGGCTCTCGCATATCCACGACCTCTCACATCTGACGATCGAAGTCGAGCGAGCCGCCTGAGTGGGGAAGAACGATAGAAGGAGCTCCCTGTGACCCTGCCAACCAGAGATGCGCAGGGACGCATGGTCTGGGTCACGCGCACCCGGCTCAAGATCGACCGCATTGCCTGTCCCTGGCTCATCCGCCGCCTTGTCGATCTGCGGGCGGTGATCCGGTTCGTTGCCCTCCGAGGTGGAGGGCGTGACGGAGCGTTACAACGGAGTCCCTTTCGACATCGAGGGCGGTCTTCAGTCATCGTCAAGCTGTGCAGCTTCAACGTGATGTCGATGGAGTTCGGCCTCTCCATCGACGACCTGCATCGGCAGTGGTCGGCCCGGCGCGCCTGATGGGGGATCATGATTGATCTTGCCGTTTACGGCGGCCTGTTTCTGGCGGCTTTCACCGCGGCGACTCTGCTCCCCGCCCAATCCGAGATCCTGGTTGTCGGCCTTCTGCTGACCGATCACCCACCATGGCTGGTGCTGACTATTGCCAGCGTCGGCAATGTGCTGGGGTCCGTGGTCAACTGGTTTCTCGGGCGGGGGATCGAACGGCTGCGCACCCGACGCTGGTTCCCGGTGAGCCCGGCCACCCTGGCACGAGCGGAGAACTGGTATCGCCACTACGGCAAATGGTCGCTGCTGCTGGCTTGGGTGCCGATCATCGGCGACCCGCTGACTGTCGTTGCAGGAGTGCTGCGCGAGTCCTTTTGGGTGTTCCTGCTCCTCGTCAGCGTCGCGAAGATTGGCCGCTACCTTGTTCTGGCATCAGCAGCGTTGGGGTTCGCTTGACCGGCACTCGACTGGGCTGCGGGCGCTCAGTATCAGGGGGCGTGATCGGATACGCTCTATCCAGGCCGGGACGGATGGAATGGCGGCTAGGCCCAACGCGGCCAGAGGACAAAGAACGGAGCTTTTCCCTTCCTTCTCAGGTCCGGATTGCGGCCATGAAGTTCCGGATGCCAATTAACGCGATCAGGCGGGGGTCGGGCTTCTGGCAACGGGTGCGCTGTTCCTCCTCAGACAGAGCTGAGACGCCGCGCCGCCAGCCAGCTTGCCAGCGCCATGACCCCCGCGGTGGCCAAGCAAAGCGGCAGCCCGCCAACCTGGTAGCTGAGCCCGGACAGGAGCGTGCCGATCAGGCGGCCGGCGGCGTTGGCCATGTAGTAGAAGCCCACGTCCCGTGTGATCCGCTCTGCCGCCCCGAACGCAAGGATCAGGTAGGAATGGACCGAGGAGTTGACGGCGAAGACGAAGCCGAAGGCCAAAAGCCCGCCGACCAGGGTCGCAGTCAGCCAGACCGACGGCTCGCCTGCGGCCCACACCGCCCCGGCCAGCAGGAAAGGGATCGGCACCAGCAATCCCGACCAGAAGATCGCCTTGCGGGTGGTCTCGGCCTCGGGCTGGCCCTTGCCGCCCAGGAGGCGCGGCGCAAAGGCCTGCACTGCGCCATAAGCGATAATCCATAGCGCGAGGAAGCTGCCAATCAGAAAGAACGCCTCGCGCCGACCTTCGGCCGTGCCGTCCGACAGGACGGACTGGAAATAGACGGGCACGCCCACGACGAACCAGACATCGCGCGCGCCGAACAGGAACATGCGGGCAAGGCTAAGGCGGTTCACGCGGACGTCCTTCGATCGCCAGCCGCTCCAGGCCTCACCCGACTTCATGCGGCCGGGCAGGCCTGCGGGCAGGAACAGAACGACCGCGATCAGGATCAGGGCCAGCACCCCGGCCATGCCCCAGACCGCCACTTCGAAGCCTGCCAGCGCCAGCAGCGCCGCACCGAGGAAGAAGCCGAGGCCCTTTACCGCGTTCTTCGATCCGGTCAGCGCCGCCACCCAGCGGAACAGCCCGCCCTCCTCTTGTGGCGCCAGCAGTTTGACAGCCGACTTCGAGGACATCTTGGCGAGATCCTTGGCCACGCCGGAAACACCTTGAACGGCCATCACGAAGGCGACGGAGGCCGCGACGCCCCAGCCGGGATCAAGCTGCGCCAGCGCGGCCAACGCCCCGATCTGCAGCGCCAACCCGCCATAGAGCGTCGCCGCCAGTCCGAACCTCGCGGCCAGCCACCCGGCGGCCAGGTTGGTGACAATGCCCGCAACTTCGTAGAGTAGGAACAGCCAGGCAAGCTGGACGGGCGTGAAACCCAGCGTGTTGAAGTGCAGCAGCACCAGCATCCGCAACGCGCCGTCCGATAGCATGAAGGCCCAATAGGCCGCCGTTACGGCCGCGTAGGCGCGCAGGGGATTGGGCGGCGGGCCAGCATGGGTGGCAGCGTTGCTCACAGCGATCCCGCCACCATTCGCGCAATGTCGGCCAACCGGCAGGCATAGCCCCATTCGTTGTCATACCAGGCGAAGATCTTCACCTGCGTACCGTTGATCACCATGGTCGAGGGCCCGTCGATGATCGAGGATCGCGGGTCATTGACAAAGTCGCAGGATACCAGTGGCCGCGTCTCAAACCCAAGGATGCCCTTCAGCGGACCCTCGGCTGCGACGGCGAACAAGGCGTTCACCTCCTCGGCAGTCGTCGCCCGCTCGACCTCGAACACGCAATCGGTGAGCGAGGCGTTCAGCAGCGGCACCCGCACGGCATGGCCGTTCAGGCGGCCCTTGAGTTCGGGATAGATCAGCGTGATCGCCGTGGCGCTGCCGGTCGTCGTAGGGATCAGGTTCATCAGAGCCGACCGCGCCCGGCGCATGTCCTTGGCGGGGCGGTCCACGATAGTCTGGGTGTTGGTGACATCGTGGATGGTCGTGATCGAGCCGTGGCGGATGCCAAGGTTTTCGTGGATCACCTTCACCACCGGGGCCAGGCAATTCGTCGTGCAGGAGGCGGCCGTGACCAGGGTCTGTGTGCCGTCGTAAAGATCGTGGTTCACCCCGTAGACGAGGTTCAACGCGCCACCATCCTTCACCGGCGCGCTGACGACGACAGTCTTCACCCCGGCGGCGTAATAGGGCGCCACCTTGGCGGCGGTCTTGAACACGCCGGTGCAGTCGATCACCAGATCGACACTCAGTTCGGCCAGCGGCAAGGCCTCGATGGTCTTCTCATGGGTCAGACGGATGGTCTGGCCGTCCAGCACCAACGCGTCGTCCCCAGCCACAACAGGCGTGTGCCAGCGGCCATGGACCGAGTCGAACTCCATCAGCAGCGCGTGCTGCTCGGCATCGCCCATCGGGTCGTTCAGAAGCACGATCTCGCCCTCCGCACCGGCGTCGATGAGGTCGCGAAGGACAAGCTTTCCGATCCGGCCAAGGCCGTTCAGGGCAATGCGGGGCATGGGGATCAGCCTTTCACAGGGACGTCGGTGCCGATGGCATCAACGTGGGCTTGCAGCGACATCCGGTTCAGGCTGACGAAGGGCAGTTCGACGAAGGCTTCGATCCGGCGACGCAGTGCCGCGTAGGTCTGTGCGAAGGCCAGCGCCTTTTCCGCATCCGTTCCGGTGGCTTTCACCGGGTCGGGCAGCCCCCAGTGGCCGGTGATCGGCTGGCCTGGCCAGGGCGGGCATTCCTCTGCCGCCGCCGTGTCGCAGACGGTGAAGACGAAGTCCATCACCGGCGCGTCTGGTTGCTGGAATTCCGAGATGTGCTTGGATCGCAAGATGGACGTGTCGTGGTCGTTGCGCTTCAGAACTTCCAGCGCGAAAGGGTTCAGCTGGGTGTTGGGGCGCGTGCCGGCCGAGAAGGCCTGGAACTTGCCGCGGCCCAGATCGCGCAGCAACGCCTCGGCAAAGATCGAGCGGGCGGAGTTTCCCGAGCAGATGAACAGCACGTCGAAGTCGGTATCGCGCATGGCGGCGTCCTTTCGAGAGGTCAGGAGGGGAGCAAGAAGGTCGGGCCGAGCCCGGCCCACATCGAGAGCGAGGTAGCCGATCAGCCCCTCTGCCGTGTCGAGATCGACTGCGTAGAACAGCGACCGCCCCTGACGTTCGACCTGCACCAGGCCAGAGGCGGTCAGGTCCGAGAGGTGATGCGATAGCGTGTTCTGCTTCAGCCCAAGGGCCTCGGCGATCTCGGTCGGACGCACGCCTCGCGGCGCAAAGCGCATGAGGAGGCGAAACACGGCCAGCCGACCGGGATGGCCAAGCGTGGCGAAGGCATGAGCGGCGCGATTCTGTTCCATATTTCCGGAATGCCGGAATTATAATGACGGATCCAGTGAAGGTTTGATGACACTCCAGTTGTCCTGCGCAACAAGGCTGGGCGTTGCCGCAGGGGTTCAGCTTCGCGGCCTTGCGCCAGAAGCCGTTCTCCTGTCCATGCCGGTCATGATCTTGCTCGTGTCATCGATCAAGGTCTGGCGACATGGTTAAGATCACGTCGCCGCCGATAGGTTCACCCGCTTCATCAGCGCTTGCGCCGTTTCCTTCCGCTCGCTGTATCGGTCGGTGAGAAAGCTAGAGAGGTCTCGGGTCAGCAGCGTGAACTTCACCAGTTCCTCCATGACATCGACGATGCGGTCGTAGTAGCTCGACGGACGCATCCGGCCGGCTTCATCGAACTCGTCATAGGCCTTGGCGACCGAGGATTGGTTCGGGATCGTGACCATGCGCATCCATCGGCCGAGAACACGCATCTGATTCAACGCATTGAAGCTTTGTGAGCCACCGGACACCTGCATCAGCGCCAGGGTGCGGCCCTGGGTTGGCCGGATTGCCCCCATCGACAGCGGGATCCAGTCGATCTGGGACTTCATCACGCCGGTCATGGCGCCGTGCCGTTCCGGGCTAGTCCAGACCTGGCCTTCGGACCACAGGCACAACTCACGCAATTCCTGCACCTTTGGATGCGAAGTCTCGGCATCGTCGGGCAGCGGCAGGCCGTTCGCATGGAAGACGCGCGTTTCGCAGCCGAAGTGGTGCAGCAGGCGCTCGGCCTCCAAAGTGGCAAAGCGACTGTAGGAGCGTTCGCGCAGCGAGCCGTAGAGCAGCAGGATGCGTGCGGAATGGGTTGCGCGTGGGATCGTGGGAATGTTCGGCTGGTAGATGGCGTCAGGTGAAAGGTTCGGCAGGTCGGGGATCATGCGCGGGCCTCCTTCAGCACCACATCTTCGGGGAACCAGCGGCTGCCAAGCCGCAAGGCGACGCTGACCAGCAGGATCAGCACCGGCACCTCGACCAGTGGGCCGATCACGGCGGCAAAGGCCACGGGAGAGGCCAGGCCGTAGGCGGCGATGGCCACGGCAATCGCCAACTCGAAGTTGTTGCCGGCGGCGGTGAAGGCGATGGCTGTGGTGCGGGGATAATCCTTAGCGACCAGCCGACCCATGGCGAAGCTGACCAGAAACTGGATGGCGAAATACAGCACCAGCGGCACGGCGATCCGAAGCGCATCCAGCGGCAGCGCCACCACGTCCCCGCCTTTCAGGCTGAACATCGCGACAATGGTGAACAGCAGCGCCAGCAGCGTGATCGGGCTGATCCTGGGAAGGAACACCTCCCCATACCATTCTGCCCCTTTCCGGGCGATCAAGATGCGCCGCGTCAGGAAGCCGGCAACAAAGGGCAGGCCCAGATAGATCAGCACGGCCTCTGTCACGGTCCAGAAGCCCACCTCGATGACGCTGCCTTCCAGGCCGAACAAGGGCGGCAGCACGGTCAGGAACAGCCAGGCATAGGTCGAGAAGAACAGGATCTGGAAGATCGAGTTGAAGGCCACGAGTCCCGCGACATACTGGTTGTCGCCGCGTGCCAGCTGGTTCCAGACCAGCACCATGGCGATGCAGCGAGCCAGGCCGATCAGGATCAGGCCCGTCATGTATTCGGGTTGATCGCGCAGAAAGATCACGGCCAGCACGAACATCAGCACCGGCCCGATGATCCAGTTCTGCACCAGAGACAGCACCAGCACGCGCTTGTCGGCAAAGACCTGGTGCAGCTCCTCGTAGCGGACCCTGGCCAGGGGCGGATACATCATCAGGATCAGGCCGATGGCGATCGGGATGTTGGTCGATCCCACTGACATCCGATCCAGGGCATCCGGCAGGCCGGTGAAGACCGTGCCGAGCACAATGCCCAAGGCCATGGCCGCGAAGATCCACAGCGTCAGGTATCGGTCGAGAAAGGAAAGCCGGCTGGCCGGGCGAGTGGGGGTCATGTCAATGTCCTTTGGTCAGCCAGAGCGGGTGCGGTTGCCTTTTCGGTCAGGGTGGGGTCGCAGGCACAGGTCAGCGCCGCAATGGCAGGTGCGCAGATCTCGGGGTGACCCTGACAGCAATCTTTCATGAGGAAGCCGACCAGACCGGCCAAGGCGGAATAGACGGCGCTGTAGATGATGTAGCGCCCGTTCCGCCGGGATTGGATTAGCCCCGCATGTTCGAGATGGGTCAGATGGAAGGACAGGCGTGAGGTCGTCGCATCGTCAACAGCTTTGCCGATCGCCCCGGCAGCCATGCCTTCAGGGCCGGCTTGCACCAGCAGGCGCACGATCCGCAGACGCGTCTCTTGGGACAGGGCTGCGAAGGCAGCGAGAGCTTGAGGTTCATCCATCGAATCAACTCCTCAACAATTGATGAGGATTTGATGTATGAGCCTTGGAGAGTCAAGGAGCTTAGAAACAGGGTAACCGCCCGGTTGCCACCGCCTGCCTGAGCGTGGGGTGATCGGCTAAGACACGTGCATAGCGACGTCGTTAACGACGTATCTTATGCGGGGCTTTCGATGCGTGGTGACATTCTGGGTCTGGAACGGCGTCGTCGCTGGAGCGACGAGGAGAAGCTCGGGATCGTGCTGTCGGTGGGGGTGGCGGGCGCGACGGTGACGCAGGTGGCGCAGCGCCACGAGGTAACCCGACAGCAGCTTTATGCCTGGCGGCATGAGCTGAAGAAGAAGGGGCTGCTTTCCCCGCTTCCGGAGACTGTGTTCTTGCCTGTGGAGTTGAGCGCGCCCGCCGAATTGGCGGTGCCTTCCTTGGCTGAAGATTTGACGCCGCAACGCCCCGCCCTGATTGAGCTTCAGCTGGCCAATGGCCGGTGCCTGCGCTTTGACCCGATGCTGGACACGACCACGCTGACGCGGTTGATCCGGGTGGTGGAGGCGGCATGATCGGGCCCGGCACCGGTGTCCGGGTTTATCTGGCCTGCGGGGTGACCGACATGCGCAAGGGCATCGAG
>NZ_JBQEOI010000066.1:0-9983 GCF_052045125.1 Paracoccus sp. 22332
CGCTGAAGCTGAGGTTGGTGGTGATGATGACGCTGGTCCGCTCATAGAGCTTGCTCAGCAGATGGAAGAGCAGCGCCCCGCCCGAGGCGCTGAAGGGCAGGTATCCCAGTTCATCGAGGATCACGAGATCGAGGCGGGTCAGGCTTTCGGCAATCTGCCCGGCCTTTCCCTTGGCCTTTTCCTGTTCCAGGGCATTGACCAGTTCGATGGTGGAGAAGAAGCGGACCTTGCGGCGGTGATGCTCGATGGCCTGGACGCCGAGGGCGGTTGCGATGTGGGTCTTCCCCGTGCCCGGGCCGCCGATCAGGACGATGTTCTGGGCCCCGTCCATGAACTCGCAGCGGTGGAGTTGCCGGACTGTGGCTTCGTTGATCTCGCTGGCTGAGAAGTCGAAGCCCGAGAGGTCCTTGTAGGCGGGGAAGCGTGCGGCCTTCATGTGATAGGCGATGGAGCGGACCTCGCGCTCGGCCAGTTCGGCTTTCAGCAGTTGAGACAGGATCGGCACGGCTGCGTCAAAGGCCGGCGCCCCTTGCTCGATCAGGTCCGTCACGGCCTGCGCCATGCCATGCATCTTCAGGCTGCGAAGCATGATGACGATGGCGCCGCTGGCAGGATCATGACGCATGACGGCCTCCTGCAGCTTGGGTGCGCAGGCCGTCATAGCGCTCCACATTGGCCTTTGGCTCACGGCGCAGGGCCAGGGCCTGCGGGGTATCGAGGGGCGGCCCGCCAATGACCTTGCCATCGACCAGCCGGTGTAACAGGTTCAGCACATGGGTCTTGGTCGCCACGCCCTCGGCCAGGGCCAACTCCACCGCCGTCAGCACGGCCTGTTCGTCGTGCTGAAGAACCAGGGCAAGGATGTCGACCATCTCCCGATCACCGCCGGGTTTGCGCAGCATCTGCTCCTGCAACTGCCGGAAGGCAGGCGGGAACTCGGCAAAGGGCGCGCCATTGCGCAACGCCCCGGGCTTGCGCTGAAGAACAGCCAGGTAATGCCGCCAGTCATAGATCGTCCGCGGTGGCAGCTTGTGGCTGCGCTGGATGATGCGGCAATGTTCGCACAGGATGTTGCCCTCGGCCGCCACGACCAGCCGGTCCGGATAGATCCGCAGGCTGACGGGTCGGTTCGCAAAGGATGCCGGAACGCTGTAGCGATTGCGCTCGAAGCTGATCAGGCAGGTGGGCGAGACGCGCTTGCTGAGTTCGATGAAGCCGTCAAAGGCCGGCGGCAACGGCATCAATGCGGCCCGCTCCTCAGCCCAGACATCGGCGATGGTGCCGGGCAGCGTGCCGTGCGGGGTCTCTTGCCACACCTCCAGGCAGCGCTGTTCCAGCCAGGTGTTCATCATGGCAAGGTCGGGAAAGCCCGGCATCCCTTGTAAGACCTGATGGCGGGAGTCCTGAACGTTCTTCTCGACCTGTCCCTTCTCCCAACCCGCTGCCGGATTGCAGAACTCCGGCTCGAAGACATAGTGGTTGGCCATGGCGAGGAAGCGGAGGTTGACCTGCCGCTCCTTGCCACGGCCCACACGATCCACTGCCGTCTTCATGTTGTCGTAGATGCCGCGTTCAGGCACGCCGCCGAACACACGGAACGCGTGCCAATGGGCATCGAACAGCATCTCGTGGGTCTGCAGCGGATAGGCGCGCAACAGGAAGGCCCGGCTGTGCGACAGCTTGATATGCGCCATCTGAAGCTTGGTGCGCTCGTCCGTCAGATGGCCGTAGTCTTCGCTCCAGTCGAACTGGAAGGCCTCTCCCGGTCGGAAAGACAGCGGAACGAAGGTGCCGCGGCCCGTGGTCTGCTGTTCCCGCTGGCGATCTGTGCGCCATTGCCGCGCAAAGGCCGCAACCCGGCCGTAGGAGCCGGTGAAGCCCAGCTTGACCAGATCGGCATGCATCTGCTTCAGCGTCCGCCGCTGCTTGCGCGACTTGCCGGCCTCCGTCTTCAGCCAGCCGGCCAGCTTCTCGGCGAAAGGATCAAGCTTGCTCGGGCGATCCGGCGTGGCGAACTTCGGCTCGATCGTGTCTGCCGCCAGGTGCTTCGTAATCGTGTTGCGCGACAAACCGGTGCGCCGCGCGATCTCGCGGACCGACAGCTTCTGCCGCAAGTGCATGCGTCGAATGATGTTCAAAAGTCCCATGTGGATCACTCCCGTTACCCCCGCCGCTCATCGCTTTGGGGAAAGGTTCACATGGCTCAATTCTCAGTGGAAATTACGAGCCTATCCGGCTCAGTTCTGGGTGGAAATCAACATGTTCCGCTCCAAACGCGCTGACAGATTGAAGTTGCTGTTCTGGGACGGCAGCGGCCTGGTTATGGCCTACAAGCGTCTCGAGGCCGACAGCTTCACCTGGCCGGCGGTCCGGGATGGCGCCATGACGTTGAGCCGCACACAGTTCGAGGCGCTTTTTTCCGGCCTTGACTGGCGCCGGGTTCGGCCTTTGGAGATCTCAAGGCCATCTGTGTCAGAATGACTTTCACACAATAAAAAGTATGATATTACAGTCAGATCAGGCTATATTGGTGGCATGTCCGCCGCCCCGCCTATCGATCTTTCCGCCATTCCTGAAAGCCAACGTGCAGCTGTGCTGGCGGTGCTGCGCGAACGGGATGCGCTGCGGGAAACGAACCGGCGGCTGGAGCATCTCATTGCCGAACTGAACCAGGTCGTGCATGGCAAACGCTCCGAAAAGCTGAACGATGACGAGCGCCAGTTGGCTTTCGAGGATCTCGAAGCAGCGGTGGCCGAGGTCGAGGCGCGGCAGGAGGCCGCGGCACCGCTCGGCACGCCTCCGCGTCGAGCCGCACGCCGCAACCGTGGGCATCTTCCGGCGGGCCTGCCCCGGATCGAGCGGGTGATCGAGCCGAACAGCCTGCTCTGCCCCTGCGGCTGTGGTGAGATGCACCGCATTGGTGAGGACCGGGCCGAGCGGTTGGACATCGTGCCCGCGCAACTGCGGGTCATCGTGACCATCCGCCCGAAGTATGCCTGCCGCCGGTGTGCTGACGGCGTGATCCAGGCACCGGCACCCGCGCACCTGATCGAGGGCGGACTGCCGACCGAGGGTGCCCTTGCGCATGTGCTGGTTAGTAAATACGCGGACCACCTTCCCTTATACCGCCAGAGCCAGATCCTGGCTCGGGCCGGGGTCGTACTGCATCGCAGCACGCTGGCCGACTGGATCGGCACCGCCGCCTTCCATCTCGGCCCCGTGGTCGATCGGCTGACCGAACACCTGAAGCGTTCGGACAAGCTGTTCATGGACGAGACCACCGCACCCGTGCTCGATCCTGGCAGGGGACGGACCAAGACCGGCTACCTTTGGGCCCTGGCGCGCGATGACCGGTCATGGGGCGGGGGCGATCCCCCCGGTGTGGTCTTCACCTATGCGCCCGACCGCGTGGGCGAAAACGCAGAGCGCATCCTGCAGGGCTTTGACGGCATTCTGCAACTGGATGGCTATCCCGGCTACAACCGCCTGACACGGCCGTCCCGGACAGGCGGCGCGCCGATCATCGTCGCCCATTGCTGGGCACATGCGCGGCGCAAGCTGAAAGAGATCTTCGATCGCGACGGCTCCGAGATCGCGGCTGAGGGTTTGCGCCGGATCGCCGAGCTTTACCAGATCGAGGCCGAGATCCGTGGCATGGGACCAGGCCAGCGGCTGTCGGCCCGCCAAGCACGCAGTGCGCCGCTGGTCGCCGCCTTCGGCGAATGGCTGCAGGCGCAATGCCGGCGTATCTCTGCGAAGTCCCGCCTCGGCGAGAAGCTGGCCTATATCCACCGCCACTGGGACGGATTGCAGACTTTCCTGCGCGACGGCCGCGTCGAGATCGACTCTAACAGCGTCGAGAACCTGATCAGGCCGATCGCCCTGACCAGCAAGAATGCGCTGTTCGCCGGTCATGATGAGGGCGGTCGATCCTGGGCGCGCATCGCATCCCTTGTCGCCACCGCAAAGGTCAATGGCGTCGAGCCCTTCGCCTATCTCAAGGCAACCTTGGAAGCCGTCGCAGCCGGCCACCCGCAGGCCCAGATCGACGATCTGCTGCCGTGGAACTTCAAACCGTCAAGCTGAAAGAAGGTGCGGCGCAACCACCGCTTACAAAGAGCCCTGAGATGGGCGAGGATCTTGCGGATATTGTGGCCGCAGGCGCAGAGGACGGCGAAGACCGCGTCGCCGATGCGGCCTTTCAGCGGGCATCTGGCCAAGCGACCGTCGCTCTTCATGTGGCCGATCTCAGGCTCGATGGCGCTTCGCCTCCGGAGGAGCCGTGCCAGGAGCGGGGTGATGCCGCGTCTCGTGCCGCTGATCAGGACCCTGGTGGTTTCCACGCCATGGCCGCGATAGCCGCGGTCGACCACAGCCAGGGCCGGGGTAATCCTCCCCGTTTTAACGGGGTGCGACCGTAGAACTCACGCGGCCATTTTCAGCTTCATGGCGGGTGTAACGCCGCCGATGCCCATATTCGGGCGTTCGTTGTTGTAGGTCCATAGCCATTCGGTGGCGATCTGCTGCACCTCCTCGATGGTTTCAAAGATGTAGAGGTCGAGCCATTCGTGGCGGACCGTCCGGTTGTAACGCTCGACATAGGCGTTCTGCTGCGGCTTGCCGGGCTGGATGTATGTCAGGGCGATGCCCTGCTTCTCGGCCCAGGTCATCAGCGTGGAACTGACGTATTCGGTGCCGTAGCATGTTGGGAATGAAGCGCGTTTGAAGTTTATGGCCGCCTGCGCAGCCTCCAAAATTGCGCAGCAGGCGGCCATGACCGGGTCTTGGGTCTCTATGGTGGTTTTGCGAACCACACCACAGAGGAGACCGGCCATGGCCAAGGTTGAGCATACTTCGGATGCCCGTGTTCTGGTAGGCATCGACATTTCCAAACATCGGCACGAGGTGCTGATTGCCGTTCCCGGCAAGACGCGCCATTCGATGATCTGGTTCAGGGAGCGGACGACCCGTTCGGCGGGCAGCGAGAAGTCGACCTCGATCCCCAGGCCCTCGCGATTGAAGTCGTCTAGCACGTTCAGAAGCCGGAATTGCCGCCCGTCGGCCAAGCGGTCCGCCATGAAATCCATCGACCAGACCAGGTTCGGGGCATCCGGCACGGCCAGTTCCTCGGGCTTCTCGCGCTTCAGCCGTCGCCGCGGCTTGATGCGCAGGTTCAGCTCCAGTTCGCAGTAGATCCGGTGAACCCGCTTGTGGTTCCAGACATGCCCCTTCACGTTCCGCAGGTGGAGGAAGCACAGCCCGAAGCCCCACGTCTTGTGGACATTGGTCAGCCCCACCAGCAGGTCGGCGATCATCTCGTTCTCTTCGTCGCGCCTCGGACTGTAGCGGAAACAGGTCTCGCTGACGCCGAACGCGCGGCACGCCAGCGCGATGCTGACACCCTTCGTCGCCACCGCCTTCTCGGCCAACTCCCGGCGTCGAGCTGGCCGCGTCACTTTTTTCCAAGAGCCTCTCGAAGCAGGTCGGCCTGCATGCTGAGATCGGCAAACATGCGCTTCAGCCGCCGGTTCTCGTCCTCGAGGGCCTTCATCTGGCTCATCATGGACGCATCCATGCCGCCATACTTGGCCCGCCACTTGTAGAACGTCGCGCTGCTGATCCCATGCTCGCGGCACAACTCGCCCACGGGCATACCGCCCTCGGCCTGTCGCAGCACGCCCATGATCTGTGCCTCGGTAAATCTCGTCTTCTTCATCAGAATCTCCTCGTCGATCCTGCCGAGAAAATTCTACTTCGGCATCCCCTTACTTTCGGGGGGATTACCCCGGCACCTGGTCGGTCAGGATGGCGACCTGCTCCAGTGCGGGTGCCAGGGTGTGGCCGTCATAGGGGTTGCCAGGAAAGCTCCGGGCACCGACGACAAAGCCCCCATCGAGAGTGGTGGCGAGGCTGACCTTGGTGCCGAATTCGTATCGGACCCGCGCCTTGCCCTTGGAGATGCAGTCGACCTCCGGCTCGTGCAGGGCATAGATCTTGTTCTTGCTCTTCGGTGTTTGCTTGAGCAGGCGACCGACCAGCCAGAGCGCCTCCAGCACCCGTCCGCGTAGCGCGCCTTCGGGGATGTCCTGGAGGTAGCGGCGCAGGTCCCGGCGCACCCGGCCAACATAGCCCTTGAGCTGGCGCAGGGCCTTGCGCATGCGCTTGAACTGCCGGGCATGGGCATACCGTCCGACTTGGGCGGCCAGCCGCGGGGCAAGGCGGGCGTAGCTCTGGCGCAGATCGATCCCTGCCTTTCTGGCCAGGCCCACCAGCAAGGCGCGGGCACGCTCGTAGAGCCGGGCATCCGTCGGATGAGCGATGGTCTTTTCCATCACGGTTGTGTCGACAGCCACCCGCTTCAGGCTCTTGTCGGTAACGGCGCCAGATGCCCGACCTGCCTCGATCGTCTTGGTCAGCAGCCACTCCACCCCTTCTTCGCCGATGCGCTTGCGCCAGCGTGTCAGCGAGGACGGGTCGATCGGCGGGCGGTGCTGAAAGAACGCCTCGCCGGTGAAATGTTGATAGTAGGGATTTCCAACCCACCGGGCGACGACGGCCTCGTCCGAGAGCTTGAAAGCATGCTGGAGATACATCAGCCCCGCCACCAGGCGTGGAGATGTCGCCGGCCGCCCTTGGTGCGAAGGGAAGAAGGTTGCCCACTCCCGCTCGAAAAACTCCCAGTCGATCAGCGCGGCGAGCTTCACCAGCTCGTGGTGCGCATCGATCATGTCGACCAGTCTCGGACGGAGCAGGTCATCCTGTTCAGGGGCGCGGGAATGGGGCTTCATCGGCGACCGGAAATTGCAGGGTTTCTGACCAAAGCATACGAAACCCTGCAATTCAAAGCGAATGAAACCCCAGCTTCAGCACACAAAATCAAAGCAGTAGAAGTTGTTCAGGCCGGACTAAATAGCACGCCAAAATCTTATTGCACTGAGAGCCAGCGGCCGTTTAGAGACATGCGGCTATGCAGCGGCCACAAGAACCGAACGGCTGCTTGGTGCCGAGCTGTTCTTGTCCCTGAGTCAGCTAACCGGTTTTCCCTCTGCCATCCAAGCTCTCATTTCTTCAAGGCGCTCCGATGTCGGTAATCGCATAGCATCCCTCTCAGAATGCCCTTCGCCAAGTTTCTTTTCAATCATCCAAGCTTGGAAAGTTTCGTAGTCCGCGACAATGCGGGCTGTGCCGGGGAGGCTTCGTTCAGCTTCCACTTTAAGAAAGTCTCGCGTTTTCCGCATGACTTCTTGGTAGTCTTCATGGTGAGCGTCAACGTCTTGGCCTGCTAGGTCTGAGAGTGTTCGTTTAAGCTCGTAAGGACGGCGCTCGAATATCAAAAATTTCTTTGGACTTGGCAGATTATCAGCGCTCCGTCGTATCCCTAAATCTAAGCCAAGTTCGAAAGGCATATTCATGCGCGCATATTCGTCCGCTGCGCGGCTTTGACAGCGAGACAAATGTAAGCGCGACGCTGATCCCCTCCTGCCGCTGGTGATCTGAACGGGCCAATCTCCGTGCGCATGAACGTCGGAGGTGTTGGCTTGGAACGAGACGGCAAAATGGGCGGCCATTTGGACGGCTTCTCGGATGGTGGGGTTTCGCGGCTGGAAGTGATGGAGGGGCCGACCGGGCGTCAGCGACGCACGAAGGCGGAGCGGGCGCGGATTGCGGCGGAAAGCTTGGTGCCGGGAACTTCGGTGACCGAAGTCGCGCGGCGGCACGGGACGACGCGCTGGCAGGTTTATGACTGGCGGAAGAAGCTACGGGACGGACAGCTTGTCGTGCCCGAGAGCGTGGCGGCACTGCCGATGTTTGCAGAACTGGTCGTCGAGGGCGCCGCAGCGGAGATGCCGGCAGAGACGGAGGCCAGCACCGGCGTGGAGATTGTTGTGGGTGATGTCGTGATCCGCGTCGGCGCAGATACCGATGAGGTTCTGCTTACGCGGTCGATCCGAGCGGCGCGGGCGGCGGCATGGTGATGCTCGGCCAGGGCGGGCCGGTGAAGGTCTACGTGGCGACGCGGCCGGTGGACTTCCGCAAGGGCATCGACGGGCTGGCGCTGGCGGTGCAGGAGATGTTCGGGCTCGACCCGTTCTGCGGGGCGGTCTTCGTCTTCCGGGCGAAGCGGGCAGATCGTATCAAGATTCTGGTCTGGGACCAGACCGGGATGGTGCTCGTTCACAAGCGCCTCGAGGGCGGCAAGTTCGTCTGGCCGCAGGTGCGGGATGGGGTGATGCGCCTGTCCTCGGCGCAGCTGGCGGCGCTGTTCGAGGGGTTGGACTGGAGACTGGTAAGACCCGAGCGGGTGCGCCGCCCGCTGGTTGCAGGGTAAGTGCATCCGACGCACTGGAGGCCCCGTTTTTACTGGCCAGAACGGCATCAGCGTGATTCACTTCAGGCATGGATGCCGACACTCTCAGCCGCGAGAACGCTCATCTGAAGGCCCGCCTCGCGGAGGTCGAGGCAGCGCTCGCGGAGGTACAGGAGGCAAACCGCCGGCTGGAGGGTATCCTGCGCACCTCGCAGCGCGAGCGCTTTGGCAAGAGTTCCGAGAAGTTGTCACCCGACCAGTTCAATTTGCCGCTCGAGGACGCCGAACTGGCCCAGGGCGTGCTTGAGGCCGCGCAGGAGAAGGCTGAAGCCGCGCTTTCCCGGGCGCGAGGGGAAGAACCTCGCAAGCCCGCGCGCAACCGTGGGCATCTGCCGGCGCATCTGCCCCGGGTCGAGCGCGTGATCGAGCCGGCCAGCACCCTTTGCCCCTGCGGTTGTGGTGAGATGGCCCGGATCGGGGAGGATGTCTCCGAGCGGCTCGACGTGATCCCGGCGCAGTTCCAGGTTCTTGTGACGCGGCGCCCCAGATATGCCTGTCGCCGCTGCTCGCAGGCCGTAGTGCAGGCTCATGCGCCCGAGCACGTCGTGCCGGGCGGCCTGCCCACCGAGCGGCTGATCGCATGGATCATCATCTCGAAGTTCGGCGACCACCTTCCGTTTTACCGCCAGGCGGGGATCTTCGAGCGGCAGGGGCTCCACCTCGACCGCGGCACATTCGGCAATTGGGTCGGCCGCGCCTGCTTCCACCTGATGCCCGTGATCGACCACATGAAGGTCCACCTGCGCGTCGCCGACCGGATCTTCGTCGACGAGACCCGCGCGCCTGTTCTGGAGCCGGGCCGGAAGGCCACCAAGAGCGGCTACTTCTGGGCCGTCGTATCCGACGATCGCGGGCATGGCGGTGCCGGCCCGCCCCTCGTGCTGTTCCACTACGCTCCCGGTCGGGGACGGGAACATCCGCTTAGGTTCCTGGCCGGATACCGCGGCCGGTTCCTGCAATGCGACGCCTACCAATCCTACAATGCGCTGACCGAGATCACGCGCGATGAGGGGCCGTGGCAGCTGGTCTATTGCTGGACCCACGTCCGCCGCCGCTTCGTCAAACGCGTCGAGAGCGACGGCTCGCCCATCGCCGAGGAGATGCTGCGCCAGATCGCATTGCTGTATCAGATCGAAAAGACCGTGCGCGGCAAGGACCCGGCCGTCCGCATGGCCATCCGACGCGAGCAATCCGCCCCGATCATCTCCGCGCTCAAGCCCTGGCTGGAGACCCAGCTCTCGCGCATCCCGCGGAAGTCCCTGCTGGCCGAGGATATCCGCTACACCCTCGCGCACTGGCCCGGCCTGATCCGCTTTATCGACGATGGCACCCTCGAGCTGGACACCAACCCGGTCGAAAACCAGATCCGTCCGATCGCGCTGACCCGGAAGAACGCCCTCTTCGCCGGGAACGAAATCGGCGCCGAGAACTGGGCCATGCTCGCCTCGCTGGTTGCCACCTGCAAGCTGTCCGGCGTGAACCCCGTCGACTACCTCGCCGATACCCTCCGGGCCATCCTCGACGGACACCCCAGATCCCGCATCGAGGACCTCATGCCCTGGTGCTACGACCAAGCGTCAAGCCTCGCTGCATAGGGCCTCGTCGTCGCGCTTAC
>NZ_JBQEOI010000067.1:0-6394 GCF_052045125.1 Paracoccus sp. 22332
CTCGATGCCCTTGCGCATGTCGGTCACCCCGCAGGCCAGATAAACCCGGACACCGGTGCCGGGCCCGATCATGCCGCCTCCACCACCCGGATCAACCGCGTCAGCGCGGCCGCATCCAGCATCGGGTCGAAGCGCAGGCACCGGCCATTGGCCAGCTGAAGCTCAATCAAGGCGGGGCGCTGCGGCGCTTGATCTTCAGCCGATGGATGCGCCGCCAACGCCGCCGGCGCGCTCAATTCCACCGGCAGGAACAGGGCCTCCGGAAGCGGGGAAAGCAGCCCCTTCTTCTTCAACTCATGCCGCCAGGCATAGAGCTGCTGTCGGGTCACCTCGTGGCGCTGCGCCACTTGCGTCACCGTCGCGCCCGCCACCCCGACTGACAGCACGATCCCGAGCTTCTCCTCGTCGCTCCAGCGACGACGCCGTTCCAGACCCAGAATGTCACCACGCATCGAAAGCCCCGCATAAGACACGTCGTTAACGACGTCGCTATGCACGTGTCTTAGCCGATCACCCCCACGCTCAGGCAGGCGGTGGAAATCGGGTGGTTACTTTGGGAATGACCTGCTCGCACAAGGAACAGGGCCGAATCGTCTATGACATCCTGCCCGACGCTGGAGAAGGCGCGATCCGGCGATCTCGACGGTCGGGCGCCTGGACAAGCAGACCTCCGGCCTTTTGCTGCTGACCGATGACGGTGTGACCTGCTGCACCGGGTGATCAGTCCCAGGCGCCACGTCAGGAAGACCTATCGCGCCAGGCTGGCTCGTCCACTCAAGGGCACCGAAGGAGACCTGTTTGCCCCGGGCCATTTGATGCTGGAGGGCGAGGACAAGGCGCTGGCTCCTGCCGAACTGGAAGTGATCTCGGAAACGGAGGCCCTGCTGAGTATCACCGAAGGCCGCTACCATCAGGTGCGCCACATGTTTGCTGCGACCGGCAACCATGTCGAGGCACTCTACCGCGAAGAACTGGGCGGGTTGTCTCTGCCCGACGGCCTGGCTGCCGGTCAGTGGAGGCTGCTCAGTGAAGACGAGATCGCGTTGATCTTCCAGGAGGGATCGAAAGCGGACCAATCACGGCTACGTGGCTAGGGTAGGGAGATGGCTCCGCCTGGCGAAAGTAAGTAATCCCCCGCCTCGCCTGAGGCTTGGCAACTACTCAAACTGTCGTTGATTGCGCAGGGCTCGGTGCACCGCCGGGCGACAACCCTGTCCAGAGCGCTGCAGGCTTTTCAAGCACGCGTCCACCATCATCCTCCCACCGCGTCAGGCTTTTGTGTCGCGTTCGGTCTTCCCTTAATGACGTCAGACCGGAGGTCAGCATGGGCGAGGCCTTCATAAGTCCCTCCAGGATTGATACACATCCCCTGCGAACCTGCTCTTCTTTACATCGTTGATCTGTGGACGCCTGCCTGTCCTGGTCGGGCTTGGGTCTTCGGGACCATCGCGACGCACCGAACTGCGGACAGTTTGCCCTTGTGATGCCCGGCGGGGCGATGGACCGACGAGGTCGTCGACAAGCCCACGGATTTCGCTCCGGGCAAGACCGATGTCGTCGAGGGTCCGGTCGTCGAGTTCCCACAAGGTCCGCATCATCCGGTGCCTCTGCCAGTGGCGAAGGGCCTCTTTCGCGCGCCGGCCGATGGCTGCGGTGAAACTGGGTGTGCCCCGGGTGCGGAACGGCATCCATGCGACGAATGGATCCCTTGTGGCTGGAATATGTGACATTGCGACCTCCTGCATCGTCAGGGTCGTTACCGGTCAGCTTTGTCCCCAGGCGTAACGACCATGTTTGTCCGAGCGCCGAAAACAGCCGCAGCGCCTGAACGCCGCTAGAGTTTCGTTGCCGGAATGAATGGTGATTTCCGTCAGGCCCCGCAGCGGTCGCCGAATGCCGGATCGATCGCCTGCGGGGTCAGCCGCGGTTCAGGAGTGGTCCCCTGAAGCCCGGCCGAGGCCGGTTATGGTGCAAGATGAGTGCCATGGCTTGTATGTGGGCCCTCAGCCGCTGAACTTCAACATGCCGTGTCTCGCTGTGGCCTCAGCTCGCCGGAGCAAGTGCCAAATGCGGGGCGTGCATCACGCGTGCGGGTCAATCACTCAGGGTGGTTATCTTGACGAGGTGTCATGTTCCCGGCCTGCACGATCTCCACCGTTCTTACGGCAATGCTTGTTGCGGTATCCTCATCCAGCCCAGCCTCCCCGCAGGCTTTCAGCACTGCCTCAAACAGCGTGCCATAGCCTTCGCGGACTCGCCGGTCTATCCTCTCGGGCATATCCGCCTCACTTGGTATGGGCTTTGACGCGCATCGCGATTGCCCGCTGCGCCATGTCCTGGCCGTCGGCATCCGACATTCCCAGCGAGTCGCATGCGAACCTGATGCGATCGGAAACGATCTGATCCGATTGCCGTTTATCTGCCGTGTCGGTCATGTTGAGCCCTTTCATGGCTGGACGCACACCTGATCATGGCGGCGCGCTTAAAGCAAACCATCTTGCAGAGGGTGCCTATAAGAAGCTGAAATAAAATAGTTTTCTCCGCATGACCCTTGATAGAGGCCGTGAGAATGCCCATCTCTAACAGTCACCGGGCTGCAATGCTGGCAGCCAGTTGCGTGCGACTCCCTGCAAGTCTGCATACGAAATCTGTCCAATATTCGGACTGGCCAGGTTCCTGCCAGATGGAAACGTTCTGGATGTGCCTGGCAAAAGGAGTTTCTTCCATGAGTTCTTCAAAGACGCTGTCGCGACTCACGCGAACAGAGACGAAAGCTGACCTTACCGACCGTGCTGCACGCGAGATCATCGATACTGAGGCGACTGCACGGAACCAGCGGATCGCCCGGCTCAGATCACTTCGCCTGCAAAGCGAAGCTGCTGAAAGAGCAGCCCGGAAAGCGACGCCGGCTCCCAAAGCACGCAAGAAGGCGGGCTGAGGTTCAGGTCTGGGGGCAGGCCTGTCTGCCTTCCGGCCAGGCGGTCTCGCGCCTCGACGCAGGCTACATCATGACGCGGGTCTTCTATCTGCGAACCTTGGCGCCCTCGGCATTGTCAGTTCGTGCTGCGGAGACCATGGCGGACGATCTGGCCAGTCCTGTCCGTCGGCCGCATCGATCTTGGCGTCTGTCAGATCAGCCATGGATTTCCCTTCAAAGGGAAATACCGCTCCTGCACTCACCAAAGGAAGTCGTCCGCCGCCAGGCTTGCCAATGACGTGTCTTCGATCCGGAGGATATGGCCAGTCATGCGGAACGCGACGTTGGCGCCGGCCAAAGAGAGGTGGCCACGCACATCCGCCCAGCTGTCCAAGTCGGCAAAACTGCACAGATCAATCACGTCCTGCATCCGATTGAAGTCCCTGATGGTATCAAGCGGGACCGAGGGGCTGTTGGAAAGGCCCCGCCAGCGAAGGCGAGGCGTCACTCGTTAAAAAAGCTCTGTTAACCATCAACGCAGCCGACACGATCTCGGTCGTGAAACCTACTCGCTCAGGCGTCTTGCATTGGCCGTGGCCTGCTGATGCACGGGCGCCAGCGCCAGTCCACCGGTGTCCATGGTGCGGGTGACCATACGGGTGCCATGCGCCAACCAGCGTTCTGCAAGCCTTGACATGTCCCCGATGCCCAACGGTTTTCCACCAAACATCAGATGGCTGAAGTGCCGCGTCTGCTCCGCAGCGTCCGCCAGCATCACCGACCATTGCTCGGCAAGGGCCGCGTTGACCTTTGTTATGGCCTCCACCTTCTCCTGCACCATGCCGACAATCTCCGCATAATCGCCTTGGGCGGGGTAGCGGGTCGCGTCGCCCATGATCTTGATCCGAGCCTCGATGACACTACCGGAGGCTGCCATCGTTTCATTCAGGCGTATGTTGGTCTTCATCATGGTGGAGGTGGCCTTTGCCAACTCGGCCCATGCGTTTAATCCGGCAATCATCAACGTGTTCATCCTTGGTAAAATGGACAACGGGACAGCGCGGCGGCATGCGCCGCCAGCCCTCGCCCTAATGTCCTCGCACGGGCGGCGCTGCCGCGTGTGGCAGCAACGCGACCATATGGGTTCGTGTGGTTACGCCGTTTCGCTGATGCGCGCCTGAAGCGGGCTCAACGCCTGCTTCGAACTGCGCTGCGCGATCTGCAGCATCGCCGTGCGACGCTCCATCCAGTTGTGCATGGCGCCGGTGGCGAACTCCCGTTGCATCTCCGCGATGTCTTTCATCGACTTGGCGCGGAACAGCTTCTGCGAGGCCTCAGTATTGGCGCGGGTGGCTTTCTCGAACCAAGTTGTCCAGGCGGAGGAAACCTCCGACAGGGCTTGCACCGAGGCGGCAGACGCTGTGGCGACGACCTGCATGTCCTCGGCGATTCTACGTGCCGAGTCGCTGTAGATCGTCATCGCGTCCTGGGTGTCAGAGGCGACCTGCTGGGCGCGGTCAGTGAGGGTCTCGGTGACTTGGCGGGCCCGGTCCTGCACGGCGGCCGCGCCACGTTCCATCACCTCGGCCACCTTCTCGGTGGTTTCGCGGGCGACACGCTCCGCTTCCTTCTGAGCCTTCACGACTGCACGCTCGGCTGCGGCAGCCTCTTTCGCCTCCTCAGCCTGACGCTCCGCTTCGGCCCGCTCGTCGCGCTTGGCCTCTTTGGCCGCGGCGCGCTTGTCGGCTTCGGCCTGCTCGGCCTTTTCGGCGTCACGCTTGGCTTGCGCCCGCTCTTCGCGCTTTTCGTCACGCTTGGCAGTCTCGGCGTCCTCGACGGCACCCTCGATGTTGGCCGCCACGTCGGCTGCCTCATCATCGTTGAGCACCTTGAGGATCGCAGGGAGAAGCTCCTTGCGCTCGTCGCGAACGTGCCGCTGGAAGTCTTTGTTTAGATCGGCAAGCGCAGCGAGAAACCCATCATTGTCCTTCGGCAGACCCGACAGCTTTTCAAGGGAAGCCCGCAGGTCCTTGTTGCCCTTCAGGGCATTGACGGCAAGATCCTTGGTTTCAGGGTTCTTGCGCAGCAGCGGCAGAAGGTGCTGCTCCTCGATCTCGACGTAGCGAGCAAGTTCATCACTCAGTTCGGCAAAAAGGCTTTCGCGGCTTTTCAGCGCCTGGTTCGAGGTTGCGGAAAGTTTCGTGATCAGCGCAACGGCTTTTTCAGGAGCAGCTTGGATCGTTTGACGAAGGGTCATGGACATATCTTCCGTGCATGCTTCCGTGAACCCGAAGCCAGCGACAAAGGCCCCACCGAAGTGCGGAGACGTCGCATGCTGGTTGCTCAAGGAAGCTCAGGCAGGATCATCCGAGGAGGTTTCGCCGAATGTCTCGCTGCAATGCAACATAACCTTCGAATACAGCAATTGTAAGGGGAGTCGATGGAATTAGGAAGTAATGAGCCCAAGTATCGGAGGATAATGCTGCGCTGCAGCGAAAAGCAGGTTGCATACGCATGTGAGATCATGGTGCTAGGTCATGTTGACAAATGGCGGAGCCAGAGCCTGATGCAGGCGATGTCAATGAAGCCGAGGAAACTGTCTGCAGTTTTGTCGTAACGGGTCGCCAGCCGTCGGCTGTTCTTCAGTTTGTTGAAACAACGCTCGACCATATTGCGCAGTGTGTAGATGGTCATGTCGACAGCGTTGCGCACCTTTCGGTTCTTTCGCATCGGGATCATTGGCAGGGCATTTCGGCCCTCGACATCTGCCCGAATTTTATCAGAGTCATAGCCCCTGTCGGCGACCAGAACTGCTGGCTGCGGCAGGTTGTCGGCCATCACCAGATCATAGCCGGTGTAGTCGGAATCCTGCCCAGGCGTGATCTCGGTTCTCATCGGGAGGCCAGCGCCGTTGACGCGGAGATGGATCTTGGTCGAAAACCCACCTCTCGAACGGCCAAGAGCCTCTTTCGGAGTCCCCCTTTTGCGCCGGCCGCATGGTGGTGGGCCCTGATCACGGTGCTGTCGATCATCTGGAGCTTGTCGGGCGCAAGCTTCGCGTGGTTCAAGGCATCCAGGATGTCTTCCCACAGCCCGGCGAGCGTCCAGCGCCGGAACTGCCGATAGATGGAGGACCACTTGCCAAACTCCTCTGGCAGGTCCCGCCAGGGCGCGCCGGTCCGCGCGATCCAGAAAATACCATCCATAACAAGCCGATGGTCCGCAGGCTTGCGCCCGTTCGGATGCCGGACGGCTCGGATGAAGCCCTCAAAGAATGTCCATTCGTCGTCGGACATCAGGTTGCGTGCCAAGCTCATCTCCTACGTAGAGATGAGCTTGAATCACAGGGCGCAGGTCTGTGGAATCCCTTTTGGGCACCTCGAAAAATTGCCCGGCCCGAGTTGCTGCGGTATGAACGGGGGGTGATCGGCTGCTTGGGCGTAACGATGGCACAGATGGGTTTCTTCGATCTTTCGG
>NZ_JBQEOI010000067.1:6444-9838 GCF_052045125.1 Paracoccus sp. 22332
GGGTCCGTTGCATTAATGCCGCTTCGGCGCAGTAAAAGCAGGAGCTGCGATCATCAAGCGGCTTCCGGGAAGAGTTTGGCGACGAAGTCGATCTCGTTTTCAACTCCGGTCCTGCAGCTTTCGAACTGACCCTTGCGGATGGTGCGGAAGGTTTCGATCCCGGCGAGCGCGGCCTTGGCGCCGGCCATGGTCTGGAAGCCACGCATCGGCCGCAGCCGCTGTTTTATTGCAGCATGATCGCTCTCAATCCGGTTGTTCAGGTACTTGCGATCGACATGGCGGATTGTGTGCTCTGGCCCGAGCCGGTCGTTGATCTCGCCGATCACCTTGGCATAGCTGAGCGCCTTGTCAGTGACGATGGTCAGGGGCTGATACAGGCGAACGGTCTCTCGGGCTTGCCGCAGAAACGCCCTTGCAGCCTTGGCATTTCGCCGCGCCGTCAGCCGAAAATCGATCAGCTGGCCGAGCTGATCGACGGCGCGCCATAGATAACACCAGCGTCCACCGACGCGGATGTAGGTCTCATCGACATGCCACTGCTGCCCGCGCCAGGAACGATGGCCACCATAGGCCCGTTTGCGGATCTCGGGGCCGAACTTCCTGACCCAGCGGTGGATTGTGGAGGCATCGACTGTCACCCCGCGCTCGGCCAGCAAATCGCGGACGTCGCGGCACGACAGCGGGTAGCGACAGTACCAGCGCACCGCTAGAAGGATGATCTCCCGAGGAAAACGATGCCGCTTGAACGGATTCTTTTGCTGTGCCATCGGCCCCCCCATCATTACCAACTCAAGGAACTTGCGGTGGTCGGCTAGTTAATGCAACGGACCCCGTTGAACAATTCTGGCCAACTGTCTCAACTTGGCAGGCGTGCAGGGAGCGCTTTCCCGTGATGTTCACGCCGCCGCCCGCCACATCCGGTATCGCCCCTGACCTGTTACCTCCCGGACTAGGCCGCGCTCGACCATCCAGTCCATGTTGCGCTGAACCGTTGCCCGATGCGTGCCTGTTAGTTTCTGGGCCATTTGGACTGAGACCAGCGGCCAACTTGTGAAGAGGTCCCGCAGCTTCGGCGGCGTCTTGCCCGAAAGCGACGCCATCGTTCGTTCCGCGGCAGCCGCCCAGGCCTCGATCTCCTCGAGCCGGCGCAGGGCTGCGAAGGTCGCGCTCTCCATCGCGTTGAGCCAGCGCGCCAACCGGGCCGGTGCGTCCCCGGTCGCACGGACCCCCCCTCCTCCGCCCATGGCAATCGGTGCGAACATCGCGCCGGGCGTGCTCCCTGACGGCGTGAGATCGCCGATCGCGACACGCGCCGCTGTCACCGCGGCCTCCAGCGGATCATCGATCGGCGACAGCTCCGCGACGTGCCAGAGATGGAAGCCCATGCAGGCCCGTGTCACAGAGTGGAGGTCTTCGGCCTGATCCATCATCGCGAGCCATCCGGCGGCCCGGTCCTCGAAGGCTTCGCGCTCTGCCATCTCGACGGCGCGCGAAGAAGCCTTTGCCTCTTCGAAACGCTCTCCCTGGCCCGGCCGGTCGCGCCGATCAAGGAAGGCCTCCAGGTCGTCCGTTCCGGACCGAAGCGTCAGCAGCGCGGGTCCGCCGGACAGTCGGCGCACGGCCCAGCCGATCCGGTACATGGCCTGCGCATCATCCGTTGCGGTCGACACCCGCAGCGCCATGTAGAGCGACAGCCGGTCGAGGCCGATCCGGTCCTGCGTCAACCAGCTCAGGTCCGCGGCCTCGATCAGGGCGAGCCGCTGCCGCCAACCAGCCGGGCCCCGGCGCAGGCGTTCATCGAGGATCCCCAAGCGCGCCGCGACACGAGCAAGCTGCGCCGCCTGCCCGGCCTCGGCCGCTCGCCATGCATCGACGATTTCAGATTCCCTGGCCTCCGGCGCGGGTCCGGGCGGCAGGTAAATCGGTTCATCCTCGAGCGGCCCGGGCAGAAACCAGAGATCCGCGTTATCCTCGTCCTCGGACGCCTCCAGGTCTTCAAGAGGCACCCCGTCATCGTCCGATGATATATGGCGAAATTTGCTCATACGCGCATTATAAAACTATTTTGCGCGCTTGGCGATGGAATTTGAGACTTCTCTAATCTCACTACTGGGCACCTCGAAAAATTGCCCGGCCCGAGTTGCTGCGGTATGAACGGGGGGTGATCGGCTGCTTGGGCGTAACGATGGCACAGATGGGTTTCTTCGATCTTTCGGACCGCTATGCGAGCCTGGATGCCAAGAAGGACCCCTTGGTCGAGATTGACGCCGTTGTGCCGTGGGAGGAGTTCCGCCCGACGCTGGAGCGGGTTTGGCGCAAGCCAGATGCGGAGCGGAAGTCGCGCGCCGGGCGCAAGCCGATGGACGCCGTTCTGATGTTCAAGACACTGGTCCTGGGCGCGCTCTACAACCTGTCCGACGACCAGATCGAGTATCAGGTGCGCGACCGTTTGTCATTCATGCGGTTCCTCGGCCTAGGGCTTGAGGACCGGGTGCCCGATGCCAAGACGGTGTGGCTTTATCGCGAAGCGCTGGCGCAGGCGGGCCTGGTGGAGGCGCTGTTCAAGCAGTTCGACGGCTATCTGGCGCGCCGGGGTTACATCGCGCGGGGAGGGCAGATCCTGGATGCCTCCATCGTCCCGGTGCCGAAGAACCACAACACGCGCGAGGAAAACAAGGCGATCAAGAGCGGTGAGGTGCCCGAGGGCTGGTCCGACAAACCGGCCAAGCGGTCACAGAAGGACGTTGATGCCCGCTGGACCAAGAAGCACGGTAAATCCCACTATGGCTACAAGAACCATGTGAGCATGGACAGGAAGCACAAGCTGGTAAGACGTTACCATGTCAGCGATGCCGCCCTGCATGACAGCCAAGCGGTGGACCACCTGCTGACGCGGGGCAATACCGGCGCGGGGGTCTGGGCCGATCCGGCCTATCGGTCCGAGGAGATGGAAGCCAAGCTGCGCGGCATGAAGCTGAAGAGCCACATCCACCGCAAGGGCAAGCGCGGCAAGCCGCTGACCGAGCAGGCCAAAAGCAGCAACCGGACCAAATCCTCGGTGCGTGCCCGGGTCGAGCATGTCTTCGGCGCGCAGACCAATGACATGGGCGGCACGCTGGTGCGCACGATCGGCATGGTGCGGGCGAAGGCGAAGATCGGGATGAAGAACCTCGCTTACAACATGCGCCGCCTCGGCCAGCTGAGCCGCCTGAACCCGTGCCCGGGCTAACCCAGGGGCGCGGAAATCAAGTCGTGCGGCACGAAACGCCGCGCGCGACAGGCAAAGCATCAAAGACCCCGTAGCGCACAAGGGCACTGACGGGTGGCATCACGCCCATTTCAAGCCGCCGAGCCCGCGACCCGCGACCGGAAAAGGTCAAAAATCGAGGTGCCC
>NZ_JBQEOI010000068.1:0-7157 GCF_052045125.1 Paracoccus sp. 22332
TCGAGGCGTATTCCTTGTGGATGATCCCGCAGCCTGGCGCCGCTCCGCCAGCTGCGGGTCGAGCGTCTGTCGCGGTCGAGACGCGGGCATAGCCGATCAGGGCCAAGGAACCGTCGGGATCATGGGTGCAAAGGGGTTATATGTTGTCGCGAGGAATCCGGCGGCAATCGGAGATGCCCGCTGGCCCTCTGGGCCTTTCCACGCGGCAGGCTCCCTCCGGACATGAGATCTTCGATAAGGTGTCCTTATCGAAGGTCTATTGTCATGCGAAAAGAATACGAAGTGATCCGCATGAACGAATTCAACTGCGGTTATACTACGTTTCTCCTGGTGCTTTATTGGCGAGATCAAGCTCTCAGTCCGGTCCCAGAACCCGCGGGGCCACGACGGCGGAACCGCGGACGGGATGGGGTAGTTGGCTTCGGGATCAGACAGGGCGGATCATGGACGGATCACTTTCGACAATTGTCGCCGCCTATAGCCGCCCTGTCCTGGTGCAGATCGTCGTTGCCATTCCCGTCAGAAACGAGGCCCGGCGTCTGCCGAGGCTGCTGCGGGCCCTCTCGGCGGCGGCGATGCGGTCGCCCCTGCCGGTGACGGCGGTGGTTCTGGCCAACAACTGCACCGACGGCAGTGCGCGGATCGTTCGGTCCTTTACCCATCCGTCGCTGCGCCTGGAACTGCACCAGGTCGATTTTCCCGACCCCAATGCCGGGATCGCCCGCCGGGTCGTCCTGGATCTGGCCGCGCGTCCCGGCGCGCTGATCCTGACCACCGACGGGGACGCCGCGCCCCATGCCGACTGGATCGCCGCCGCGCTGCGCGCCGCGGATGCGGGGGCCGATCTGGTCTGCGGCAGGATCGACGCCGATTGCCGCCATGTCCTGGCCACCGCCCCCGGCCGCAGGGTGACCCAGGCCGAGGCTGCCCATGGCGCGCTGCAACACGAGATCCGCCATGCCGTCGACCTGCTGGCCGGGCGCCAGGGTCCGGAGCGTCCACATTATATCGAATCCGCCGCCTCCATGGCGATCCGCAGCGATGGTTTCCGCTTGATCGGCGGGCTTCCCGACACCCGCTCCAGCGAGGATCGCGCCCTGGTCCATCAGGCCGAATCCCATGGCCTGGCGATCCGCTATGCCGACGACATGCTGGCCACGGTGTCGGGCAGGCTGCACGGCCGCGCCGAGGGCGGCATGGCCGAAGCCCTGCGCCAGCGGATGTCCGATGACGATCCCCTGGCCGACCAGGCGATGCTGCCGGTCCCTGTCCTGGCGGATCTGTGGTCCCGCGCGACGGCCGGGGACAGCCGCCCCTGGCCCAGCCGCGCCCTGTCCTTGGGCAACCGCCTGCGCGCCTCGGATCTGGAAGCGGAGCTGCCCGCACTGAGGCGCCTGGTCGAAGGGTCCGTGCGCCCCCGGCTGCTGCCCCGGGGAAAGAGTGCCGCATGACCGACATCGCCCGTGCCGCGCGCCTTGTGGCGCAGGCGCCCTGCGACGGTCCCGACGGTCCCTCTGGCCCTGCCTTGGCGCATGCGCTGCGGCAGGGCGGACTTCTGGACGCCCCGCTGTCCGTCGGGCAGCTTTTCGAGGCCTTGGCGGCCATCGGCCGGGCGAACCTGTCGGCGGGCCGCATCTTCGAAGGCCATGTGAACGCGGCCAAGCTGCTGGATCTGTATGCCCCCGGCGACAGGAGGGGTGGCCTGCTGGGCATCTGGGGGGCCGACGGTCCCGATCCGGTCAGGATCGACGGCCCCCTGTTGCGGGGGCAAAAGCTGTTCGCCAGCGGCGCGGACGTGCTGGACCATGTGATTGTGTCCGCTGGCACGGGCGACGGCCCGCAGCTTCTTCTGTTCAGCCGCCCGCAGCTTGAAGGGCGGCTGTTTCCCGACGAGTGGCGGGTTTCGGGTATGAAGGCCACCGCCTCGGGGCGCTGCGACCTGGAGGGGCTTGCCGTGGCCGAGGCCCTGCGGATCGGCGGTCCCGGCGACTATCTGATCGAACCGCATTTCCAGGGCGGGGTCTGGCGCTATGCCGCCGTGCAACTGGGCGCGATGCGGGCGCTGACGGCGATCACCGCCGATCAGCTGCAACGGCGCGGGCAGGACGCGGCACCCTTGCAGGCCATGCGCCTGCGCCGGATGGTGACGGCCTGCGAAACGGCCCGGCTGTGGCTGTGGCAGGCCGCCGATCGGGTGGAACGGCCCGATGCGGTGCCCGAGGATGCCGAGGCCGCGATCCTGGCGCGGCTGCTGACAGCCGAGGAAGCGGTCGCGCTGATGAACGCCATGGACCAGGCCCTGGGGGCGGCCTCCTTTGCCACCGCCCATCCCGCCGACCGCATCCGCCGCGACCTCGGCTTCTATATCCGCCAGGCCAATCCCGACGGGCTGGCCCTGGGGGCCATGGCGCGCATCCTGCAAAGCCCCGCCCTGCGCGACAGATGGATCGGATGAGCGGGTTTCTGGACAACCTCGGTCCCCCGATCGGCGTGGCCGATCTGCTGGGCGGACGCCCCCTGGCCGTGCTGGCGCCCCATCCCGACGACGAAACGCTGGGCTGCGGGGCGCTGCTGTTCGACGCCGCCGCCCATGGCGCGCGTTGCACCGTGATCTGCGTGACCGATGGCAGCCGGTCGCATCCGAAATCCCGCGGATGGCCGCCCCGGCGGTTGGCCGAGCAGCGCCGGGCCGAGCTTGAGGCCGCCGCCGCCATCCTGGGCGCGACGACGCATTGGCTGGGACATGGCGACTGCCGGGTGCGGACGGATGCCGACATCTCGGACCTGATCCCGCAAGGCGCGCTGCTGCTGGCGACCTGGGAGGGGGATCCGCATGTCGATCACCAAAGCGTGGCGCGGATGGCGCGGACCCTGGCCCGCCGCGACGTCGCGCTGGCCTATTACCCGATCTGGGGCCGCTTCACGGACCGCACCGCCCCAACCCGCACCATCGCGGCCTCGGCCGCCGCGCTGACGGCCAAGCGTCGGGCGCTTGCCTGCCACCGCAGCCAGATGACGCCGCTGATCGACGACGATCCCGAGGGATTCGTCATGGAGCCGTGGCGCCAGGAGCATTTCCTGACCCATCCCGAGATCGTCATTGCCCCATAGAGACACCCTTGCGCATCTGTCCCGGCTCTATGCCGCCAGCGAGGATCCCTGGAACCATCGCTCCAGCCCCTATGAGGCCGCCAAGTTCCGGGAAACCCTGTCGGCGATCGGCCCCGGCCCGTTCCGCGAGGCGCTGGAAATCGGCTGCGGCAACGGCGAACTGGCGCGCCGCCTGGCCCCTCGCTGCCGACGCCTGACCGCGATGGACTGCATCCCCGCGGCGGCCGCCACCGCGCGCCGCATCCTGGCCGGGTTTTCCCAGGCTACGGTGCTGCAAGGCTGCGCGCCAGACGATCTGCCCGACATCCGGCCCGACCTGGTGCTGTTGTCGGAAGTCCTCTACTTCCTGACCCCCTCGGAAATCTCGACCCTGGGCGGCTGGCTGAACCGGAACGCCGCCGGTCCCGTCGTCGCGGTCAACTGGACCGGGCCGACGGACGAGCGGCTGAACGGAGCAGAGGCCGTCGGCCTGCTCGGCCAAACCCTGGTCATGGCACAGACGCGTCATTTCCCGCGATTTCGGCTGGATGTCCTTTGGCCTGTGCAAAGCTCCATCCGGCCGCGCTGAGGGTCGCGGGCGATCCGACGACGCTGGCAGCCCGGCTGCACGATCATCGTGACGCCCGCGCGGCCCTGACCGCCGTCACATGAGCGGCAGTTGGATTGATTTATCTCAGTCCTCATCCTCGGGACAGAAGATATTCAGAAGGTGTTCACGGAGGCTGAACTCGATTTTCGCGTTCGGGGCCACTGCCGCGAGGGCCTGTTTGCAGATGAGATGGACGCGCGGCCGACCCGCGTGCTGGGCTTTGTCCATCCGCGCCTGATAGGAACGCTTTTCGCCGCCCGGCTTGAGAAGGCCTGCCCGTTCGAGGCTGGCCAGATGCCAGGGCCTGGCATCCTTCAGCATATCGACGGTCAGGTAATAGAACCGATGGTCCTGCCATCCGGTCCGGTCCTCCTGTTTCCGAGGCGTGCCCCCCAACCATCGCAATCGATGGCCGTGGGCTTCGATGGCGTCGAGCAGGATACGGAGCGCGGGGCCGACGCTGTGTTCCTGCGCTGCCGAGTGCCAGAGCGCCGCAAGGTGATGAGCGGCCGTCATCGCGGCGTTTTCCGTCCAGGGAAGGATCCCGGCCGCGATCGCCAACTCCCCCGCCGCGCCGACCACGCCAAGTCGCCGGAGATGCGGGAGAAGGGTGCCTGGAGGTGACTCCGTTCGCAGTTCCAGTTCCCGCGCGACGAAACGATCCATGTGGCGATGCAGCATCGCCTCGGCGTGTTCGCGATTGTTGACCAGCCATTCGATGAAGGCGCCTGCCGCATGGCCGTGGTGGTCCCTGATCATGCCGCGCAGGGCGGTGACAAAGGAGGCTGCATCCGGGTATCCGTGCAGATCGTCGAAGGCCCCGTGGAGGCCTGCCCCGACCGGGATATCGAGGAAACGCACCCTGAGAGCCTCGGCCTGGAGATGTCGCTTGCGCCGGAAAATCTCGATCGTCGGGGCCTCGCTGCTCATCAGGATCACGAGGCGATGCCCGGTCTCGCGATTTTCGAAAGAACTGTCCGTGGCGAAGGACGCCAGGGCCGTCATTTCCTTTGAGGAAGGGTGGGCATTGAAGGCCTCGATCGTCATCAGACCATCGTTCCGGCGCGCTTTCAGATCCTCCAGCCGCCCCGGAAACTGCGACCAGAACGTCGTCGTCGCCGGGGAATCCCCGGCACTCTGGGCGGATTGCAGCAACAACGACTTGCCGGAGCCGGGTCGGCCGTAGACGTTCAAACCCACTGTTTCCATCCGCGCCAGCTCGAGGAGCGGGCCCGCAAAGCCTGCGGAGAGGGCGGCCATCAGGAGCGGGTTTCCCTCGGCACAGGTGGCGATGCCGCTCGACCAGCCTTGGAGAGTTCCCGCCCTCGGCACGGGTGAGGCATTGAACAGGGCAAGGTCAGGCACGTCCTCCTTGCGTCGCGCGACAGCACGCCCATCGGGCTGAACGAAGAGGCGATTGCACCCCGGCAGGGACACCCAGCCGGCCCGGTCGAGGCGCCATCCCAGGGGTGGCTGCGACTCCGCGGTCCATGCGCGGAGGAACTCGACAAACTCTCGCAAGGAAACGTGGATCGGAAATCCCAGTCCTGTCAGCCTCCTTGCGAAGCCGGAACCGGAAGCGAGATCCGCCATCCCGCAAGCGATGGACTTTATCTGGCCGGAGAGGTCCATGAACTCGAAGAGAACCGCGTAGCCGTCCTGGGTCCCCGGGCGACGGAGCGTGAGAGCGGGAAAGATCAGGCCGCAAACCCGCTTCGGGCTGGAAAGGAAATGGATGGTTCCCTTGTCGGCATCCACGTCGAGATTTCCGGGAAGGGTTTCCCGGATCCGAGCCGCCAGGGCATGACGATCCGCTTCAGCCTTCCTGTCGGGAATGCAGGCAGGAAGGTGGGGCCGAGCGACTTTCGCGGCCGAATCCGCATGGATCGGCGGATTGCCGACGGGCTCTCCTTCTTGCCTTCCGCCGTCAAGGAACCGATCATCCATTGCTGCCGCTCTCCTGTTTCGCTGCCCGACCCTCGATAGGGCTATTGACCCCGGCCCCCGATTGACCCTGGCCCCCGGACGCACGGCATGGGTCGCACTTCCGGCAAAGGGTCAATGCCCCGTTAAAATATTAAAAATAACGAACACAGGAGGTTATGATAAATCTCGGCACGGAAAAAATCAAGGAATTCGTGACGCAATAACACTGGCGGACCGAAGGAATTAACATTCCGGTTTTTCTTGATAAGGAATAATTTCCCAAACAAATTGGAAAGCACTTTTTATTATTACAGAAACTTTCGTCATATATTTTTGTGGAAATTTTCTTGCCGAGGTGACGGTCTGCCTTCAGACAAAAACTGTTGGACGTGTTGGACTGTTGGACCGGCACCGCAAAAACGCTGCCGCTCAGGTTCATCCGCCCGCACAGATGGCCGCCGGACTTGGGCCGACGCCAGGCCTGGGGGATCGCCTGGCAGGGAATACCGGCCCCGCGATCCCGCAGTCTGGGCCGAACCATCTGGAAGCGCGGGACCGGCTATCATGTCCGCAGCCGGGACGAGGCGAAGATGATGTGCTTCAAATCCTTCGGCGAGCATATCGCTTCACGGGATCCGGACAGGCAAACCGCTGAAATCCACATCCGCATCGCCCTGATGAACCGCTTCAAGGCGCGCGGCAACGCCGACATCGAATGCGTGCCATGAACTCAACGGGGAAAGGGGGCTGCTGCCGAACAGACGCCGACATCCTGGGTCCGACTGGGAAAGCCGATCAGCGGCCGGTGCTCAGCGGGTCGTCGATGGCGGTCATGGCAGCGCCTTGCGCCTCCGGTCCACCATCACGCTGGCATGATCTGATCGATGCCTTTCATGCTCTCATGTTGATTTGTGTGACCCGCGCCGGAACTGCTCCTGCCGGAGCAGGGTGATAGCGTGCCAGGATGCTATTACCCTAGGTTGCTATTGTAATAGCTTCGGGCGTGTTCTCCGGCGGAATGATAGCATAATATTACACTATTACACTATTATGCTATGCAACGGCTGCCGCATTCCGTCGCCCTCGATCTCCGCTCACCGTGCGCTTCCGCAGCGGTAGAAGTCCTCGTAGGTGTCCTGGCGGCTGTTGTCGTAGTCGATGCAGAGGCCGGCCTCGTCGATCCGGGCCTTGAGGATCTCGGCTTCGTTGCAGTCGCCCAGGCTGATGCCGTTGGCATCGCCGGCGGAGTCCATGCAGGCGGTATAGGCCGCGGCGAAGCCGTCCACCAGGCGCATTTCCTTGCGGCTGAGCGGGCCGCCGGGAAACAGGGCGGTGGCGGCGACGAGGGCGATGATCAGGAGAAGAGCGGCGCCGGCGGCGACCAGGATGCGGGTGTGGGTCATGTCCGTGTCCTTTCCGAAGGGAGGGGGCGGCGGTGCGCCGCCCCGATGGGGTTGTCGCGCGGGCGCTCAGCGGCGGATCAGCGCGGCGAAGTCCGGGTAGCTGCCGGTCCCGGTGGCCCAGTAGCCGA
>NZ_JBQEOI010000068.1:7207-9760 GCF_052045125.1 Paracoccus sp. 22332
AGTCCTCATAGGTATCCTGTCGGGTGTTGTCGTAGTCGATGCAGAGGCCGGCTTCGTCGATCCGGGCCTTGAGGATCTCGGCCTCGTTGCAGTCGCCCAGGCTGATACCGTTGCCGCTGCCGGCGGAGTCCATGCAGGCGGTAAAGGCCGTGGCAAAGCCGTCGACGAGGCGCATCTCTTGGCGGCTGAGCGGGCCGCCGGGAAACAGGGCGGTGGCGGCGACGAGGGCGATGATCAGGAGAATAGTGGCGCCGGCGGCGGCGATCAGGATGCGGTTGCGGTTCATCTCGGTGTCCTTTCCGAACGGGGGCGGCGGTGCGCCGCCCCGATGGGGCTGTCGCGCGGGCGCTCAGCGGCGGATCAGCGGGGCGAAGTCCTGGAAGCTGCCGGTCTCAGTAGCGCGGTAGCCCAGCCGGGCGGCGGCCGCGAAGGGATCGTCAAAGGCGCCTAGGTCGGGATGGCAGGCGCGCAGATACATGGTGGTGATCAGCGTGGTGGCGCCCGCCGGGGTGACCAGGTCGAGCGCGGTATAGCTGGCGTCGCCCGCCATGAAGGCCGGCCGCGCGGGGCTGCAGAACACCTGCACGGGCGAGGGCTCGCCCCAATCCAGGCTGTCGGCCGGGGTGTCGGGAGCGGCCGAGACCGCCTGGCGCAGGGTGACCAGCACCAGGTCGCCGGGCACGGCGGCGCTGCCCTGGCCGACGACCTGGCGATCGGTCTGGTCGTAGTGGATGCATTCGCCCATGTGGCAGCGGGCCAGATAGGGCTCGGCCTGGGCGAGGGCGGCGGGCAGGGCGAGGGCGGCGGCAAGGATGAGGGGCTTCATGGGTGTCTCCACAGTCGGAAAGGGTCTTCGGAAAGAAGGGCGAGGTCAGTCGACGCAGCGGTCGGGCCTGTCGAGGCAAAGATCCAGGGTGGCAGGCGCGTCGGGGTCGAGATCCGCGCGCAGGGGCCCCGGCTCCAGCGTGATCCCGGTGAGGCGCCAGACGCCCGGCGCCCCGGCCGGCGTCAGGGTGCCGGACAGCGTCCGCGCGCCGCTTTTGCCCTGGGCCTGCAGGCTGATCTCGTAGCGGGTCTCGCGGAAGAGCCCGCCATGCCGGGTCAGGGTGGCGGCGAGCGGCAGGTGGCAGACGAGCCGGCGCAGCGGCACCATGCCGCGCTGGCCCACGTCGAGAGCGGCGTCGCGCAGCTCCTCCTCCGCCTCGGCCTCCGCATAGAGACGGGCGCACCGGGCCTCGCCATGTTGCTGCTGGAAGGCTGCCACCAAGTCCTGGCACTGGCGGTGCAGGCCGGCCAGCCGGGGCGTGTCCGGGTAGCGGGCGCAGGTGAGCAGCGCCGCCGAGGCCGGGCTGCCGGGCTCGAGGTCTGCATAGGCGGCCGCCAGGCGCTCCCCCTCCGCCGCCAGCACCCGGTCGCGCTTCTCGGCCACGCGGGCCTCGGCCTCCTGTGCGGCCGCACGCAGCGCGGACACGGCCGCGTCGAAGGCGTCGCTTGCCGGACGTGGGCCAAAATCCGGCAGGACCGCATAGCCGTCGGTGGCAAGCGCCTCCTCGTAGCTCTCGCCGGCCGCCTCGGCGCGGGCCGCCATCTCGGCGATCCGCGCCGTGCCGACACGTTCCAGATGCGTGGCGGCGATCTCCTCGCAGCCCTGGGTGATCCGTGCGGCAAGGGCGGCGTCCATGCCGGCCAGGACCGCGCCGATGCGCCGGGCGCAATGGCTGGTGATCGCGGCGATATCGGTCTCGTTAGCGACCCCTTGGGCCAGTTCCTGCGCCAGCACCGGCACGGCGGTCTCGAGGAGGCGCGCGGTGGCGAGCCGCAGGACACGGTCGATCTCCTCGCGCGAGAGGCCGGTGTCGCGCAGCGCCGACGCATCGACGCCGAGCCAGTCGGCGGCGCGGTAGGCCTCGAGCGTGACCGGCGTCGCGGCCAGGCGGGCGATGGTGGCGCGCAGCCTGTCCATGCCGGCGATGCGCGCCTCGATCCGGGGCCAGGCCTGGGCCACAAGCGTCTCGTAGCGGTTGCTGGCGCAGCTCTGCGACAGCGCGATGGTGGCTTCGGCGACCTCGCGCGTCCAGTGTTCCAGCGGCAGGCCCGAGGCGATCTCCAGCAGCGTCTCCCCGCCGGTCCTGCCGAAGCCCTGCGACATGACATGGGTGCCGGTGCCGTCCACGGTCGCGCAGAGCCGCGCGGGATCGGTCTCGGCCATGGCGGTCACATCGCGGCCCGCCAGCATGAGCGCCAGGGCGCGGCTGTCCTGCAGCTCGGTCAGCAGTTCGGCGTCGGTCCGGTCCCGGCTGGCCCGCCAGGCGTCGCGCATGGCGGGCAACAGCGCCGCAGCCTCGTCGCCCTCGATCTCGCCCGCCAGAACGCGGGCGCGCGCGATCATGCGCGCGCCCATTGTCTTCAGCCCCTCCTGAACGGCCTGGCGCTTGGTCTGCTGGTCGAGCGGCGGCAGCAGCGCCGGCGGCGGCAGGGCCTCGGCGGCGGCGCGGGCGGCGGCCAGATCGGCGGGAGAGGGCGCGTCCGCCTCCAGCATCGCCAGCACGGCGT
>NZ_JBQEOI010000069.1:0-9597 GCF_052045125.1 Paracoccus sp. 22332
CTAGGGTCAGGATTCATAACCAATAGATGACGAGAGCCGCGAGGGCGATGGCTGAGAGGAAGACCTTGGGGCATCGGTCATAGCGGGTCGCGACGCGCCTCCAGTCCTTGAGCCTGCCGAACATGATCTCGATGCGGTTACGCCGCTTGTATCTCCGCTTATCGTATTTGATCGGCGTCTTGCGTTTCTTCCGGCCTGGGATGCAGGCACGTATCCCCTTGTCCTGCAACGCTTCTCTGAACCAGTCAGCGTCATAGCCACGATCCCCGAGTAGCCATTTGACGTTTGGCAGGCCACTCAGCAGGGCCCGAGCGCCGATATAATCGCTGACCTGTCCAGCGGTGACGAACAGGTCGATCGGTCGCCCCTGACTGTCGCAGATGGCGTGCAGCTTGGTGTTCATACCGCCTTTGGTTCGACCGATCAGGCGACCACGCCCCCCTTTTTGGCGGCCATGCTGGTCGCCGTTCGATGGGCCTTGAGGTATGTTGCGTCGATCATCACGGTCGTTTTCTCGCCGTGTTCCGCCGCCAGCCCGGCCATCATCCGCGCGAAGATGCCCTTTTCGCTCCAACGCTTCCACCGGCTGTAGAGCGTCTTATGTGGGCCATACGCGGCGGGCGCATCGCGCCAACGCAAGCCATTGCGATTGATGAAAATAATCCCGCTCAGCACCCGTCTGTCATCAACCCGGGGCTTCCCGTGCGACCTGGGAAAGAAGGGAGCCAGGCGCGCCATCTGCGCGTCGGTCAGCCAGAAGAGATCGCTCATGTCACCGCTCCGTTTTCGGAGGCGTGAATCACGCAGCGCAACAGAAATCAATGCATCCTGACCCTAGCCGCCATTCCGTTCGGCCTGGATCACGCGTATCCGCTCGGGCCACGTCGACTTGATGAACCCGAGGATGGCGGCAATGTCGCCGTCCGTCAGGATTTCGCCAAATGCTGGCATGCCGGACGTCATGGACACACCCAGCTCATCCAGGACCGCCTGGCCTCCCCGACGGATGTAGTCGGTCAGCATGGCATCATCGTGGTGCCAGGTGTGGCCGGATGCGTCATGCGGCGGTGCAGGAAGAACGCCGCTTTCGTCGGCAACCTGCCAATCGGGCTGCCCTTCGAGCTGGGCGCCGTGGCAGATCGCGCAATGTTCGGCATAAAGCTCGGCTCCGCGCTGGGTCTGGGCCGAGGTGCTGTGGCTCCATCCTGTCCAGAGGGCGATGCAAACGAGGCCCACGGCAAGCAGTGATGCAGTTGGAAGGAAGAGGGCAGATGAACGGCTTCCAGTCATGCCCGCCAGATTGTGGCCATTCACGCGAAGGTCAATATCAGGAAGTTGTTGGGGCGCCTTGACCTTCCCGCGCTGGAAGCTCCCATCTGCTCAGGCATGAGAAGAACCAAGGAAGGTGTCATGCGTTTCCATCTCCCCAACATGAACTGCGGCGGCTGCGCCCGGAGCGTCACTCGTGCCATCCAGTCGGTCGATGCTGATGCCTCTATCGTCATCGATCAGAACCGTCGCGAGGTCGAACTGACCAGCGATCTGCCGATTGACCGCTTTGCGTCCGCCCTTGCTGCAGCAGGCTTCCCCGTGGTGCCGGCGACCAGCTGAGAACCCTCATTCCGCTATTTCAACCTGGCGGGGCACCGCCTTCGCTGGGCGGCGATCACGGCAAACCGCGGCACAAATGGTTTGAGGTTGCTCGACCACAATCTCGTCAACTCCGTCTTCTGCACCTGCAGGAGACGGAGCCTGCTTTGCAGCGCCGAGGCCGAGTGGCAACTTAGTCAAGCGAACCCCAATGTTGCTGCTGCCAGAACAAGATAGCGGCCAATCTTCGCAACGCTGACGAGGAGCAAGAACACCCAGAAAGACTCGCGCAGCACTCCTGCAACGACAGTCAACGGGTCGCCGATGATCGGCGCCCAAGCCAACAGCAGCGACCATCTGCCGTAGTGGCGATACCAGCCCTCCGCTCGTGCCAGGGCGGCCGGGCTTACCGGGAACCAGCGTCGGGTGCGCAGCCGTTCGATTCCTCGCCCGAGAAACCAGTTGACCACAGAACCCAGCACATTGCCGGCGCTCGCAACGGTCAGCACCAGCCATGGCGGGTGGTCGGTCAGCAAAAGGCCGACAACCAGGATCTCGGATTGCGCGGGGAGCAGGGTCGCTGCGGTGAAGGCCGCCAGAAACAGGCCGCCGTAAACGGCAAGATCAATCATGATGACCGGTCAGGCACGCCGGCCCAGCCACTGCCGACGCGGGTTGTCGATGGAGAGGCTGAACTCCATCGGCATCCGTCGAAGCTGCACAGCTCGCCGCGATGACTGAAGCCTCCCCTCAATGTCAAAAGGGGCCTCGTCGTGACGCTCCGCCACGCCCTCCACCTCGGAAGCGGCAACGAACAGGATCACCGCCCGCAAATCGACAAGGCGGCGGATGAGCCAGGGACAGGCTATGCGGCTGATCTTGGACCGGGCGCCTGACACGGATCTTGCGTCCATGCGCATTGTTGGTTGGCAGGGTCACAAGGAGCCCCCTTCCATCGATCTTCCTCCTCAGGCAGCGCGCTCGACTTCGATCGTCAGATGGGAGAGGTCGTGGATATGCGAGAGCCTGGCGCGGTAGGCAGCGGGCTCCAGCGGCATCTTGGACCGGATCGCGACAATCGCGCCGTGGTGACCGGGGCCAAGCTGCCAGACATGCAGATCGGTCACCTGATCCGAGCCGGTTTCGATTGCGGAGCGGATCTCGTCTGGCAGATCCTCATCCTCGGGCACGTAGTCGAGCAGGACCCGGCCCGTGTCGCGGATCAACCCCCAGGACCAGCGAGCGATCACGACGGCCCCGACAATGCCCATCATCGGGTCAAGCCAGTTCCAGCCATAGAGGCTGCCAAGCGTCAGCGCCGCGATGGCCAACACGGAGGTCAGGGCATCGGCCAGGACGTGCAGGTAGGCAGCGCGCAGATTGTTGTCGGTCGCATGCTCATGATGATGGTCATGTTCATGGCTATGGCTGTGGCCGTGGCCGTGGCCATGATGGTGATGCGCGTGGTCCTCGCGCAGCAGCCAGGCACAGATCAGATTGACGATCAGGCCGATCACGGCCACGGTAATCGCCTGGCGGAAGCTGATCGCGACCGGGCTGTAGAACCGCATCAGGCTTTCCCAGCCGATCAGCAGCGCGATCAGCGCCAGGATCACCGCACTCGCGAAGCCCGCCAGGTCCGCCATCTTGCCTGTGCCGAAGGTGAAGCGTTCGTTGCGGGCGTTGCGACGGGCATAGCGATAGGCGAGTGCGGCAATCAGCATGGCCCCGGCATGGGTCGACATGTGCCAGCCGTCGGCAATCAGTGCCATGGAGCCGAAGATGCTGCCGGCGGTGATCTCGACGACCATCATCGCGGCGGTGATGGCTATGACCAGCCAGGTCCGGCGCTCGTTACGCTCGTGATTGTCGCCGAGGTAGACATGCTCGTGCGGGCTGCCCAGCCGCGATGCGTGGATGTTCATTTGAGATAGGTCCTGATGATGTCGATCAGTTCGCCCGCGGCCTGCCCGCGAACGGTGTCCTCGTCTCGGCCGGGATCAGAAACATGCTCGCGGATGTGGTCCTCGATCAGTTCTGCCGTCAGGCCGCCGACCGCGCCGCGGATCGAGGCGACCAGGTTCAGGACCTCTCCACAGGGGGCGTCGGTCTCCAAGGACCGCTCGACGGCCTCGATCTGCCCCTTCAGGCGGCGAACGCGGGCCAGGAGCTTGGTTTTATGCTTTGTCGTGTGACTCATAAGATAGGGGGATACCCTATCTTAGCAGGAGCACAAGGCCGTTACCTGCGTTGCAGAACGGTTTGGGTGACGCCGAAACGGCCACATTTGGAGAGCGGAAGGAGTGTACGCTGGACCATCCCCTTTCGTGACATGCAATCAGGCCTAGCAGATAGAATTCCTCTCTAACGAACTGCATTCTGCAGCGTATAGGTGATCACCAGCTCTTGAACCTGTTTGTAAGCGACATGCGATCGGCATTGACGTTGATGACAAGTATCTTGCCGTCTTCGTGGACCATGCGGACCTCAAAGATGTTGCTGTCCTTTGTCTCTTTAATTCGACCAAGCCGCCATGGCGGGCTCTCGAAAAGCCGAGAAACTTTGGTCTGAGAGTCAGTGAGGATGACGCGCTTCATGATCATGGCAGCGTTAGAATTTTGAGGCCCGGCGACAATAGATAATTCGCAAAAGGGGGATTACCACTGTTCAAACTGGACATTTGCTTTTTTGCGAGCCGCTGTCACTCGCCTTATGGTTCCTGAGAGCGGATGCCAGCGTCCTCGCAAGCACCTGCGGCTTGTCTGCGACATAGAGGCGGTGCTTGAGGCCTTTGTCGCTGACCATGGTCACCCGGGATCGTGCTGCTGTCGGCTGAAGATCAGCAACATACCAGGGCTGACAGGAAAACGCGACGCTTACTCCCGTCTTGACTTTCTTCAGGACGACTGTCTGCAAGATACCTTCCTGTTGATCACCCCGGTAGAGATCCGGGCAGGGTCAGTGTCGAGCCAGATGCTGCCGGACACGGCGCATTGCCACTAAAGTTCGCGAATCTCGGCCTTGGTCAAGCCCATGGCCTCCTCCACGCAGTCTGGCACGTCCGCCAGCTTTGTGCGCAGATTGCGGCCAGAGCTGGTCAGCGCAGTGCGCATAAGGCGCTCATCGGCGTCGTCGCAGGCGCGGGTGACCAGAGATGATGCAGCAAGGCGCTTCAGGACCGGTGTCAGGGTGATCGCAAGGGTTTCTGGGACAGTCTCAGCGACTTCTTCTTTCCCGACGAGGACCGCTGCACCTATGCCGAAGGGCTTTCGCGCGGCTACTTGGTGATCGTGAGTGGGGTGACCGGCGGCGAATATGAGACCCCCCTGGACATCCTGGATGACGAGGGCAGCGTGAATCTCGACGAACGTGCCGAAAGCTGGTGTTCCGAAGGCTGGGGCGGTCACGAGGCCAGCTCCTATGCCTCGGGCAGCACGGCATCCGCCTATGGCACCCGTGCGGGTGCGACGGGTGATCTGGACAGTCCCTATGTTGACGAGGACAGCACGGGCGCTGATGCGTCCTTGCGGCAAGGTCGGGATCTGCGCGGAGACGAGACGATCCCCATCGTGGAGGAACGTCTTCGCGTCGGCAAGCGCGAAACCGGGCAGGGCCGTGTTCGGGTCCGGGCCTATACGGTCGAGGAGCCGGTGAACGAACGTGTTGATCTGCTTGAGGAGCGGGTCCAGATCGCGCGCCGCCCTGTTGATCGCGAGATCGAAAAGGACAATGTCGATGGCAGTCGCGATACGTTGAGCAGCGTGGACCGCGACAACATCGATCGCACCAAGATCTGAACCCCTTGCAGACGAGAGAAAGGGCCTCGCCTCGGCGAGTCTTTTTCCCTATGATCGGGATTGCCTCGACATTGGAGACGGACTGCGGCCGAGGTATCATGCCGTGCAGCGCCTCCACACTCTGCTCCCCAACAAGACGGCTTTGGAAGAAAGGCGCAGTTCGACAATTTACGGATTGCACCCAACATCGTGTGCCTGAACCATATGCTGAACTCGCCTCAAGATCATCATGCAGCCGCGGGCGAAAGCCTTAAGACGGATGCCTCCCGCTGCCACGCGCTTCTCAGTCTGCGTGCGGCGCTGATCTGTGCGACGCTCTGCTGGGTGGTCTTTGCCGTTCTTGCGGGTTTGATGCTGAGCGGTCGTTATGCCGACCTGGATAACCTGGGCTTGCTGCTGTTTCGGAGCTCAGCCGGTCTGGAACTGCGCGGGCCCTCGTGGGCAGCCAACATGACGCGAGGCATAACAGAGTTGGGCGGTGTCACGTTGCGGCACCTCCTTGCCGCATCTGCCGTCGCAATGCTTCTGCTGTTCGGCATGCGACGTCAGGCAGCAATCCTATCTGTCACCATTTTCAGCGGCTGGATGATCAGCGCTTTGCTGAAGCTTGGCTTTGCTCGGCCACGCCCAACCAACGTGTCCCATCTCATGGGAGTGGAAGGTTACAGCTTTCCCAGCGGACATAGCTTCAATGCCGCTGTTGTCTACATCAGCCTCGGCATTGTCCTTGGGACTATCAGCCGGCATTGCGAGATCCGCAGAACACTTGTTTTAACAGGCGTTGCCATCAGCGCCTTGGTTGCCCTCAGCCGCGTGATGCTCGGTGTTCATTACCCGAGCGATGCCTTGGCAGGGTGGATTGCCGGTGCGGGCTGGGCTCTGCTTGCTTCGGCATGGTTGAGTATGGTGTCCACCCAGTCATCCTGATGAGATCAGGTATTTGCTTTATTGCCACGAGGAACTTCATCCATGGCCAAGAAAAAGATCATCTACATTGCCGCCGCAAGTGAGGACAGGCGCATCCGAAACATGATCAAGGCGGAACCACTTCGCACGAAAAGGCTGTTTGAATATGCCGATCTTCCGGTGGAGGAAACATACGACAGACAGTGGCAGGCACAGGTTCGAGAGCAAATTCGCCAATCGACCGGCGTCCTTGTCGTAATCAGCAAGAACACCTTGTTATCTCGCAGTCAGGCCTGGGAACGTCAGTGTGCCGAGGAGGAACGTAAGCCGATGAAAGGCATTTGGGCTTATGATCAGGATCAGGCTTCTGCCAGAAATCTCAGTACAATGGTCTGGACGTGGGGAAACATCGCGAACTGGATTGACGAACTCTGACCGCCCCAGCCTGTGTGGGCAAAGCTGTCGTGCTGCGCTACAACCTCAAGACCGCGTTCGATCCCGTCCTGCCAAAGCCGCCACCAAACACGGAAGTGCGCCGGGTTCAGGGAAAAGAAGTACCACTCGAAGATGCTCCCAAACAGATCGGCTCATTCGTGGCAGTCCGCGTCGCTGACCGGCACTTATGTCTCTTGCGGCGGTCTGCAGGGCGGTGCCTGCGCTATGGCAGAGAATGGCATGCGCCGCGAAGGTCAGGACAGGCAGCAAGACGAGCGTGGAATTAGTGCCTGCGCCCTCACGTCCGAGCCAGCAGGCCACACCCGCGCTTACCGCGATTTCAGCCTCCTGTTCGACGCCCCCGAGGTCAGCGTCATGACCTGCATGCTCCATGGCCAGACGCAGATTGCTTCATGGAAGGAACGGCATGAGGGCTGGGATGTGGAACAATGGCAGTACCGCCCCCGCGACCTACGCGAAAGCAGGATCTAGGCGGCTTTGAGGATCTCAGCAACCACCGGGGTTGGTAACCAACGAGATCGCCCATTGCCACAGCAAGGCGTCCGAAGGAACACCGTATGGGTCATTTCAAGGATCCGCTTACAGGCAGGTAGGGAAGCATTCTCACCACTGACACGAGAAGCGCCCATTCTGGTCGGGTCTAGCTAAGCTGAACGAACAACGGTGCTGGGAGCACTGGCCCGGTTAACATAAATTGTCCGCCTTCTCGGGCTTCGGGAGTTAGCCAGAATCCCCGTTGCGGCGTTGACAGTTATGATGGAATGGTTTCACCCCGATCCCTACATCCTGGTGCTGACCGGAGCGGGATTTCTGATTGCCCTAGTGGCCTGGTTGCCGCTGGCGCTGCGGCGACTGCCCTTGTCGCTGCCCATTGTCTGCATCGGCCTGGGCGCCGCGCTGTTCTCGCTGCCGCAGGTGAGGGTTGATCCCTCGCCCCTGGCCTATCCCGACATCACTGAGCGGTTCACGGAGTTCGTGGTCATCATCGCCCTGATGGGGGCGGGGCTGAAGCTCGACCGGGTGTTCGGGATCCGCCGCTGGCAGGTTGCCTGGCGGCTGATCCTGGTGACCATGCCGCTCGGCATCCTGGCCATCACGGTCCTGTTCGGCACCCTGGCGGGGCTGCCCTGGATCGTCGCCCTGCTGCTCGGGGCGGTCCTGGCGCCCACCGATCCGGTGCTGGCTGCCGATGTCCAAGTCGGCCCCCCGAAAGGCGGCGAGGAGGACGAGGTCCGTTTCGGCCTGACTGCGGAGGCGGGACTGAACGACGGCGCGGCCTTTCCCTTCGTCAACTTGGCCATCGTTCTGGCGGCGGCCGGCACGGGAGAGCCATGGGCGGCCAAATGGCTGGGCTATCATGTGCTGTGGGAAATCGGCGCCGGCGTTGCCGGGGGATACCTGATCGGCCGCGCCTTCGGCTGGCTGACGTTCCGCATCCCGGCGGAAACCAAGCTGGCGCAGACGGGCGACGGCCTGATCGCCCTGGCGGCCACCTTCGTCTCCTATGGCCTGACCGAGATGATCCATTCCTATGGCTTCCTGTCGGTCTTCGTGACCGCGCTGACCTTTCGCCATGCCCACCGCTCTCATGACTTCCACCGCGAGATGCACGATGTCACCGAACAGGTCGAGCGTCTGGCAATGATGGTCCTGCTGCTGCTGTTCGGCGGCGCCCTGGCGAACGGGCTGCTGGGTGCCTTGTTCTGGACCGACATCGTCGCGGCCCTGGTGATCCTGCTCGTGATCAGGCCGGTCACGGGGCTGATCGGCCTGGCGGGGCTGAAGGCGACCTGGAGCGAAAAACTGACGATCGCGTTTTTCGGCATCCGGGGCGTGGGATCGTTCTATTATCTGGCCTACGGTCTCAACAGCATGGAGATCGATGGAGCCGATCGCCTTTGGGCCGTCGTCGGGCTTGTGGTGGTGATCTCAGTCTTCCTGCACGGCCTGACCGTCACGCCGCTGATGCGCCTTCTGGACCACAGCCACGGCCGCGACCCCGACGCGGAAGGCGTCCCGCCGCCGGGCTTGCAGGGACCGGGGGCAGGCGAAGACGCGTCGCAATAAAGCGGTTGATCCGGACCAGAGCGACGAGTGCTCGGTGAGAAATCTCTTTCCTGTGGACTCGAGATGGTGCGAAGCACCCGGCGCAATCGGAACGAAAGGGTGTTTGGAAGGTTTAAACCTGCAGACTTTCCTCATACGCGCCGGATCCTGCCATCGCCCCTGCCAGAGGTTTCTAAAGATGAGCTATTCTTCCGGCGAACCCCTGCTGTCGACCGAGACTGCCTCGATGTCCACGAGCGTTTCCGAGGACGCCCATACCATCATGATCAACAAGGTGTCATGGGGCGCGATCTTCGCGGGCGTCGTGGTAGCCCTGGTGGTTCAGGTGCTTCTGACGATGCTGGGTGTGGGCATCGGGCTTGCAACGCTTGATCCAGGCACGGGTGACAATCCGGCCGCCTCGACCTTCTCGATCGCTGCAGGCATCTGGTATGTCCTTTCGGGCATCATTGCTTCGTTTGCCGGCGGCTACATCGCAGCCCGCATGTTGGAAACCAGAAGCCCCGCTGAAGCGAGAGTGTCCGATCTTCTGTGTATGAGTGGTCCGGTCCATGCTTCACCGAAAGGAAGCATGCATGACGATCTCCAAGGAACTTCTGGATGAACTGCTGAAGGGTATTGAGCGCCCTGAGGATCTGCTCGGCGATGCCGGGCTGATGAAGGAGCTGAAGATCCGGCTCATGGAGCGGATGCTGGGCGCGGAGCTGACCGCGCATTTGGGCTATGAGGAAGGCAAGGAAGCACCGCCCGGCCAGGCGAACCGGCGCAACGGCTCGTCGAC
>NZ_JBQEOI010000070.1:0-9275 GCF_052045125.1 Paracoccus sp. 22332
CGCTGAAGCTGAGGTTGGTGGTGATGATGACGCTGGTCCGCTCATAGAGCTTGCTCAGCAGATGGAAGAGCAGCGCCCCGCCCGAGGCGCTGAAGGGCAGGTATCCCAGTTCATCGAGGATCACGAGATCGAGGCGGGTCAGGCTTTCGGCAATCTGCCCGGCCTTTCCCTTGGCCTTTTCCTGTTCCAGGGCATTGACCAGTTCGATGGTGGAGAAGAAGCGGACCTTGCGGCGGTGATGCTCGATGGCCTGGACGCCGAGGGCGGTTGCGATGTGGGTCTTCCCCGTGCCCGGGCCGCCGATCAGGACGATGTTCTGGGCCCCGTCCATGAACTCGCAGCGGTGGAGTTGCCGGACTGTGGCTTCGTTGATCTCGCTGGCTGAGAAGTCGAAGCCCGAGAGGTCCTTGTAGGCGGGGAAGCGTGCGGCCTTCATGTGATAGGCGATGGAGCGGACCTCGCGCTCGGCCAGTTCGGCTTTCAGCAGTTGAGACAGGATCGGCACGGCTGCGTCAAAGGCCGGCGCCCCTTGCTCGATCAGGTCCGTCACGGCCTGCGCCATGCCATGCATCTTCAGGCTGCGAAGCATGATGACGATGGCGCCGCTGGCAGGATCATGACGCATGACGGCCTCCTGCAGCTTGGGTGCGCAGGCCGTCATAGCGCTCCACATTGGCCTTTGGCTCACGGCGCAGGGCCAGGGCCTGCGGGGTATCGAGGGGCGGCCCGCCAATGACCTTGCCATCGACCAGCCGGTGTAACAGGTTCAGCACATGGGTCTTGGTCGCCACGCCCTCGGCCAGGGCCAACTCCACCGCCGTCAGCACGGCCTGTTCGTCGTGCTGAAGAACCAGGGCAAGGATGTCGACCATCTCCCGATCACCGCCGGGTTTGCGCAGCATCTGCTCCTGCAACTGCCGGAAGGCAGGCGGGAACTCGGCAAAGGGCGCGCCATTGCGCAACGCCCCGGGCTTGCGCTGAAGAACAGCCAGGTAATGCCGCCAGTCATAGATCGTCCGCGGTGGCAGCTTGTGGCTGCGCTGGATGATGCGGCAATGTTCGCACAGGATGTTGCCCTCGGCCGCCACGACCAGCCGGTCCGGATAGATCCGCAGGCTGACGGGTCGGTTCGCAAAGGATGCCGGAACGCTGTAGCGATTGCGCTCGAAGCTGATCAGGCAGGTGGGCGAGACGCGCTTGCTGAGTTCGATGAAGCCGTCAAAGGCCGGCGGCAACGGCATCAATGCGGCCCGCTCCTCAGCCCAGACATCGGCGATGGTGCCGGGCAGCGTGCCGTGCGGGGTCTCTTGCCACACCTCCAGGCAGCGCTGTTCCAGCCAGGTGTTCATCATGGCAAGGTCGGGAAAGCCCGGCATCCCTTGTAAGACCTGATGGCGGGAGTCCTGAACGTTCTTCTCGACCTGTCCCTTCTCCCAACCCGCTGCCGGATTGCAGAACTCCGGCTCGAAGACATAGTGGTTGGCCATGGCGAGGAAGCGGAGGTTGACCTGCCGCTCCTTGCCACGGCCCACACGATCCACTGCCGTCTTCATGTTGTCGTAGATGCCGCGTTCAGGCACGCCGCCGAACACACGGAACGCGTGCCAATGGGCATCGAACAGCATCTCGTGGGTCTGCAGCGGATAGGCGCGCAACAGGAAGGCCCGGCTGTGCGACAGCTTGATATGCGCCATCTGAAGCTTGGTGCGCTCGTCCGTCAGATGGCCGTAGTCTTCGCTCCAGTCGAACTGGAAGGCCTCTCCCGGTCGGAAAGACAGCGGAACGAAGGTGCCGCGGCCCGTGGTCTGCTGTTCCCGCTGGCGATCTGTGCGCCATTGCCGCGCAAAGGCCGCAACCCGGCCGTAGGAGCCGGTGAAGCCCAGCTTGACCAGATCGGCATGCATCTGCTTCAGCGTCCGCCGCTGCTTGCGCGACTTGCCGGCCTCCGTCTTCAGCCAGCCGGCCAGCTTCTCGGCGAAAGGATCAAGCTTGCTCGGGCGATCCGGCGTGGCGAACTTCGGCTCGATCGTGTCTGCCGCCAGGTGCTTCGTAATCGTGTTGCGCGACAAACCGGTGCGCCGCGCGATCTCGCGGACCGACAGCTTCTGCCGCAAGTGCATGCGTCGAATGATGTTCAAAAGTCCCATGTGGATCACTCCCGTTACCCCCGCCGCTCATCGCTTTGGGGAAAGGTTCACATGGCTCAATTCTCAGTGGAAATTACGAGCCTATCCGGCTCAGTTCTGGGTGGAAATCAACACTCGCCGGTCTCGTCGAGCGCATCCGGGCGGATGGCGCCGATCCCGCCGAGTACGTGGACATCACGCTCAGCGTCCCCGAGCGCAAGTACACCGCCTGGCCCACGGACATCCGCCAGGAGTTCGAGCCCGCGCGCACGGTCCGCACCGGCAAGCCCAAGTTCCGGCTGCTGCTCGGCGAGGAGGCGCGCTGATGGCCATCTCGCTCGCATCCCTGCAAACCTCGACGGTGCTGCGTCCGCCGCGCGTGCTGATCCACGGCGTCGCCGGCATTGGCAAATCCACCTTCGCCGCGTCGGCCGACGCGCCCGTGTTCGTTCTCACCGAAGACGGTCTCGGCAAGCTGCAGGTGCCGCATTTCCCGTTGGCGACGAGCTACGTGGAGGTAGCCGAGGCGCTCGACGCCCTGCTCGACGAGGACCACCCCTATTCGACGGTGGTCGTCGACAGCGTGGACTGGCTGGAGCCGCTGATCTGGGCCGAGGCCTGTCGGCGCAACGGCTGGCAGTCGATCGAAAGCCCCGGCTTCGGCAAGGGCTACGCCGAGGCGCTGAACATCTGGCGCGAATACATCGACAAGCTGAACGGGCTCCGCGACCGGAAGGGCATGGCGGTCATCCAGATCGCCCACACCGACATCAAGCGCTTCGACAGCCCCGAGCACGAACCCTACGACCGGTACGTGATCAAGCTGCAGGCTCGCGCCTCCGCGCTGCTGCAGGAGCACTCGGACGTGGTGCTCTTCGCCAACTACCGGATCTCGGTCAGCAAGTCCGACGTGGGCTTCAACAAGAAGGTGACCCGGGCGCTCGGTTCCGGTGCGCGCGTGATGCACACCGAGGAGCGCCCCGCCTTCCTCGCCAAGAACCGCTACGGCCTGCCGGAAACCCTCCCGCTCGAGTGGTCGGAGTTCCTGGCCGCCATGCCCCAATCCGCCTGATTACGACTGAAAGGACAGCACGATGGCACGTTTCGACACCGCCTTTGACGCCGCCGGCATCGAGCCCACCACCGCCTACGAGATCCTGCCCGCGGGCAAGTATCGCGCCCAGATCGTCGAGAGCGAGATGCGCGTCACGAAGAACGGGATGGGGAAGTATCTCTGGCTGATGCTCGACATCCTCGAGGGGCCGCAGCAGGGCCGCAAGGTCTTCGACCAGCTGAACCTGGTGAACGCCAACCCGACCACGGTCGAGATCGCGCAGCGCACGCTGTCTGCGATCTGCCACGCCACGGGCAAGCTGCAGGTAAACGACAGCGAGGAGCTGCACCTGATCCCGATGACGATCCAGGTCGGCGTGAAGCCTCCGAAGGACGGCTACGGCGAGCGCAATACGATCCGCTACGTGGTGCCGGAGGCCCCGGCACAGGCGACCCCGCCCAAGCCCGCCGCGACGCAGCCGGCCAGTGCGCCCGCGCAGTCGGCGCCCGCCCGCCCGGCCACCGCGCCCTGGAACCGCAAGAGCTGACGCCCTCGGCCGCCGCGGGCTGAAACCTGCGGCGGCCCGGACATCGCCAGACCCGAAAGACAGACCATGACCAACATCACCGACGCGGCCTGCGTGGCCGCGAACGCCCCCGGCTTGCCCGACGACACCCGGCGCCTGATCGAGATCGAGGACGCCATCGCGAAGATCCGCACGCAGATCGCGACTGCCGATCTGACGCGGCAGCGGACGGCCAGGCCGATCGACCCCGACTGGTTTCACCGCGCGCGCACGGCGCTGCGCCATCTCAATCGCGAGCGCGCCGAGATCGTCGCCCGTCAGTGCGGCCGCCGCCGACGCGAACGGCTCAAGGACATGATCATCGCCGTCCTGCGGGAACGCCATGAGAGCGCGGCTTGGACTGCGGTGCTGGCTGAGGCGCGAGCGCGGCTCGAGCGGGAGGAGGCATGCTGATGGCCGATCTCCCCGAACCCCCGACGCCGACCCTCTCCGCAATCTACGCCTCCTTCGAGGCGCGGCAGGGCGACGGCTTCCGCGACCACCTCGGCGCCTCGCTGATCGGCAAGTCCTGCGCCCGCGCGCTCTGGTATGACTTCCGCTGGGCGACGCCCGCGCGGCACACGGGCCGCACCCTGCGGCTGTTCGAGACCGGCCAGCTGGAAGAGGCCCGGCTCGTGCGCGACCTGCGCGCGACCGGCGCCACGGTGCTGGAGGTCGATCCCGAGACCGGGCGGCAGTTTCGCGTCGAGGCGCATGGCGGGCATTTCGGCGGCTCGCTTGACGCCGTCGCTCTCGGCCTGCTCGAGGCGCCGAAGACCTGGCACGTCGTCGAGTTCAAGACGCATTCCGCGAAGAGCTTCGCCGAGCTGGTCGCCAAGGGCGCGTGCCATGCAGGGTCATCGAACACCTCGCTGGCGGAGGCGTTCGGCTGTCACCAGCCCCCGGGCCAGCATCGCGTCGCGCATGGTGTTGCTGATCGCGCTGACCGGCAGGTAGCGGTCGGAGTTGACCAGATCGGCGTAGAAGGCAGGGAGGTCGGTGATCGGCTTCGCAGCCGGGGCAGGGGCCGTCTTGGGCTTCCGGCGCTCCCGGTCTGCATCCTCGACCTTGCGCTGGGCTGCCCGTTGCATCGCCCGGTCCAGTGCCTTCGGCCCGTCTGGCGGTTCGGGATGCTCCTGACGGGAGGCCTCGGCCGCAGCGATGATCTCCGCCTCGGTCAGGCCCAGCTCTTCGCGCCAGCGCTGGACGTGCAGCCGGGGCGGCCAGCCTTGCCACCAGCCGGGCAGGGCGTCGGGGTCGAGGCCTAGCGCGTCCAGCAGGCCCCCGAAAAACTGATCGGAAATCGCCTCGCGCGCCTGCGCGCCCTCCTCCTCCTTTACTGGTTTACTTAGAGGTTCCCTTACAGGGTTAGTGTCCGAAATCTGGACACGGCTTTCGGCATATTCCGGACACGGCTCGGCCGGAAAATCGGACACGGCTTCCGCGCCAACCCCGTGTCCGAATTCCGGACACGGCTGGGCATCGGCCATGCCGTCGACGTCGCAAACATCAGCATCGTCGAGGCTTTCCTCGCTCTTATCCTCCCCGTGTCCGATTTCCGGACACGGCACCACATCCACAGGTGTGAAGCCCGGCTCGAACCCCAGGATGTAGCGGGTGGGCAACTGGCGCTTGGTCACGGGGTCAAGCCGGGGCACCCGCCGCAGCAGGCCCACGGCCTCGAGTTGCCCAAGGTGATCGTTCAGTGTGGACCGGCTGATCTCGCAGTCATGCGCCAGCCGGTCCTGCGAAGGAAAGCAGCCGTAATCCGGGTTGAACCGGTCGCACAGATGCCAGAGCACGATCTTGGTCGTGGGCTTCAGCCCGCGCTGCTTGATGGCCCAGTTGGTGGCCTCGTGGCTCATGGCGCGGGCCTCCGCGGGGAAGGGGTGATGCGCGTGGTGAAGCCGTGATCAGCCAGCGCGCCCAGCGCATCGTCGAGGCTGCGGACCAGCGCCCAGCCGAACCCTTGCGCCTGCACCGCATCGCGGAATGCCTCCTGTTCCGGCCGCAGCCGCCCCTTTGGCGCCTTCAGTTCAAGGAACAGGATGCGCCCCTCGCACAGGACGATCAGATCGGCGAACCCGGCATGGACGCCCATGCCGACAAGGATCGCTTGGCGCTTCGCCCCGCGGGGCCCGGCCTCGGTTACCTCGTTGGCGCAGTGATGAATGATGGCGCTGCGGGGCAGGGCAATCCGCAGCGCCTGCACCACGGCACGCTGCAGATCGGCCTCGGGGGTGCCACGGCGCATCATCGCGCGGCCCTCCCCTGATCCTCGCGCTGGGCGCGGCTGACCGGCCTCCGCGCATCAACGACGACCAGCAGGCGCTGGGCATCAGCACGCTCGCCTGGGGTCTCGCCATGCTGGGCGAGCACGTTGCAGGCCAGCCGGATCAGGAGATCGCTGTGATGCGCGACGTCGGCGATCACGGCGCGGGCCTCGGCCACGCGGTCAGCGGGCCAGGCGGAACTGTGCGACGGGGTGGTCATCACCGGCGTCCTCCGGCACGACGGCGGCGCGGGGCGGCCTGTTCCTGCTCTTCCAGCCAGTCCTCGACGGCGGCACGGCGGTAGTAGACCTTGCGCCCGGCGCGCACGCAGGGCGGACCCGTCCGCATGGCCTCCCAGCGGCGCAGGGTGTCGACCGAAAGGCCGAGTTCCAGCGCAAGGTCGAGGCGGCTGATCCAGCCGACCAGCAGCGAGCGGGGTTTGTCCTTTGGGTCTGGCATCGATCCGAGATGCGGCATCGGGGTCTCCTGGTCCTGGCCCCGAAGATCGGGGACGTCTTGCAGGGACCAGTGAGCGCAGAGCCCGAGGGGTGGCGGCGAGGCGGAGGGTGGCAGAAAGGATGACGCCCTTGTGCCACCCCTTGCTTTGTTGGGGTTTCCGATGGTGGTGGGGTGGCGGAAGAAGATTGCGGCCGCTCCTGCCAAATGGGCGAAACGGACGCCAAGGCCGCAAACACCAGCGAACAGCCGGATTGACCTTGTTTGACCTGCATCGGAGGGCAAAGAGGGGGTGGCACCCGACACGGCACCCCTGCCACCCATTGAATTCCTTGAGGATCTGTCGCTGCGCGGCTCTTCAGCGGCCTGATTTGCAGCGTGATTACTGCGCCTGCGGTCTCAGTCGTCCGATTGCGCGCGTCGACACCAGTCGCGCATCGATTCGCCCAGCGCCGAAAACCCAAGAAAACAAGGGGTGGCGCGGTTCTGGCGTCCTTCCTGCCACCCTCCGCCTCCCCGCCACCCGACCTGCCATGCTTGCCTTGATAGTCCGGCGAAACCACGCCTCATGTCGGATGCAAGAAGGACCAAAGCCATCCCCGAACGCATCAAGCTGACCGAGAAAGTGCTGCGCGACGCCGAGCCGGTGCCGGGGCGGGACTACCAGATCTTCGACACCGAGGTCCGGGGCTTTGCCGCCTGCATCTACCGCGGCGGTGGTCGTGCCTTCACGCTGGATTACCGCCATGCGGGGCGGCAGCGCCGGATGACCTTCGGGCGCTGGCCGGAATGGTCAGTGTCGGCCGCGCGTGAACGTGCCAAGGAACTGCGGCGCGAGATCGACGCCGGGGCCGATCCCTTGGGCCAGCGCGAGGCGAAGCGCGAAGCCCCGCGCGTGACCGATCTGATCGAACGATACTGCGCCGAGCATCTCCCGAAACTCTCCGCCCGCAGCGCAGCCGACCAGCGGTCGGCGCTGGCGAAGATGGTGGAACCGGTCTGGGGCCGGAAGCTTGTGACGGAAATCACCCCGACCGATGTCGACAAGCTCCTGACCAAGATCGCCGAGGGCAGGGCGCGGCCGCACAAGGAAAAACCCAACAACCGGGCGCGCAAGCTGCAGGGCGCGAAGCCCACCCCGGTGCGCGCCAATCGGATCGGAGAGGTGCTGCGCAAGATGTTCACGCTGGCGGTTCAGTGGGGCTGGTGCGAAGACAACCCCGCCCAGCGCTTCCACCGCCGCACCGAGACGCCGCGCGAACGCTTCCTGTCGAAGGAGGAAATCGCCAGCCTCGCCGCCGCGCTGGATGCGGCCGAGGACCGGCGCGCGGCCGACATCATCCGCATGTGCATGCTGACCGGAGCTCGGTTGGGCGAGGTGCGGCAGGCGCGGTTCGAGCAGTTCAACCTCGAGCATATGAGCTGGTCGAAGCCGCCCACCATGACGAAACAGCGCCGTGCGCACCGCGTGCCGATCTCGGACGAGACGGCCGCCATTGTGCGCCACCGCCAGCTGCAGGTGCCGAAAGGATCGCCGTGGCTCTTTCCCGGCGACACGCCCGGCCAGCCGGTGCAGGAGGTGCGGCGGTTCTGGGCGCAGGTCCAGAAGCAGTGCGGGCTGCAGGACGTCCGCATCCACGATCTGCGCCACACCTTCGCCTCGCTTCTGGTCAGTGGCGGGGCCTCGCTGGAAATGATCGGCAAGCTGCTGGGGCACAGCCAGATGCAGACGACCCTGCGGTATGCCCACCTGATGGACTCGCCCCTGCGCGCCGGGGTCGACGCGGTGGCCAGCGCCTTCCGGCCAAAGCCCCAGCCGGTCGAGCGCGTCAGCGGCGGGACCGGTCCCGGCGGCCGCCTGGCTGAGACGGCGCGTCAGATCCTTGGTCGCCTGTTCTATGCCGGACATCGACACGCCAGCCAACTCGCCCGCACGCTCGAGCGTCTGGATCGAGGCGACGGTCGTGCCCAGCGACTGCGCCAGCTTGGCCTGCGCGTCGACCGTCTGCAGGCCGGAGCGGACCATGGCGACACCGGCCGCCGTGGCCGCAGCCACCCGCTTCGTCGCGCTCCCGTTCCGGCGGTTGGCCTGTTCGGCTGGCGGCTCAGCTCCGACCTCATAGCCCAGATGCGCGGTCAGTTCCGCACCGAGCATCCGTTCCATCAGCCGGATCTTCAGCTCCTTCATCAGCCCTGCATCGCCAAGCAGATCCTCAGGCCGCTTGCAGCCCTTCAGCAGCTCGTCCAGCAGTTCGTCGGAAATCGTCATCGTCCTTGCTCCTCTCAGGAAGCATGGACCCAATCACCCATACACAGAAAACCTGACACTCTCGCGCAAGGGTGGCACGTGAATTGGCAACGCTGTTCGAGCTGCGCGGCAAGCCGACGACGGTAGTCAGTGACAACGGCACCGAGTTCACCTCGAACGCGATCCTGACCTTCGCCGATGACAGCAAGATCGACTGGCACTACATCGCGCCAGGAAAGCCGACACAGAACGCCTTCATCGAGAGCTTCAACGGTCGCCTGCGCGACGAGCTATTGAACGAGACCCTGTTCCCGTCCCTGCACCATGTCCGCGTCACGCTGGCCGCCTGGCGCACGGACTATAACACTGAACGGCACCACTCCCGTCTCGGCTGGCAGACCCCAGCCGAGTTTGCCCAAACCTTCGCCCTGCAACGGGGCTTGGCGCTGCGCAACCTGCAAGGCTCCGCACCAGCCCCCGTTGCTCAACTCGCCCGAATGGGCAAAACTCAAGCCCGGAGTCTCGCTCACGCTGGATAAAAGTCGGGGGCAAC
>NZ_JBQEOI010000071.1:0-9241 GCF_052045125.1 Paracoccus sp. 22332
CCGGGCTCAGCCCGCGCTATGTCTCGCTGCTCGAGGCCGGCAAGCACCGCCCCAGCCTGCTGACCATGGCCAGGCTCGCCGCCCGGCTGGAAACGCCGCTGTCGGACCTGATCCGCGAGGCGGAGGCGGAGCGCGACGGTCCCGCCGCCTGACCGGGGGGTGCTGGCGATGGACAGGAACGATCCGACCGCCCCTGGAAGGGCCTGCCGTGCTGACGATGGGCGCGGCACGTCCTCGCCCCAGGATCGGCAACCTTCAGGGGAGACGGGGGTGCGGATCGTCCGGCGCCGGTGCGGCGCGCTGATCCTGGAAGGCGAGCAGGGGTAGGCCAGGGAACTGACCGTCACCCGTGGCTGACGATGCCTCGAGAAGCCGGCTGATGCCGCCCGGTCCGCGCGGGCCAGACTTGGCGACGCCGTCGGCGGAGGCGGAGGCAGGGAGGTGCATGGCCAGAGAGGGTCGCTGGTCTGGACAGGCCTCGGCGCTGTTGGCCAGATCTCTCTCGAAGCGGCCTCGGCGCCGATTGGATCCCGCTCCCGCCCCGAGGCCCGCGCGACGCCCGCCGGCCTTGTCCCGAGACGCGGCGTCGCGTATCCCCGACGCGTTTCATGCTCATCTCCCCGGAAAGACGTTCGGGACTTGGTCGGCTTTCGGCGGCTTTCCGTTTTGGCAATGCTCCCTGGACAAAGGTCTTCCGGACGGGGGCAGATGTCCGGGGTTTCTTTAGTCTTTTTATTAAAGTCCCCGACGGGACGCTGAAGGGAGGCCTTTGCGAGCCCGGGAAAGGCATTGGATCCGTCCAGGCCGGACGATCCCGCGGAACAGGCATCGGCCGCGTCCCCGACCCCGCGCCTCCTGCGCGAGGCCCGTCACGGCGGCGGCCGGGCGTCGCGCAGCAGGTCCCGCAACTGGTCCAGCCGGTCGCGGGCCAGCATGGCGCCGCGGGCCAGGGCGGCGCCAGGCGTGTCGCCAAGGCCCTCGGCCGCCAGGAAGAGGAGATCGAGGATCTCGGCCAGGACCGCCGCCTGATCCCGCGCCTCGGCCAGGAGCGCCGGGAGACCCGGCTCACGGCTCATGGCGCGCCTCCGGGTCCGGGCCGGGCCGATCCAGGCCCGCGTCGCCGCAGGCGATGACGCGCTCGGCGCAGAGCCGGTCCGCGAGGTGCAGCAGCCAGTGATATTCCGCGGCCAGGAGCTGGCGGGCGCGGCGGAGCGCCGTGCGCAGCCGCCGGTCGGCCCGGGTCCGCACCGCCGGGTCCGTCATCAGCATCGGCGCCGGATCGGCGACATGAACCAGGCTGTGGCCGCTGAGGCCGTAGGTCAACTCCAGCCGCAGGGCGATCTCGGTGGCGCGGGCCAGATCGCTGTCGGCGCCCTGTCCGGCACCGATGCAGCCGCTGCCCAGCACCAGCTCCTCGGCCGCCCGGCCCGCCAGCAGGCAGGTCAGCTGATCGACCAGATCGCGCCGTGTCAGCAGGGGAGCCTGATCCCCGAGGGCGACATGGCCGCCCGCCATGCCGACATGGATCTCCTGGACGCGGCCGCGCGCGAGCCGCGTGGCGGCGATGGCATGGCCGGCCTCGTGGAGGGCGAAGCGGCGGATGATGGCCGGCTCCTCCCGGGCCAGACCTCGCTGACCACGTTGAGGATGCCCCGGTAGTCCTGGGGCGGCACCACCGCCTCGGGATGCTGCCGGCGCAGCCGGGCGTGCAGGCGCTTCTCGGCGGCGCAGGCGGCGTGTCCCGTGGGCATGGCAATGTTGCGCAGCAGGGTCACCTGCGCGGTCTTCGGCAGCCCCAGCTGGTGCCTTTGCCGCTTTTGCGGATTGGCGCTGTAGCCGAGCTTCAGCAGGTCCACCCGCGGAGGCCTTTGAAAGCAACCTGATAGCCATCAGAAACAGACTGGAGTAGAAGAAAAACAACGATTTGCGCTTCGGCGTGAGTCCACAACCGCCGCATGACCCGCTCTTTCCAGCAAGGCCAGCTTGACCTGATGGGTAGCGTAATCGGACTCAGCGAGTGCAAGCGCTAGGATCAGGCGTTGTGATCGTGCGTCTCGCCCTGTTGATGGTGCTGGGGTTGTCTCCCGGAGGCTTGGGCCGATGCCCAAGCGGCGCTCTGGGTGCCGCCCGAGGAGCCAACAACAAAGTGGATCCATTTGAAGCCGCTTCTACGCCACCAGCGTGGCAACCTGTTCGTTCTTGATCCAAGACAAGAACGCCTCGCGCGCCCTACGTCGACCGGTATCGCGCAACGTCTGGCTGGACTGGATCAGGTAATAATTATACTCGTCCAAAACCGATCTTTCGGACAGTTGCACCAACCGTCCTTCAGCCAAGTCCGGCCCGATCATTGCCAGTGAGCACAGCGCTACCCCCTGTCCTGCCAAGGCTGCAGCGCGCAGCAGATTGAAATCTTCGAAGATTGCCCCGGGTAGCCGATCTGGAATATCCGACCCTGCACGCGCCAGCCAAGTTTTCCAGCCCGACAGGTCAGTATCGTGCAAAAGCCCCATTGCCAAAAGCCATTCGACCGACAGTTTGGCTGGGCCCGTGCCGACCAGTGTCGGGCTACCTACCGGCACGCTGCGCCCGGACAAGAACGGTTCAGCCACAATGCCTTCGCCCTGAGGACGCACGTCGGCAAAGGTGAATGCCACGTCGGTGGCCGTGAAGTCGATCTCGTGGCCATGATGGGCATAGATCACGCGCAACTGCACATCGGGATGCAAGGCACGGAAGCGGGGCAGCCGGGGGATCAGCCAGCAGACTGCCACGGACGGGATCGCCGCCACGACCACTGCCCCTTCGGCGGTCGCGGGTCTTGCCCGGCGGCACGCCGCATCGATCCCGTCGAATGCCGTTGTCAGATCGCGGGCCAAGGCGATGCCGCGCGGCAGCAGGCGTGGCGTCCGCCCGCTGCGGTCGAACAGCGAGACCCCCAGCCAGTCTTCTAGGTGCTTGATCTGGTGGCTGATCGCCGATTGCGTGACAAACAGATCTGCGGCCGCCGCACGGAAGCTGCCAGTTCGGGCCACGGCCTCAAAAGCGCGCAGAGCATTCAGCGGCGGCTGGGACATTAATCGCCTTTTATGAGAAAACCTAATCAGAGCTTTATAATTGGTCTTTTGACCACTGCAAACTCTACGTGCATGTTTCAGGAAATATCATATCAGGAGGAAGCGATGATCGAGCGTGAAAGACTTCAAGATTTCGTCGGCAACGGCGACAAGGCCAAAGGCACCTTCTCGGACGCGGAAATGCAGCGGCGGCTTGATTCGATCCGCAAGCACATGGCCGACAACAATGTCGATGCGGCGCTGCTCACGTCCTATCACAACATCAACTACTACGCCGACTTCATGTATTGCCAGTTCGGTCGGCGCTATGGGTTCTTCGTGGACCATGACCACGCCACCTCGATCAGTGCGGGCATCGATGGTGGCCAGCCGTGGCGCCGGACCTTCGGCGGGCGCAACCTGACCTATACGGACTGGCAGAAGGACAACTATTTCCATGCCATCCGCCAGATCATCGGTAAGGCGCGTCGCATCGGGATCGAGTTCGACCACGTCAACATCGACCTGCTGAACCTGCTGAAGGCCGAGTTCCCCGGCGTCGAGTTCGTGGACATCGCCGCCCCCGCCATGCGCCTGCGCATGATCAAGTCGGCCGAGGAAATTGCCCATATCACCGAAATGGCCCGCATCGCCGATCTGGGCGGCGCGGCCTGTGTCGAGGCCACCGCCGTTGGCGTGCCGGAGCATGAGGTGGCGCTGCATTCCACCGCCACCATGGTGCGCGAGATTGCGAAGTCCTGGCCGGATGGCGAATTGCTGGACACCTGGACCTGGTTCCAGTCGGGGATCAACACCGACGGCGCCCACAACCCCGTCACCAGCCGCAAGATCCAGCGCGGCGACATCCTGTCGCTGAACTGTTTCCCAATGGTCGCGGGCTATTACGTCGCGCTGGAACGCACACTGTTTGCCGAGGAAGCCAGCGACGAGCATATCCGGCTGTGGCAGTTCAACTGCGACGTGCATGATCGCGGCAAGGAGCTGCTGGTGCCGGGCGCGAAATGTTCCGACATCGCCGCCGAACTGAACGAGATGTATGCCGCCGCCGACCTGCTGCAATACCGCAGCTTCGGCTATGGCCACAGCTTCGGTGTCCTTTCGCACTATTACGGCCGTGAGGCTGGCCTGGAACTGCGTGAGGACTGCGACACGGTGCTGGAGCCCGGCATGGTCGTCAGCATGGAGCCGATGATCACCATTCCCGAAGGCCAACCCGGTGCCGGCGGATACCGCGAGCACGACATCCTGGTGATCGAGGAAGGCGGCAACCGCAACATCACCGGCTTTCCCTATGGGTCGGACCACCTGATCGTCAAGAACGCGGCCAAGGCCAAGGCCGCCTGACAGAAAGAACCGGCGGGGCGCAAACCCCGCCGTTTTTCTTTCAACGACATCCGAAAGCCGTCCGGCGGGCCGGGAGGGTCAGGCCGGAAACGCTGACACATGTCATCATCGGTCCACCTGGGAGGAAACCATGACCGCCATGACCATTCCCACCGTCGCGGGTCCGGACACCTTGGGAGATGCCAGGGCCACGCCCGCCGTCTTGCGCAAGGTTCTGACCGCCAGCTTCATCGGCAATTTCGTCGAATGGTTCGATTACGCGTCCTACGGCTACTTCGCCACCGTGATTGCGGTGGTGTTCTTCCCCGAGATCGCCCCCTCGGCCGCGCTGCTGGCGACCTTCGCGGTGTTCGCGATTTCCTTCATCATCCGACCCATCGGGGGAATTGTCTGGGGAAGCATCGGCGATCGCATCGGTCGGAAAACCGCCTTGTCCTGGTCCATCCTGATCATGTCAGGCGCAACGACCCTGATCGCGTTTCTTCCCGGCTATGCGCAGATTGGGTTCGCCGCGCCTATCCTGCTGCTGGTCCTGCGCATGGTGCAGGGCTTTTCCGCATCCGGTGAATATGCGGGGGCGGCATCATTCCTGGCCGAGTACGCCCCGCCCGACAAGCGCGGCTTCTACACCAGCATGGTTCCCGCCAGCACCGCTGCGGGCCTGCTGGCCGGGTCCCTGATGTCAGCTCTGCTGTTCTCGCTGCTGGATACTGCGCAACTGCAAAGCTGGGGCTGGCGCCTGCCGCTGCTTCTTGCGTTCCCCATGGGTCTTGTAGGTCTTTATATCCGCCTGAAGCTGGAGGACACGCCCAAGTTCCGCGAACTGGAAGCGCAACACCACATCGAGGCGACCCCGACACGGGAACTGTTCACCACCTATCGCAAGCCGGTCATCCGCGCCTTTGCCGTCACCTGCCTCAATGCGGTCGGCTTCTACCTGATCCTCAGCTACATGCCGACCTATCTGATCACCGAAATGGGCATGGATGAAAGTGCTTCGTTCCTGGCCAACAGCATCGCGCTGTTCGCTTATATCTTCCTGATCTTTCTGATGGGCACACTGTCTGACCGCATTGGGCGCAAAACGACACTGATTGCGGCCTCGATCCTGTTCATGGTCCTGACGGTGCCGCTGTTCGGCATGCTTGACGGCGCCACCTTCGGGATGATCGTGCTGATCCAGGTGATCTTCGGCGCCCTGCTGACTGTGAACGACGGCACCCTGCCCTGCTTTTTGACCGAGATCTTCCCGACGCGCGTGCGTTATTCCGGCTTCGCCTTCAGCTTCAATACCGCCAACGCCCTGTTTGGCGGCACTGCGCCCTTTATTGCCACCTGGCTGATTTCGATCACGGGCAGCAAGGCCGCACCCGCCTGGTTCCTGGTAGGGGCGGCGGTTGTCGCTCTGATCGCCATGCTATCCTGCCGTGAAACCGCTGGCAAACCATTGGAAGACTGAGCCGACCCTTTTTCGTCCGCTGCGCTTTGGTTCTCAGATCACACCGAAGGCGTGCATCGGTTCGACCATACTAATGAGGCTTGGCGCTCGTAACGCCGTATTCCTTTTCAAGAGCCGCTGTCCGGGATATCACGCATGGCTGACACGGGCGCAAGTCATGCGCCACCTGCGCGAAAAACAATCAAGACAGGAACTTCCTGATTATTCTTTCCTGCAGCAAGCAACGCAGTTTCGGTCCTAATGCAGCACGAGAGCCAGCCATTGTGGACAGCTCCGCTCGTATATGAGTGTTTCTCATAGGAACTTGAGGAAAGCTCCTTTGACAGACGGCACAATTGGGCGCTCCGCTTGAGGAAAAGACAGCCAGCCATGTGGCCATGGTTGGGCTGATGACCTCCACATCCAGCACGGGAAGCATCATGAAGACGTCTCTCATCCTCGGCACTGCCCTTGTTCTAATCGCGTCCGCCGGCATGGCGGAACAGATCACTGTCATGTCCTGGGGCGGCACCTACAGCCAGAGCCAGGTCGAGGCCTATCAAAAGCCCTTCACCGCCGATACCGGCATTACCGTCGTATCGGTCGACAGCGACAATCCGGCCATCCCGATCAAGGCGCAGGTCGAGGCCGGGAATGTCACCGTCGACGTGGTGGACATCGAATATGCCGATGCCATCCGCCTGTGCGATGAAGGTCTGCTGGAGGAGATCGACTCCGCTATTCTGCCCCCTGCCCCGGACGGCACCCCAGCGACCGACGACTTTCTGCCTCAGGGTCTCAGCGATTGCGCCGTGGGATCGATCGTCTTCTCGACCGTTTATGCCTATGACCGCACCCGCTTTCCGGACAGCCCGCCCACGACCATCGTCGATTTCTTCGACACGGCGAAGTTTCCCGGCAAGCGCGGCCTGAAGAAGGCGCCCAAGGCGCTGCTGGAGATGGCGCTGATGGGCGACGGCGTTCCGGCGGATCAGGTCTACGACCTGCTGTCCACGCCCGAGGGTGTGGACCGTGCCTTCGCCAAGCTGGACACGATTAAGGATGACGTGGTCTGGTGGGAAACCGGGGCGCAGGCGCCACAGCTTCTGGCCGACGGCGAGGTGGTGCTGTCCACCGCCTATAATGGCCGGATCTTCAACGCCGCCGTGTCGGAGGGCCGCCCCTTCGACATGGTCTGGGACGGGCAGGTTTATGAATACAACCTGTTCGCCATACCCAAAGGCGCGCCCAACAAGGACGCGGCACTGGAATACATCGCCTTTGCCACCGGCACGCAGCGGCTGGCCGATCAGGCGAAGTGGATCAGCTATGGCCCGGCCCGCAAATCGTCGGCGCCATTGGTCGGTCTTTACCAGGACGGCAAAACCGAGATGGCCCCGAACATGCCGACAAACCCAGACAACATGAAGAACGCACTCGCGTCGTCCTATGACTTCTGGGTCGATCACGAGTCCGAGTTGACAGAGCGCTTCAACGCCTGGCTCTCGGCAAGCTGACGGCAGGACAAATCGCGCAAGGGGTGAGCCTTGCGCGATCTTGTCAGAGTGCTTCGCCCTCGCGCTATACCCCGGTGGATAAGGTCCTCGCCCGAGTCAGAATCTTGAATAGATCATGTGGATCGTCCGAGTCGGCGATGATGTTAAGGTTCTGGAAGAAGCCGGTTCCCTTCAATCGATCGTGCGCCAGCGCAGTGCCGAGAAATCCTCGGTGGCAATCCGCCATGTCTGTGTCAGCAGTATAGCCGCAAGTAAGGCGGGTCACTGCGGCGAGTGGTGATCTAAACTCGCGCAAATACTGTTATCCACAAGATCGCGGTTTCATCTTTGATGTCCGAAAGGGGATGGTCTAACGGACACTTCATTTGCTCTCCGAGTATAGCGGTAACGGCACCGCCAAGCGGCTGCTCTGCGGACAGCTGACGAAGTGTGACGCACTCAAGGCATCTTCTAGACCGGAATGGCGGTGGTCTGCTTGACCTTCTGCATGGGGATCTCGGTCTTGATGCTCTGGACGCCCTTGATCCGGCCCAGATGCTCTGCCTGGAACCGCCGGTAGGCGTCGATGTCTGCGCCCACCACGCGCAGCAGGAAGTCGCAATCGCCTGCCATCAGGTGGCATTCGACGACCTGCGGGAGTGACTTCACCGCATCGACAAAGCTGTTCACGGTGTCCTCGTCCTGGCCGGTCAGCCAAACACGGGCGAAGAACGTCATGCCCATGCCGACCTCAGCAGGATCGATCAGCGCGACATAGCGGGTGATGACGCCGCGCTGCTCCAGAAGACGCACGCGCCGGAGACAGGAAGAGGGCGAGAGGCCCACCCGTTCCGCCAAGTCGTTGTTCGGCAGGCGGCCGTCCTCCTGGAGAGCGTTCAGGATCGCGCGGTCGATGCGGTCGAGTTCAGCTGGCATAGGATTCTAATCATTATTCCTGCAGCAGAATCATAGTCCAAGACCACAGAGAATATCAGCAAGAAAGGCGACAAATGCCACGGGCAATAGGCTATTCAAAGGCGCGAGACAACCAAGGTGATGCCCATGGCGGACAGCGACCTGGCCTTTGTGCCACCGACTGAATATCCCTCCCCTGCTGGGGCTATGCGCGGACTGCGGGATGCCGTGCCGGTGCTGCTCGGGTTCCTGCCCTTCGGGCTCGTCCTCGGTGCCCAGGCCACCCAGAAAGGGCTGTCGGCAGTTGAGGTTCCCCTGCTGACCGGGCTGAACTTCGGGGGCGGGTCCGAGTTCGCGGCCATCGCCATGTGGACGTCGCCGCCTCAGGTCGCGCTCTCGTGGCCATCACGTTCCTGGTCAACAGCCGGCATCTGCTGATGGGCATGGCTCTTGCCCCAATGGTGCGCCACCTGCCGCGGCGCACGGTCCTGCCGGCGCTGTTCCTGATGTGCGACGAGTCCTGGGCAATGGGGTTGGCGGACGCCCAACGCCGCGGCGGACAGCTCGATCTCGGATACTATCTCGGGCTTTCCCTTGCGCTCTATCTCACCTGGATTGCGGCAACTGCCGCGGGCGCCGTGATCGGACCGGTGCTGGGGGATGCCACCCGCTTCGGCTTCGACATGGCTTTCCCTGCCGTGTTCCTCGTCATGCTGGCCGGGATGTGGAAGGGCACGCGCGCCGCGCTGCCCTGGCTCGTGAGCCTTGTCTGCGCGGCTCTGGTGTATCTGGCGCTTCCGGGGGCGTGGTATGTGCCGGCCGGAGCCCTGTCCGGTGTGATCGCCGCATATCTGCTGGCAAGGCCGCAATGATCGACCCTCTTGTGATCCTCACCATCCTGATGATGGCGTTAGTCACCTATCTGACCCGGATCGACGGCTATCTCCTGCTGCGCGACCGGACCGTGAGCC
>NZ_JBQEOI010000072.1:0-8990 GCF_052045125.1 Paracoccus sp. 22332
GGCGGACTGCCTTCAAGTTTCAGAAAACCGTAGCTCATGCTCTTCTCCCGTTATTGGCCTCTCAGGAGGCAATAACAAACTGTCAGTCAAAGAATTGGTTCGACCCCGTCACGCATGATTATCATGACCGATGTTGGAAGGACCCAGCGACCCAGCAAGAGCACCACTGGAACTGCTCACGTCGCGGGATCGGCAGGTGGTTTTGAAGAACCGGAATAGAGGCTTCGGAGTTCGGCCTCCTCCACGCCGTCGGCCTTCATGACGAGCCGGATCATCGGATCGGCAAGCATCTCTTCCAGAAAGAAATCGGTCAGCGCCTTGCCGGTCAGCTTGTCCTTTGCCACTGCCCGTTCGAGTTCCGCAAGGGGGACGGTCAATGTCCGGCTGAGACCCGGATGGGAAGCACGCGACTGAAGATGGACAAGAACGGTAGGCCGCCAGCTATCCCCGCCGACTTCGTCCAGCGGACCCGGGATCAGGGTTTCGACCTCGTATTCGCCGGCCGGAAGTATCTCATTGAAGCTTGGAAGTTCGAAGGGTCGTAAAAAGACGGCTGTTGTCTTGATCGATGCGGCCAATTCGTCTTCCTCCTGAAGAGCTGCGATGGCAGATGCTCTGGCGCACCTGCTATCAGTTCCTGCGCTTGTGCCTGCCGGATGGCCATGGCGGAGAACTATCTGCATCACTGTTCGCGCACGCACGCCTCGTCCCCACGCTGGAAGCCCGGATTACACCGCCAGCGATTGCCGGAGTCATCAAGATGTGCGTTTTCTGGCAAGTCGATCGCGATGCAGGCGCTGTTCTGTTCGTCCGGCTCGTATCCACGTTCGCAGCGCCATCCGGGCCCGTAGGCAATGGGATCGTGAAAGGCATGCTTCGGCGGGACAACAGGGTCGCACTGGTCACCAACCTGAACAAATCCCCGTTCACAGGCCCAGGCATCGCCGTAGTCAGCATTGGTCAGGTAACCATTCTTCGGCACCACGATTGGGATGCACCTGTCTCCGCTGGCGGTGAAGCCCCGGTCGCAGGCCCATCCGGGTCCCCAAGAGCTGTCGTTCAGATAAGAGTGCTCCGGCAGAACAACAGAGACGCAAGTGTCCCCTTCTCGTCGGTATCCGCGCAGGCATTCCCAGCCATAACCGGAAGACTTCAGAAAGGCGTTCGCAGGCACCGGGATCGGAATGCAGGACGCTCCATCAACCGCCTTATAGCCCCGGAGGCAGGTCCATCCCGCTCCATGGGACCGTTTGGTGGCATAAGCGTTCTCGGGGACCTCGATCTTTACACACTCTGCGTCCTCCATCCGGTAGCCAAGGTCGCAATCCCAGCCGCCTCCATAGCTGCGGGCATACGCGTTTTCCGGGGGGGAACCGGCATCGCTCTGCGCAAGCACCGGAAAAGCGAGAAACGCAAGAACGCCTGCCAGGGAGGCAATTGCGACAATCATCCGCGCCAGGGACCTATGCTCGGGTTTGGGTGTCGGTATCATGAAACGCGTCCCTTTCTTGCCAAGAGCTTTCCCGCTGATCGGTTCTTCCACCCGGCAATGAGGAAGACGTCTGGCACGGGGACGGCGATGTCACTGTCTGGGCCCATGCCGCAGGTTCTGGATAGGTCAGCCCTCATTGCTCGGACCGGCCATTTCGGACGGAGGGGCCGAGCCGGCACGTTCTACCGGCGCATCCAGGAGGGCGTCACGTTTCAACGCCAGACTGAGATAAGCCGACGAAGTCGGTCTCATCTCCGTCGGCCCGGAGTTGTGCCCCTTCCCGTAGATCATCAGATAGGCCCCTGTTTCCCTGTATGCGGCGAAACTGAGACCTTCGAGAAGCTCTTCCTCCACCAAGACCTCATAGCGACCGGGCGGGAACTCCTTGTCGGAACCAGGCACGACAAAAGCATGCCTGAATTCAACAACCGAGGTGCTGGTCCGTGTGAACAGGTGATTTTCCTGGCTAAGAGCGCTGTGGGTTTTCTCGGGAAATGCCACATTATCTTTCCCGCCGCGCAGGGGTCAGCGCTGTTTTCCATCCTCCGCCACCGAAAAAAGGGCGGAGTTTGACCCCGCCCGAACCGTTGACGCTCGTAACTGGATGCTGCCCTAATCAGGCAAATGGCTCTTTTTCTCTGATGCGCCTTCGTGATCCGGCTTTTGCCAGGTCTCGGCGTCCTCTCGATCTTGCAGGCGACCGGGATCACCGTATTCCAGCTGTGGATCGCGCGGCTGATTGTTCTGATTGTCGGCTGGGCGCAGGGTCCCCATCGGGGGTCCTCCATAAGTCACAAGCAGAGCAGTCCGCTGTGACCCTTCAAAGATGGGAACCATCCTTGGGGATTGCGAGAGCGTTGGCGGCACAATCGTGCAAGCCTCTGGTCACGCGCTAAAGAACCATGCGCATTCAAGAGGGGGGCAGCGTCGGGGTATCAAGCCGAGGTAATCTGGCCTCCGGCACGGTCTTGCCTTGATGGAACATGAAGAGCGACGGTCGGCCTGAGCCTGAATGGGAAGGTCCAACTGTCATCCCTGCTTTTGCACCAATCTGTCATCCATCCTCAGGTGCCTTCGCAGGACTCCCCATCCGGGCAACCTCCTCCATGATGGTCTTGAAGGGCTCGGACACGTTGATCAGGGTGCCGTCGGTGAGCTTGATCTCGGTTCCCGCATCGTCTGCTGCTTCCCTTACAGAAACAATGTGATGGATCGCGATGGCGGTCCTGCTGGCTGGCCGCCCCGGTTCGTTCAGATGAAATACCACGAAAACCATTTTTGGTCTCTCCTTACGCGGTCCGTGTCAGGACGATCCTGCCATGGCCAGCGTCAGGGCAGGGGCCTCCGGCAGGAGCTCCAGCTCCTTCAGAACATCGGCCTGCGTCATCGTTTCCGAAAGCTCGTCCGTCCACACACGGAACAGGTCCAGCTGATAGGTTCCAAAGGACGTGATCATGGCGCCGTCCGCCGCATCGCGTCCGCGGACCATCAGGATGCGCCCGATCCTGGGCGTGTTGTAGCGCGCATCGAAGGTATACCAGCGGTCTTCCAGATAAACCTCGAACCAGGCGCAAAAGTCGCCGGGACCTGACGGTGGAACGCCGATATCGCCGAGATAGCCGCTCGCATAGCGCGCCGGAATGTTCATGGCGCGGCAGAGTGCAATCGCCAGGTGCGCAAAGTCCCGGCATACCCCGGTCGCCTCAGACATGGCATGGACCGCGGTTTTCGTGGGCCGCCCGAATTTGTAGCCGAAGGTCAGATGATTGTGGACGAAGTTGCAGATTGCCTGGACACGCGCCCAGCCGGGCTTGGTGCCGGCAAAGAGATCCCAGGCCTGTTGCGACAGCATGTCAGCGTCGCAATAACGGCTGGCCGTCAGGAAGGGTAATGTCTCGGGGGGCAGGTGCGCGACCTCATGCTGTCGGGCGTTCCAGTCAAAGACGTCAGGCTCTCCCTCGATCTCGATGACGTCATCGGACCAGAGCCTTGTCTGTCCGCGGGGCGCCACCAACCGTGCCCGTCGGTTGCCGAAGGGGTCCAGAAACTCCTCGATCGGCACGGGGGGCTCCGTCCGGATCTTGTTGGCACCAAGGATGCGGCCTGCAACGGAAGGGTGGGGCGAGAGGGCAAGGATCAGGGGAAGAGGTCCTGGCGTGCTTATGATGATCTCGAAACCAAAGCGGACAAGCATGAGGGCCTCCTTGCAAGGGGCAGGTTTGATCGGAAGGCCGCCTTTGCGGCGGAACGGCGCTGCCGTGTGGCGCCTGGAAGAAGGCCCGCTGCCGGCGCAGGACCATCTGCCCATCAAATGCTGTTCGGCATTTACGTCTTATCGTAACCGCTGGTCTTGAAGAGCCTTCAAGGAGGAGACGGCCAGGAACCACAAGACGGTACAGATGCCGGGGCAAGCGACAAGCAAGAGGGGGTGAGGCAACATGCCCAGCAACCGTTGAATTCGCAGAGGCACGCGCGAACCCAGGCGGGTTGCGTTCCCTCCGAGAACGGCAAGGTTTCCCCCGCCGCCACCTTTATCCATTCAAACGTCAGCTGCGCCCAATTGCCTAGCGCTTCTGTCTATGCGTGGGTCTGATGCTGCCAAGGCGCGCCGTTTTTCAGCATGGCGTTTGCGAAGGCGATGATAACCGGCTTATGCGGCTTGTGCGCAGGCCTTCTTCTTTCTCGGCCGCTTGGCCGCTGGTTGTTCAAGAGGGGTGGCGGCCGCTTCGGCATCCCGCGCCAGTCTGAGCCTTCGCAATCGCTTGCTGTTGGCGTCTCGCTGGCTGATCTCGTTCGAGATTATCTCTCTTGCCGCGTCGTTCGTTCGATCCCACAGGGTCTGTGACGCCGGGACCTTGAACAGGGCTTCGGCTTTTTTTGAGGCCATTGTGGCGCTCCTCGATAAGTTGCCCGGCCCTGACAGGGCCGGGCACTGGGAGTCTGGGATCAGGCCAGTGTAAGGTTCGAGGCGGAGTCACGGCCATCGCGACCGCGTTCCACATCAAAGGTCACTGCCTGACCATCAGCCACCTGATGGATGCCGGCGCGTTCCAGCGCCGAGACGTGAAGGAAAATGTCCTTCGTGCCGTGTTCGGGCTCAATGAAGCCAAAACCTTTAGTTGCGTTGAACCATTTCACGGTGCCGTTGGCCATCGTGAGATCTCCTCATTGGTGCCACCCGCTGAATGCGATGGCCTGGCTTGGCGTCATCAAAGAGCGACTGAAGCCAGAAGGAGACAGAAGTCGAAGGAACAGCGTTGCCATAGACAGGTGGGCATCATACCGCCCCATTACAAGGGCGGTGCGATGGCGTCCCGAGGCGTGGCGTCGCTGGCAGGGGTCATCATTGCCCGACGTTATTCCTTCAACCGGCCCGGATCGCGTTTGGCGCAGCGGAAAGAAGACTGATCGCGCATCCGCCAACCGTGGATGCCGGAGACGTGTCTATCTATTCTGAATTCAGCGACCTACCCTGCGAAAATCCGTCGCGCATCGACGGCCAACAAGGAACTGACCGATGGCCAAAGGCATGAACAAGCGAAAACGTGACGAGAAAAAGCCCAAGAAGGAAAAGCCCAAGGTCATCGCCGCCGCACCTAGCACCAAGGGAACAGTGGCAGGTCTTGCTGTGAAGCCAAGCAGATGACGGTTGATGCCGTGCCGCCAGAGGCCGGGCCGGCAAACCATGAGGGCGAGATGGTGATCATGCAGGCGATCCTGAAGAACTGCGCCGCCCTCGGGGTTGCGCCCGAGGAGGCAAAACGCATCGCCGTCCGCTCAGTCATGAACCTGCGTCGAACCCAGAGCGTCAGATAAGCCGCAGACGCTCAGTCCTTGTCCGGAGCAGCGTGTGAAAATTAAGCCTTGCCCTCCGAATTTGGTGCTGCGGGCGCTTCCCCAGCAAGGGGGTGGGGGGCGAGAGGCGTCGGGTTGGCGTTGATGATGCGGCCGCCCCCTGACGGCATCTGATATGCCAGGTGGGTCTGCATCGGTCCACAAAGGGGAGCGGTCATGTCGAAAGTTTTCACGGTCGGGTTCGATCTGGAAACAAATGTATTCCAGATGCATGTGACCAGGCATGCCCTTGCGGATGCTGAAGTGACCTGCGGCAACTTCTTATGCTCGTGATCCGTGCCGCCTTGATCGCCTTGTTACCGTTCGTCTCACCAGGCGCGGCGGGCGCAATGTGCTTTGAGCCGTCCGAGCCATACTGCGTCAGATCCTCTAATACCTTCGAAGATCGTTATGCTTTCGATAGCTGCCTCCAGGAAATGAAGGCTTATCGCAATGGCGTGACAGCCTTCCAATCCTGCCGAGAGGATGAGATCGCAGAAATCCAAGATGAAATTCAGCGCGCCTTACGGACGTTGGAAGAAGCAGTCAAATTTTGGAACTGCCGCGCTAAAGGTGGCACGCTTTGTCCGTAACCGACAGCAAAGCCGCCGCCCCTGCTACACTCCAGGGACGCGGCTAGAAACGCGAGAAACTCTCCCGGCAGCCGAAGTCGCATTTGGGCTAGCGCATCCCCCTAACGTCGAGATGGCGCAGACTGAAGAACAGCCATTTGATATTATAGGTGAGGCCACAAAGCCCGCTGCCCGCGCAGGACCATCTGCCAATCAAATGCTGTTCGGCATTTACGTCTTATCGTAACCGCTGGTCTTCAAGAGCCTTCAAGGAGGAGACGGCCAGGGGACCACAAGACGATACAGATGCTGGGGGAGGCGACAAGCAAGAGGGGGTGAGGCAACATGCCCTGCAACCGTTGAATTCGCAGCCGCACGCGCGAACCCAGGCGGGTTGCGTTCCCTCCGACAACGGCAAGGTTTCCCCCGCCGCCACCTTTATCCATTCAGACGTCAGCTGCGCCCAAGCGCGTCGTAATGGCTGTTGATCCTGACATCAGCCAGAGACCGCACCCTGACTGGGGTGACAACAGCAGGGTCGCCAGCGAGCCAGTCGACAGCCCGCCAAAATGCTCTTGCGAACAGACCACGCTGTGCTGCGGGACTTACCAGTGCGTCTGCATTTGCAAGCGACGGGCGTTCGTTCTGCGATGTTTTGTAAGTTATCTTCATTTTTGTACTCTTTCACAAGGTAAAGGCAGATGCTCATGCCTGAACCGTTAACGTGGACAATCGCACTGTCCTCATCAGGAAGGCGGTTCTTCTTCTGGGACACGTCGCCTTCGTCGGCCATCTTCCGGGAAGCCTCGTCGTCTTGGCTATTCTGGCGGCCATCCAGGGCTTTGTCCTCGCTCTTGGGCTCGGCTCGTGCATCTTTTGGAGAGGCAGGAATTCGTACGGCCATTGTCCGGCCCTCTGTGAGGCAGGAACAGAACATTCTGTCGCACCTCCTAAAACATGGGGTGCATAAGGTCGTTTTGCATCAGTGATCCTGCCCCTAAGTGCCAAGCCCAGGGGAAGAAAGGAAAGAAGGACGAACTGCTCCGCGCCGATGTTTCGCGCATGCACTTGGTCCCCAGGTCTCCCGCCTCTGCAACTCTCTGCCTGGCCGTCGGGAGAAGCTGGCTTCTCCTCGCAGCGGCAGATGGTGAAATGGAGGCATTATCGAAAATCACCGGCAACTGAAATATCAGATTGTAAGTCGCACGATCGACGGTAGCGGCGGTGATGTTGCCGGCACCGTGCAGGAACAACGACTGGATCGTCTCGTCCTGCGAGACATCGGTGAATTCGAGGCTGATGATGATCCAGTGCCCGCGCCACTCGCCGATGCCGCGATGGAAGTCGCGTTCGTCAAGACGGTGGGCCATGCGGAGCAGATTATCGTCGAGCAGCAGCCGGATTGCGCGAAACAGATTTGTCTTGCCCGACCCGTTCTCGCCTATGATCGTGTTTACGCCTTTTTCGAACTTCACCGTTGCGCGGGCAAAGTTTCGGTAATTGACCAGCTGCAGTTTCGATATGTGCATGCATCCACCCGGACTGGAATTGTGTTGTGATTAGGTGCGGTCGGAAAAGCGATTGAACGCGGTGATTTCGTGCACCAGAAGCTCAACATCGCGCAGGTAGATTTCCTTGCGAAGGAAGGCGATTTCGGCGACCTGCAAGCCATCGTCCACATCGATGTACCAAGCGCGAGGATTGGGATTGTCGTCGCCATTCCAGCGACAGCCGCGGGCCTTGAGCACATCCTTCAGATCGAAAGGGGAGTTTTCCGCCCAAATCCGCCAGCTTGGGCGCCGCGCCTTTTCCAACAACTTTTGCATCGCCGGCACGCCGCTTGAAGGAAGCGGCGACGCAAGCAATTCGATGGCGGCCCGACAGTCGTGAATTGCGCGGTGCCGGTCGTAGAAAAAGCCGGCGCCGGCGGCGAGATAGGCAAGCTTCACGCCTTCATGCCCTTCGTCGATCCAATCGACCTGCGACATCGAACAGGCCCAGGGCTTAAGTGCGAAGGCAGCGCTGAGGCGTTCGAGAAAACGCCGATCAAAGCTTGCATTATGCGCGATCACAAGCGAGGCACTGTCGACCAGTGCTCGGACAGCGTCGATATCGATCCGCTTTCCGGCAACCATCGCGTCGGTAATGCCAGTCAGTCGCGTGATTGTAGGGGGGATCGGCGACGATGGCTCCTGAAATTGCTCGTAGGGTGGACCGATATCGCAGATGAGGCCGTCTAGGGCGTGTTGACAAAAGGGATTCACCGGGCGCGGTGATCGTGATTCAAGCTGGTATCTGCAATGGAGACCAGCGTGGCACGAAACCTGATGTCGAACGACGAGTGGGCGTTCTTTGAACGCTTCATCCTGGCTGTCCGTTCTCCGAACGGCCGCAAGCCCACGAACCATCGGCTTGTTCTGGATGGGATTTTCTGGATCGCCCGAACGGGGTCGCCCTGGCGCGACCTGCCGGAAGAGTTCGGCAAATGGTCGTCTGTCTATCGGCAGTTCCGGCGCTGGACGTTGGCGGGGCTGTGGGAACAGATCCTGGAGGCGCTGAACGAGAGCCGGATCGTGCCGGATGCGCTGCAGATGATCGACAGCACCGTGGTTCGCGCTCATCATCAGGCAGCGGGCGCAAAAGGGGGACTCCGCGCCAAGGTTTCGGCCGCTCGCGAGGTGGCTTCACGACCAAGATCCATCTGCGGGTCAATGCGGCAGGCCTGCCCATGAGAACCGAGATCACGGCCGGGCAGACATCGGACTACCTCGGCTTCGATCTGGTCATGGCTGACAACCTGCCCGAGCCAAGCGTTCTGCTCGCAGACCGCGGCTACGACTCCGACAACATCCGCAAGACCATGGAGGTGCGCGACGTGGTGCCGGTCATCCCCATGCGCAAAACCCGGAAGCTACGGGTCGCCGTTGACCGCAGGCTCTACCGCCTGCGCAATCTCGTTGAGCGGTGCTTCAACAAGCTCAAGAATGCCCGTCGCGTCGCCACCCGCTACGACAAGACCGCCGAAAGCTTCCTGGGCTTCATCGACATCACGTCGATCCGCCTCTGGCTCCGCCATTTGTCAACATGACCTA
>NZ_JBQEOI010000073.1:0-8969 GCF_052045125.1 Paracoccus sp. 22332
GCCTGCGGTACAAAAGGCATGCGCCGAAGCCCTTTCGCAGGGCGTTCACTCCGCCGATGTGATCCTCAATATCCTGTCTCGCAGGCGCGATCCGGAACCGCCGCCTCTCCTGCTGACCTCTCCGGCCTTGCGCCTGACCTATGAACCGGTGGCGGACTGCGCCCGTTATGACCTGCTGCGGAGGGTCAGCTGATGGATCGTGCTGACATCATGGCCGCAATGGGCGAGTTGAAGCTCTACGGGATGCGCGCCGCTTATGATGAACTCATGGCGGTGGCTGTGCGCCGCCAGCATGAACCCCGCCAGATCGTTGGAGATCTTCTGGCCGCCGAGATCAACGAGAAGAAAGCGCGGTCGGTCAAATACCAGATCACCACCGCCAAGCTGCCCTATGCCCGGGAGATCGAGGAGTTCACCTTCGATGACACCCCGATCAACGAGACCTTGGTGCGTGATCTGGCCAGCGGGGAGTTCCTCAGCCAACAGCGCAATGTCGTGCTGGTTGGCGGAACGGGGACCGGCAAGACCCATATCTCCGTGGCGATCGCGCGTGCGGTCATCCGCAATGGTGCCCGGGGCAGGTTCTTTAATGTCGTCGACCTGGTGAACAGGCTGGAGGCCGAGGCCCGTGCTGGACGGGCGGGCCGGCTTGCAGAACATCTGATGCGGCTCGACTTCGTCATCCTCGATGAACTCGGATACCTCCCATTCGCGCAGTCCGGCGGCCAGTTGCTGTTCCATCTGGTCAGCAAGCTCTACGAGCAGACTTCCGTCATCGTCACCACCAACCTCGCATTCGGCGAGTGGCCGACCGTCTTCGGGGACGCGAAGATGACCACCGCGCTGCTCGATCGCCTCACCCACCACTGCGATATAGTCGAGACCGGCAACGACAGCTGGCGCATCAAAACCCGAGCCTGAACCCCCTCCGAAACGCAGGCCCGCGTCGGCTGCGCCAGCTGGAAAGCTACGCCGCCACGGGCCTGCTCAACCGCGCGCCAAAGGGGTCACTTTTGGGCGCCGATCGGGGGGGCCGTTTGGATGCCGATTGACACTTCGCCAGCCTGATCGGCACCTGCAAGATGAACGGTGTCGAACCCTACGCCTACCTGTGCGATCTGTTCACCCGTCTTGCCAACGGCCACTTGGCCAAGGACATCGACGCCTTGATGCCCTGGGCTTATGCAAGGCAGACCATCGCCTCACAATGACCTCGTCCGGGACTCCCCGGTGAGCTCATAGCACAACAGCCAAGCAGCAGGCCGCCCCGAAGCAATCAGAAAATCAATGGGGCGTAGCCGCCGCTTACGGTTGTGCCGAAGCTGGACCGGCTGGCGCGCTCCGTCCCTGACGCCCGAGACATTGCCGACAACCTGGCCGCGCGTGGGATCAAGCTTCAGCTTGGCACCTCGATCCATGATCCGACCGACCCGATTGGCAAGCTGTTCTTCAACATCCTGGCGACCTTTGCCGAGTTCGAGGCCGACCTCATTCGGATGCGGACCCGCGAGGGCATGGCCGTGGCCCGCGCCAAGGGCAAGCTGCGGGGCAAGAAGCCGAAGCTGTCGGAGCGCCAGCAGCAGGAACTGCGGCGCATGTATGACACCGGCGAGTATTCCATCAGTGATCTGGCAGAGGTGTTCTCCATCTCGCGGCCGACGGTGTATCGCACCTTGGGCCGGCAGGCGGCGGTGGCGTGATGACAGATGATCCAAAGCCGCCACGCCCACCGTCCCTGAAAAGCGAGACCCGCCAGACAAACTGGCGCCGCACGAACCTGCCGAAGTATCAAGCCCATCTTGCCGTCCAGCGGGCACTCATCTCTGGCGCTTTGGTAAAGCAGCCCTGCGAGGTCTGCGGCGCAGCCAAGGTCGATGCCCACCACGACCGATACGACGAACCCTTGAACGTGCGGTGGCTCTGCCGCAGCCATCACGTCAAGCTGCACCATTACGGCGAGGATATGTTTCCCATCGGCCGACAGCAGGCGGGATCACAGGACTAACGCAACCAGCGACCTGGGGCGATTGGGACGAAGCGGCCACTGGAGGTCGGCCCCGCGCGTGACGCTAAGAGCCCTGAGCCGTCATTCGTGTGGCTACTCTCTGAGGGCGATCCGAACCATGGACACGGACCGCCTCGTATCCCGCCTTGGCGAAGGGCGCGCAGCCTGATCGTCACCATCGGCTCCGGAATGGCGATGTCCGCACGGCCTGAGGGCGCACACCCTCATGACTCGTGTGCCAGACAAACCGGCTTCTTTTCGACGACCGCGTTGCGCATCCCGAGCCGGGCGAACAGATCCGCATCCTGCCGCGGCGCGGGGTTCTCCGTCGTCAGAAGCACATCGCCTGCGAAGATCGAGTTGGCGCCAGCGAGGAAGCACAGCGCCTGAAGCTCGTCGCTCATACCCTTCCGCCCCGCCGACAGCCGCACGACGCTTTGCGGCATCAGGATGCGCGCCAGTGCGACGGCCCGCACCAGGGCGAAGGGGTTGACCGGTCGGGCCACCGCCTCCACCGGCGTGTTGCCGATGGGCTGCCACAGGTTGATCGGCACGCTTTCGGGATGATGGGAAAGGTTCGCAAGAACGACCAGCATCGCGATGCGGTCCTCCTCCGCCTCGCCCATGCCAAGGATGCCGCCGCAGCAGACCTTGATGCCGCCCTGCCGCACATGGTCCAGCGTGTCCAGCCGGTCCTCCATCGTGCGGGTCGTGGCGATCTTCGGGTAATACGCGGGCGAGGTGTCGATGTTGTGGTTGTAGAAGTCGAGACCCGCCTCCTTCAGCCGCGCGACCTGCGGGGGCGTCAGCATGCCCAGCGTCATGCACGTTTCCAGCCCCAGATCGCGCACGCCTTTGACCATGGTGCAGATGGCATCGAGATCGCGATCCTTCGGGCTGCGCCACGCGGCCCCCATGCAGAACCGCTGCGCCCCCGCTGCCTTGGCGCGGCGCGCGGCCGCCAGAACCGCGTCCACCTGCATCAGCTTCGTGGCCTTCACGCCCGTATCGTGGAATGCGCTTTGCGAGCAGTAGCCGCAATCTTCCGGGCAGCCCCCCGTCTTGATGCTGAGAAGGCTGGCCTGCTCCACGACATGCGGATCGAAGGTCTGCCGATGGACGGACTGCGCCCGATGCATCAGGTCGGGGAAGGGCAGCGCGTAGATCGCCTGCGCCTCCTCCAGCGTCCAGTGGTTGCGGATCATGCACGCCCCCGTGTCCAGAGGGCGGCCAGCCCTGCGGCAAGCCCGATCTTCAGCAAATCCCCCATGAGGAACGGAAGGATGCCAACCGCCCAGACCTCGGTGCCGGGCACGAAACGGCACAGCCATGCCGCGCCAAGGGCGTATATCACCCCCATGCCGGCCAGCATGGCAAGGATGCGGCGCATCGTGCCGCCGCCGATGGCAAGCCAGCCGGTCAGGGCCGCCGCCAGAAGATAGCCAAGCAGATAGCCGCCCGTAGGCCCGACCATATAGGCCAGCCCGATGCCACGGGCCGGAGAGCCGGAGAACACGGGCAAGCCCGCCGCGCCAACTGCTAGATAGGTGGCGACCGCGCCAGCGGCGAGACGGGGTCCGGCGAGGATGGCGATCGAAAGCACCGCAAGCGTGTGCATCGTCATCGGCACGGGCCAGAACGGCACCTGGATCTTCGCGCCAAGCGTGATGAGCGCGGCAAGAGCCAAAACCTTCGGCGTGGCGTGGAGCAGAGCCCGATGATGGGGGCGGGACGGGAGCATATAAGACGTCATGACAGGGTCCTTTGCGGAAATATCTATGACTAAAAGCCCAAAGGCTCAAACGACAACAAAGATTATAGATATTTCTTATTATTTCTATCGCTGTTGGTTACAGGCCGTTCTTTTGAAGATCCCGTCGCCCTGTCCGCCCGACGTGCTTCGACAGGATCAAACACGCCCTGTCCGTTTCCCCGCGCCGAAGGGCCGCAAGGATGGCGCGATGCTCGTGGTTCGTCGGCGCCTCCCAATCACTGCGCCAGGCGGTGAACAGGAAGCGGGCGCTGGCGGTGTGGAGCGTGTCGATCACGGACAGCAGTCGCGGCATGCCGCACGGCCCGAGGATCAGGCGGTGAAACCGGCGATTGGCGCCCTCCCACTCCCGCACCTCTCGGGAGACATCTCCGGCATGTGTCGCTTGTTCGGCCGCCTCTAGAACGGCTGAAGTCATGTTGGGCACCGCATGCCGCAGGGCCAGAACCTCGAGCGAGGCACGCATGGCGGCTACCTCGTGCAGATCCTCCACATCGAACGAGGTGACGCGCATGCCCCGTTGCGGCTCGCTGATCGCCAGACCTTGCGCCTCCAGCTGCCGGAAGGCTTCGCGCACGGGCACATGGCTTGCCCCGAATTCGGCGGCGATGTGGTCCTGACGCAGAGGGGTGTTGGGGCGAATAACTCCCGTGATGATGCGGTCAGCCAAGTTTTGGGCGATCTTTGTCGCCAATGTCTCTTTGAGGGGGTTTTTCATGCATTATAGATAATCCAGCGGATCAGTGTCGTCCAGAGCGGGTTACGGGGAAAGCTTTACGGCCCTGGCCGAGAACCTGCAGCAGGCACTCTGGTCGCTTGGTGGCGCTCCGAAAGAGCACCGCACCGACAGCCTCTCGGCCGCCTTCCGCAACCTGACCATCGACCAGAGCAAGGATATCACCGAAAGATACAATGCCTTCGTCGGCCATTACGGCATGGAGGCCAGCCGCAACAATCGCGGTGAGGCTCACGAGAACCGCTCGGTGGAGGCCCAGCACGGGCACCTCAAGAAAGCCATCAAGCAGGCGCTGATCCTGCGCGGAAGCAGCGACTTCAGCTGCCTTGAGGATTACCGACGCTTCGTCGACATTCTGGTGGCCCGGCGCAACCGGCAGCGGGCAGCCGCCGTTCAGGCGGAGCGGGCGCATCTGAAGCCCCTGCCGCCTCGACGCACCACCGACTTCACCGAGATCGTCGTGCCGGTCACCCGAACCGGCGGCTTCCTGGTCAAGAGCATCTTCTACAGTGCCCCATCACAGCTGGTCGGACAGCGTCTGCGGGTCCATCTCTACGATGACCGCATCGAGGCCTTTCTCGGCAGCACTCTGGTCGTCAGCCATCCACGAGCGCGCGGTCGCGGCGACGGCCATCGTGTTCATGTCATCAACTACCACCACGTCATCCACGCGCTGCGGCGCAAACCGCAGGCCTTGTGGAGTTCGATCTATCGCGACAGCCTGTTCCCCCGCACCGAATACGCCGAAGCGTGGAAGGCGCTTCAGCGGAACCTGCCGCGACGGGAGGCCTGCCGCCGAATGGTCCATCTGCTGTTCATCGCTCACGATCAGGCCTGTGAGGCGGAACTGGCGCATCTGCTGGCAGAAGACCTCGCCGCGGGCCGGCTGCCCGATCCCGAAACACTGCTCTGCCGCCTGAGCCCGAGACATATGACGCTGCCGCGGGATGTCGCCGTGGCCCATCCATCGCTCGACAGCTTCGATGCTTTGCTGGGGACGCACGCATGAGCGTCCGCGAGGTCGATATCCACACGCTGCCCGGCATGCTGACCGCGCTGCGCCTGCCGAGCTTCCACAAGCTCTGGGCCGAGATTGCGACCCGCGCCGATAGTGAAGGCTGGCCGGCCGCTCGTTTCCTGGCCGTTCTGGCGGAGTATGAACTGGCTGAGCGCGATATGCGACGCATTCGGCGTCACTTGAACGAGGCGCATCTTCCCGCTGGCAAAACACTCGCAACTTTCGACTTCAAGGCCTTGCCAAGTTTGCCACGCCCGCGTGTCGAGGCCCTGGCCGCAGGCGATTGGCTGGAGGGGGGCGGCAACCTGATCGCCATCGGCAATTCCGGCACCGGCAAGACCCACATCCTGAGCGCCATTGGTCATGCCCTGATCGAAGCGGGACATCGCGTGTTCTACATCCGGACCAGCGATCTGGTGCAAAGGCTCCAGGCTGCCCGCCGCGATCTGGTCCTTGAAGCCGCGCTTGCCAAACTCGACCGGTTCGACCTGATCATCCTCGATGACATCACCTATGCCCACAAGGACCAGGCCGAAACCAGCGTGCTCTTCGAGTTGATTGCCCGGCGCTACAAATACCGCAGCATCGCTATCGCCGCCAACCAGCCCTTCAGTGGCTGGGACCAGATCTTCCCCGACAAGACGATGACCGTCGCCGCCATCGACCGTCTGGTCCATCACGCGACGATCCTCGAGATGAATGCCCAAAGTTACCGTCAGCGTGCCGCGACAGCCAACAAGAAGGTTCAGGCTGAAACGCCAGCGACAACCAACAACGACAACCAGAGCAAAGGAGAAAACTGAGCTAGAAAACCGAGGAATAAGCCAACCCGGCGGCGCCAAAACCGGCCAAGCTGGTTGACGGTCAAGGACAAGATGGTTGACGCGCTACATGGGTGCCTGGTTCCTGTTCCTGCCGCCATACAGCCCCGACCTCAACCCGATCGAAATGGCCTTCTCCAAACTCAAGGCGCTGATCAGAAAAGCCGCCGCCCGCACCTACGATCAGCTTTGGGCTGCGGTTGGCCAGGTCTGCGACCTCTTCTCCGACGAGGAATGCTACAACTACTTCAAAGCTGCAGGGTATGAGGCCGATTGAGTGCAACGGGCTCTAGGATTCGGGCGGAAGACGGCGCAGCGTCAAGTCGGTGCTGTATCTTCCATCTTGGGAGATTTCGGAACTTTCCAGCGCAATTCGTTCGATCATGCCGTTGGTCTCCAGATGGCCCTCATGGAGTTCCGCGAACTCCGCTTTGGTCATGTCTGATCGTGTTCGAAGCAGGATCATATCTCCGACGTGTTCGACTGGGCCGGCGAGGGGCGGACTGCCTTCAAGTTTCAGAAAACCGTAGCTCATGCTCTTCTCCCGTTATTGGCCTCTCAGGAGGCAATAACAAACTGTCAGTCAAAGAATTGGTTCGACCCCGTCACGCATGATTATCATGACCGATGTTGGAAGGACCCAGCGACCCAGCAAGAGCACCACTGGAACTGCTCACGTCGCGGGATCGGCAGGTGGTTTTGAAGAACCGGAATAGAGGCTTCGGAGTTCGGCCTCCTCCACGCCGTCGGCCTTCATGACGAGCCGGATCATCGGATCGGCAAGCATCTCTTCCAGAAAGAAATCGGTCAGCGCCTTGCCGGTCAGCTTGTCCTTTGCCACTGCCCGTTCGAGTTCCGCAAGGGGGACGGTCAATGTCCGGCTGAGACCCGGATGGGAAGCACGCGACTGAAGATGGACAAGAACGGTAGGCCGCCAGCTATCCCCGCCGACTTCGTCCAGCGGACCCGGGATCAGGGTTTCGACCTCGTATTCGCCGGCCGGAAGTATCTCATTGAAGCTTGGAAGTTCGAAGGGTCGTAAAAAGACGGCTGTTGTCTTGATCGATGCGGCCAATTCGTCTTCCTCCTGAAGAGCTGCGATGGCAGATGCTCTGGCGCACCTGCTATCAGTTCCTGCGCTTGTGCCTGCCGGATGGCCATGGCGGAGAACTATCTGCATCACTGTTCGCGCACGCACGCCTCGTCCCCACGCTGGAAGCCCGGATTACACCGCCAGCGATTGCCGGAGTCATCAAGATGTGCGTTTTCTGGCAAGTCGATCGCGATGCAGGCGCTGTTCTGTTCGTCCGGCTCGTATCCACGTTCGCAGCGCCATCCGGGCCCGTAGGCAATGGGATCGTGAAAGGCATGCTTCGGCGGGACAACAGGGTCGCACTGGTCACCAACCTGAACAAATCCCCGTTCACAGGCCCAGGCATCGCCGTAGTCAGCATTGGTCAGGTAACCATTCTTCGGCACCACGATTGGGATGCACCTGTCTCCGCTGGCGGTGAAGCCCCGGTCGCAGGCCCATCCGGGTCCCCAAGAGCTGTCGTTCAGATAAGAGTGCTCCGGCAGAACAACAGAGACGCAAGTGTCCCCTTCTCGTCGGTATCCGCGCAGGCATTCCCAGCCATAACCGGAAGACTTCAGAAAGGCGTTCGCAGGCACCGGGATCGGAATGCAGGACGCTCCATCAACCGCCTTATAGCCCCGGAGGCAGGTCCATCCCGCTCCATGGGACCGTTTGGTGGCATAAGCGTTCTCGGGGACCTCGATCTTTACACACTCTGCGTCCTCCATCCGGTAGCCAAGGTCGCAATCCCAGCCGCCTCCATAGCTGCGGGCATACGCGTTTTCCGGGGGGGAACCGGCATCGCTCTGCGCAAGCACCGGAAAAGCGAGAAACGCAAGAACGCCTGCCAGGGAGGCAATTGCGACAATCATCCGCGCCAGGGACCTATGCTCGGGTTTGGGTGTCGGTATCATGAAACGCGTCCCTTTCTTGCCAAGAGCTTTCCCGCTGATCGGTTCTTCCACCCGGCAATGAGGAAGACGTCTGGCACGGGGACGGCGATGTCACTGTCTGGGCCCATGCCGCAGGTTCTGGATAGGTCAGCCCTCATTGCTCGGACCGGCCATTTCGGACGGAGGGGCCGAGCCGGCACGTTCTACCGGCGCATCCAGGAGGGCGTCACGTTTCAACGCCAGACTGAGATAAGCCGACGAAGTCGGTCTCATCTCCGTCGGCCCGGAGTTGTGCCCCTTCCCGTAGATCATCAGATAGGCCCCTGTTTCCCTGTATGCGGCGAAACTGAGACCTTCGAGAAGCTCTTCCTCCACCAAGACCTCATAGCGACCGGGCGGGAACTCCTTGTCGGAACCAGGCACGACAAAAGCATGCCTGAATTCAACAACCGAGGTGCTGGTCCGTGTGAACAGGTGATTTTCCTGGCTAAGAGCGCTGTGGGTTTTCTCGGGAAATGCCACATTATCTTTCCCGCCGCGCAGGGGTCAGCGCTGTTTTCCATCCTCCGCCACCGAAAAAAGGGCGGAGTTTGACCCCGCCCGAACCGTTGACGCTCGTAACTGGATGCTGCCCTAATCAGGCAAATGGC
>NZ_JBQEOI010000074.1:0-8725 GCF_052045125.1 Paracoccus sp. 22332
TATACTCGGAGTCCTGCGGCAGCCGAATTTGGTGACTTGACGGCTGGGTTTGGAACGATTCAGCTACGCCTATGATCCGCCCCGGCTTTCTTTCCTCAGCAGACCGCCTCGAGCTTGAGGCGTGCGTGCGTCGTCAGCGCGAGGACCACGGCATTGCCCGCCGGGCAAATGCGATCCTGCTGCTCGACGACGGGGAAAGCTGTGCCCGGATCGCAAAATTTCTCTATCTGGACGACGATACCATTCGGGGCTGGCATAAAACCTACCTGCAAGATGGTTGGGATGCGCTTGCCTACGACGGCTGGAAAGGCGGCCAGTCCCGTATGACGCAGGCACAGGAGACTGCGCTGTGCGCATGGCTGCAAGTGCGCTTCTGTCGCTCGACGGTCGAGATCAGGGCTCACCTCGCGGCTGAGTGCGGTCTGAACTACTCCCATTCTGGCTGCATCAAACTTCTCGCCCGACTGGGCTTTGAATACCGCAAGCCCAAGCCTCTGCCGCGCGTGGCATCTGCGGAAAAGCAGACAGCTTTCATCGCATTCTACGAACGCCTGATGCGTGAGTTACCAGCAGATGAAGCCGTCTACTTCGCCGATGCGGTGCATCCGGAATACCAGACCAAGCCTGCATTCGGCTGGGTGAAGGTGGGATCAAATCCAGCGGTTCTCAGCACAGCAGGGCGCGGTCGTGTGAACATTCATGGGGCTGTAAACCTCGAAACTTTTGATGCACCCTTTGTCGAGCCCACAACCGTCGACGGGGTCAGTGCCGTGCAGCTTCTCACCAAGATCGAGGAGCGCAACCCTGACAAGCGCATCATTCATGTCATCTGGGACAACGCTGCCTACCACAAAGGACCCGATGTCAGAGCCTTCCTCGCCAAGACAGCTTGCCGTATCCATCTGATCCAGCTGCCACCCTATTGCCCTCATCTCAATCCGATTGAGCGGCTTTGGGCTGTCTTGCATCAATACGTTACCCACAACCGCTACTACCCAAGTCAGAAGCAGTTCGCCGACGCCATCCTTGCATTCATGCGTGAAACCATCCCGCAGGAATGGACAAAATTCCGCGACAAGGTCTCCGACAACTTCCGCGTCATAACCCGCGAGAACTTTCGGGTTTTGCAGTAGAAGCGGTATAACAAAAATTGATTCGGAGCTGGCGAAATTTGTTCCAGGCTCAGACCTTTCGGTCATGGCTGCAGCCGGGCTGCGCGCAGAGCTAATTTTCGCTGTTCCGTCGATATTGCAGGAGAATCCAGAGCTAGTTGGCTATTATCGTCTTCTTCTGGGATACTCTCAGAAGCAATTTTATGGTAGAGACTCTGGCTTCGGAGTTGGTCATTTTAAGTCTATGGAGGAGAAAGGACGTATCGGAGCAACGGCTTTTGCCGATATCGAAGATATGTGTGAAGCACTTTGTGCTGCCGCTTCTCAGTTGTTACGAGGGTTAAAAGATTTTGATCTTGAAATTAGCAAGGGCGGGCTCGAGGATCTTTCTCTTCTCACACTTGGTCCGCAGCTTCGTGGTGGCGCGAACAATTCTCGTGGATCTCTTGGAATAACTCAAGTTTTCGACGTGATAGAAGATATTGTGGGGCACGCCCGTTTGCCGGGAGAGGAAGAAGATACGTCTCGAATAACGGTAAAGAGCGCGACAGGAAGATCTGTAATTATTCGGTTTGCGGCAGACCCAGATATCGTTATTCAAGAGGAAGTATTACCCGGCAAGTATTTGAATGCGGTGGCGATTGAGGTGAAGAGCGGAACGGACGCTTCTAATATTCACAACCGTATTGGTGAGGCTGAAAAAAGTCATCAGAAAGCAAGGAGGGAAGGATACGCGGAATGTTGGACTGTGATTAACGTTGGCGGCCTCGATATGGATAAGGCTTATGCGGAATCCCCGACCACTAACCACTTTTTCACATTGGCTAACCTGATGAGGAAGGAAGGACAAGAATTTGAAAATTTTCGTTCTCGCCTTTTGTCTGCAGTGTCCATTGCCGCCAAGCCGGAAAATTAAAATTGCAAAGAGATGTTTTTTGCATGCGCCGGTGCTCTGACATTCGAATAGCCCAATGTTCCTGAGCACCGTCTTTGGCCATTTGGAGTTAAGGTAGAGACAGAGGGAATCGGCAACTTCATTGATGATTTCAAGCGTCACGCAGTCGCGCAAATTTTCGAGCAGTGCTATGCTTGGGGACCGTCGCCCCACTAAAGAACTCGCTGGCGGGCTCCCTCGCTAGGTGGTCATGGCCTAAGTCTGTGCGGCAGGAGTGACGCGGAAACGTAAAGGTTATAGGGTGGGCCGCTGTTTGCGCCTCAACCCATCCGGGCGTAAGCCTTAAGACTGCAAGCTTGAAGGTTACTTCTAAACCGGGCGACAATTTATGAGGAGGGAGAGTGGACTGGTTTCCGGCGTCACTGAGGCTCCGTCGGCAGCGCGATGATATTGTCAGACCCGAAAAGGTGCTCAGCGGCGGAAAGTGCATCCTGACTGAGGGTTTGGGTCGCTAACACTGCAAGCCGCTTCTTGGGTCGCGATAGCGCGACATAGAGAAGGTTGCGAGCCCGGAGGTGTCCTGCGCGGTCCTTGGCGGCAACCTTCCCTGTAACCATCTGATCCAACAAACGCGGCCAGTTGTAATGGTTCCAGCCCCCACTCAGGATGACTAGGACATTGTCGAACTGGGCGCCCTTCACACTGTGCTGCGTGGCGAACGGGGTGAAGCCGTTGATGAATTCTGTCACGGCGATCAGTTCCGCGTAGGATACTGACCGCAGTTCCCGGTGGCGAGTAATCGACCTTGACTCGCCCTCGGCCGGCTCAGGACCGGCTTTCCCGACTTCATCGTCCCTTCGGGCTACCCGATCATTCAGGCGAGGGCGGCGGGTCTCTTTTAACAAATCGATCACGTCGCCTACTGTTCCGCTATTCCGCAGGCGGATCAGTTCATTCATGTCCGCCCGCCACTGGGCCTTGTCGGCAGGTTTTCGGAGCGTGGGGGCGCCGCCCATCAGCCGAAACATCTCCCCGAAGTTGCCGGAGGAATAGGCGGCGCAGATCGGCTCGACAGAGTCGGCCAGAAAAGCGATCGCCGGGTCCTCCTTCTTGGCAAAAGCCTCTTTGTGCTCGAAGATCCTCGCGAGGTTGGGATAGCCTTGTTTTGCCGCGATGGCGTTGTGCGTGAGCATCAGAATCTTCGTTCGTGCAGGCGCGAAATCCCACCCCTCTTGGGTCAGCATTTGGATCAAGCGTTCCACGGTCCTGGCATGCTCGTCCGGAGGGAGTTCTTCCTTGCCGGCGTGCGAGCTAACTCGCTGACCCTTAAACCCGTTGCAGTGAAAAAATCTGGCTTCCCCTTGCGCCTCCGGATCATCCACCTCTTGTCTCAGTTCCGGCCTCAGGCGATTGAGCACGTCGACGATCGCGGGGACCGAACGAAAATTGGACTTCTTGTCGATACCCTCAACGTTCGGGAATGCGGCAAGGTCGTAGTCCTTGCGGTAGATCGTCTGCCAGTGATCTCCGAAGAGTCCCGTGACCGGACCCTCATCGATGGCGAAGAAGTGCTGAGAAAGAGCCGTCATCACGGCTGGATCTGTATCCTGATATTCGTCGATGAAAAGGACTGGGTAGAGGCTCGTGAAGATTCGTCGGATCTTCGAGTTGGCGAGCATCTCCGCTAGGAAGACCGGGACATCGTCATGGTGAAGCGTGATCCGAGTTTCGTCGATCCCAAAGAATCCAAAGTTGTATTCGACGATCTGATCCCGGATGCCGCCCGCCTCCTCGATCGCTTCTCGACGCGCCTCCTGGGCGGCGACCAGCTCCCGAAGGGCCTTCTGGAAGCGTGAGATGAAAGACCACCCGAAGCCATGGATCGTATTTACCAGGATCGCCGGATGCTCCTCGATATCCCTTGCGATCTCCTTCCGCGCCACCTCTGTATAGGTGATGCATGCGACCTGCTGTCCGGCCCTGATGAGGGAAGGGCCCCTCTCGTCTATGATCTTTCGGAGGGCGGCGACGAGCGAGTAGGTCTTGCCGGCTCCCGCCCCGGCCTCGAGACGGAAATTCCGCCCGTTCTCCAAACATTGTTCAACGCGGGCTTGGGCTTCTTGGGCCGCCAATACTGCGGGGGATGGTCCCTTGGTCATGCCGCGGCCTCTTCCGGATGGGCAGGCAAGATCGGTGGCGGTTCAGGGGCAGGAGGGGGCTCGGAGAGCCAAATCAACCCCTCCCGGATATACCTTGGCACGTTCCATTCTTCTTCCATGATTGCGAAGCGGATCGCTTCCTCGGATTTCCCGAAGCTCTGCGCCATTTCCCAGGCCGCTGTCGCGGCATGCTCATCGTCTGGGATCTGAAAATGATTGAGATTGGCAAGGATGAACGCGTCCTCGTAGCTTCGCGCGCAGTGATTAGAGCCCGCTTCCGGCGTCTGATAGGCGATCCGGCAAACATTTCTTATCTTCTCCGCCGCCGTTTTCGCCGTCAGCGACGCGACGGAGATGTCGTTATCATCGAACCAAGACTTGAGCGCGTTGTTCGAGGTGAATTCTCCCTCAGCGCAGGGACACTTCCTTCGCCGACCGTCCCGGACGCGGACCGCGTCGAGGTCGGTGATGATCAGCGTCTTCAACTCAAGATATTCGAGGAGAGGGAAGAAAATCTGAGCGTGGGCCCCGCCCACCTCCATCGTGGTCACATACTGCCGCCCCAGCTTACGACCGTCGTTCAGCCCCTCGTCCACGATCTTGATGATGCGGGGCATCAAGATCCTCTCCGTCGCACCCTCCACGAGGATCGCCTTGTCCGCGAAATACAGGTCGCACTTCGTCAGAGTCATATATTGGTGGAGGAACTTCCGATCCTCCGGTGCGATCCCTGCCATACCCCGCCGGAAGTCTTTTACTTTAGTGCGCCGGATACCCGGAACGTCAGTCGGCGTGTTGAGAAAGTAACGGATCGCCTCGAAGGAGGCCGCGTTCGCGATGTGCGACGAATGCGTGGAAACGATGAACTGCACCTGCCAAGCCGGCTCCGCCGGGTAGCGGCGGGAGAGGGCGGAAATGGCTTCGTTCAGTTGAGCAATGAACACCTCCTGCATCTGGGGGTGCAGGTGAGCTTCAGGCTCTTCGATGAAGACGATATGTGCCGCAGGGCGAGTCGGAGTGGCTCGGTAGCCTTTATGAAGCGCTTCCAGCTGAAGAAGCATGTAGATCAGATTCCGAGTGCCAAGACCGTTGTAACCCTCCGGTAGGTGGACCCCGTCCGCACCGGTGTAGAGGATGCGGGTATTGTCGGTGAGGAGGCTTTCCACGTCGATGCTGGTCTGCGGCACCAGTTCGGTGTCGTTCAGGCTAGGGAAGCCGAACAGGTTGAGCGCTGGGAGGAGTTCCTTGAGCTTCGTGTCGAAGTTCCCCTGCATCGAGTTCTCGATCTGACCGACGGACGTCATGAGGTCCGCGACAATGACCTGATCATCCTGCGCCGCGCCTCGGCTGCTCGCCGTCTTGAACAGCTTGTTGAGCAGCTTGCCGATGACGTCCGGATCGCCGCGCTTCCCCAGGTCCAAAGTCCGTTGCGCCTTTACGAAACCCACCTGCAGAAGCGCCGAGATGGCAGAGGTGTTGTCAAACGCGCGCCGGTTGGTCGCGTCGGTCGGGTCGATCGCCAACGTCTTGACGGAGTAGGATTTCGGTATCGCATCGCGCAGGTGGCGGAACAGGGCGGCGTTCGGGTTCTCATCAGCGTCCGCCGCAGGCAGATCAAGGAGTGAAGTCAGCGTCGCGAGGGTGGGAGAATACTCGAGCCGCGCAATGGCCGTCGTGCAGTCCGGATCGAGGTCGATGATGAACGGCGAGAGAGGCCCGAGGTCGCCAGCCAGCGCGTCATAGGCGAAGGTCAGATCCAGGGATATCACCGGGAGCGACGCCAGAATGTCATCGGCCGTTGCTTCGCCTGCATTCCGCAGCGCCTTCGCCGAGAGGAACTTCGCGCGGAAGGAGGCGGAGAAGTCTTCAAGCCGAAACTGCCCGACGCGTTCTCCGAGGAATTTGTCAAAGACCTCCGTGAGGGAGGTCTTCCCGCTGTTGTTCCGGCCAACGATCACCGTGGTCCCGGCCTCAACAGCAATACTGACACCTTCCAGCAGCCGAAAACCGTCAACACAAATATTAGATAACCTGATCATAGCGCCAATTACTGCTGTTCTCTTGCGAAAGGTATGATGGATAAGCCCTAGCGACTTGTCACGCCAGCAAGTTGAAATGGCGCATTGTCGTCACCTTCTCGGAGGACCCAGAATGCGTCTGAAGGCGGTAGATGCGGTTGCATGTTGACTTGCAAGGTAAGTTCGGCCATTCTGTGCATCCTTCAGCAACCAGTGAGCCAAGATGATGCCCATCCCGCACATCCGTAACGGCCTCATACGCGCCCCGCGTTTCGGGGCGAGCTGGGAATAATCTGACCCTCTTCAGACCTCGAACCTGACCTGTCCGGCCCCGTTCATGCGGGGCCTTAACGTCTCTGATGTCGAGGTCCATAATGACTGATGCCGCCGCCTGCGGGCTGATTAACCACGCCCATATCCGCGACGCCCTGCCGATCCGTCCGGCTTCCGAACAGTATGCTCCGCCCAAGCGGTCGTTGGCCGGCCGTAAGGTGGCAGGCGCCTCGAAAGGACATTTCACCGGCCAGATGGTGATCCCGGACGGGGCGCAGGGTCGGATCGTGATGAGCGAGAGCCGGCTGGAGATCCTCTGGACCATCTCCCTGCTGTCTCTCCCCGAGGTGGACACGGTCGTCGAGCAGGTGCCCTTCGAGTGGTATGACGAGCAGGGGAAGGCCCGAACCAAGTTTTTCGACATCGTGGCCGTCCTCCGGAACGGGAAGCGGCTCGCCTGCGAGGTGAAGCCGGAGATCCGGCTGCAGAGCGGGCGAGTGATGAAGGATCTGCGCCAAATCGCCGCCCAGCTGGACGGTCGCTTCGACGCCGTCCGTCTCCTCACCGACCGGGACCTGGACCAGATCTCCGTCCATAACGCGGAGACGTTCTTTGCGATGCGGGCCCCGGACCCGGAGGCTGACGCGGCCGCCACGGCTGTCGTTGCCCGACTCGCCGGCTCCGCGGTCTTGGCGGATGTTTCCCGCGAAGTGGGGCTCGGTGCCCGGGGCACGCGTGCCCTTATTCGGCTCATCGCCGACCGGAAGCTCCGGCTCTGTCGTCACGAACGGATCTCGCTCGCTTCGTGTGTCCGCCGTGTGGAGATGATCTGATGGGAGACATGAGCCCGAACCGTTTCGCTACCCGCTTCGCCTTCAGTGCTGACGATCTGGTCATCATCGAAGGCCGGCCCATGCGGCTCGGTTACCGGAATTCGGAAGGTTGCACTTTCGAACCAGTGAACGGCGGTCTTGTGGAGCATTTCTCGCATCCAGAGATCGCGGCCCTTCAGCGGGCCAACAAGCTCGAGATGAAGGGCAGGCACTTCGTGGCTCAGGGCGTTCGGCATGTGCTGGATCGTGCCGACAGCCTCCACAGCATGATCGACGGCACTATGGAGGAGCGGATCCGTTACCGCGAATCCCTCGTGCTGGGCTTCAAGCAGGTTCAAAGGACGCAGCTGGATCAGGCGGGACGGACGACGTTGAAGCGGACGGACGCCTCCATCTCGGCCCACAGGGCACTGATCACGTCGGAGGCCAAGGGCTTCTACGCCAAGACCGCCGCACCGGCGAAAGCCCCGGCGGTCCCGGACAAGTTCACGCCTCGCAGTCTCCGGCGCTGGTTGTCGCTCTACGACGCTATGGGGCGGGCAGGGCTCGCGGATCGGCATCAGAAATCGGGGAACCGTGAGGCGCGTTTCCCTTCGGAAATCAGGGCAATCCTGTCGAAGGCGGTCGAGTATTACCTCTCGCCAAACCGTCCAACGAAGAAGAAGGTCCACGAGAACGTGCTGATCGCCGTGAGCGATCTGAACGAGGACCGGCATGCCCGAGGTCTACCCCCCTTCGATGCCCCGAGCAGGAACGCGGTTTCCGCGGAAATTGATCGTCAGGACCCATTCCAGGTTGCAGTAGCGCGTGAGGGACGCGAGGCGGCGATGCGCAAGCTTCGTCAGACTGGCCAAGGCCTATCGCCAGGACTGACCCGGCCCGCCCAGCGCGTCGAGATGGACGAGATGAAGATCGACCTGTTCACGATCTTCAAGGATAACGGTTTCTTGGACCTTTTCAGCGAGAAGGATCGCGAGCGTTTGGGTCTGGACGGCAAGAAGGGTCGCTGGTGGGTCACCATGGCGATCTGCGCCACGACGAAGGTGATCCTCGGGATGCGCCTGACCCGCAACCCCAACCATCTTGCCGCTCTCGAATGCCTCCAGATGTGTCTGAACGACAAGGGCAGCTTCGCCGACGCGGTAGGGGCGCTCTCGCCCTGGTCGATGGCCGCCCTGATGGAGCTTCTGGTGACGGACGCGGGGGCGGCCTTCAAAGCGACGGATCTCCGGACAGCCTGCGCTGACCTGGGGATCCGAAAGGAGATCGCGATCGCGGGCCTGCCGCACCTGCGGGGATGCATTGAGCGCATGTTCCGGACCCTGAACCTCAGCTGTTGATTTCCACCCAGAACTGAGCCGGCATTTCCATCGAGAAGTGAGCCACCTCTGACTATGGATTTCCGGTCATTCAGTGGTCAAGGCGTGATTGTTCT
>NZ_JBQEOI010000075.1:0-8592 GCF_052045125.1 Paracoccus sp. 22332
GGGCACCTCGATTTTTGACCTTTTCCGGTCGCGGGTCGCGGGCTCGGCGGCTTGAAATGGGCGTGATGCCACCCGTCAGTGCCCTTGTGCGCTACGGGGTCTTTGATGCTTTGCCTGTCGCGCGCGGCGTTTCGTGCCGCACGACTTGATTTCCGCGCCCCTGGGTTAGCCCGGGCACGGGTTCAGGCGGCTCAGCTGGCCGAGGCGGCGCATGTTGTAAGCGAGGTTCTTCATCCCGATCTTCGCCTTCGCCCGCACCATGCCGATCGTGCGCACCAGCGTGCCGCCCATGTCATTGGTCTGCGCGCCGAAGACATGCTCGACCCGGGCACGCACCGAGGATTTGGTCCGGTTGCTGCTTTTGGCCTGCTCGGTCAGCGGCTTGCCGCGCTTGCCCTTGCGGTGGATGTGGCTCTTCAGCTTCATGCCGCGCAGCTTGGCTTCCATCTCCTCGGACCGATAGGCCGGATCGGCCCAGACCCCCGCGCCGGTATTGCCCCGCGTCAGCAGGTGGTCCACCGCTTGGCTGTCATGCAGGGCGGCATCGCTGACATGGTAACGTCTTACCAGCTTGTGCTTCCTGTCCATGCTCACATGGTTCTTGTAGCCATAGTGGGATTTACCGTGCTTCTTGGTCCAGCGGGCATCAACGTCCTTCTGTGACCGCTTGGCCGGTTTGTCGGACCAGCCCTCGGGCACCTCACCGCTCTTGATCGCCTTGTTTTCCTCGCGCGTGTTGTGGTTCTTCGGCACCGGGACGATGGAGGCATCCAGGATCTGCCCTCCCCGCGCGATGTAACCCCGGCGCGCCAGATAGCCGTCGAACTGCTTGAACAGCGCCTCCACCAGGCCCGCCTGCGCCAGCGCTTCGCGATAAAGCCACACCGTCTTGGCATCGGGCACCCGGTCCTCAAGCCCTAGGCCGAGGAACCGCATGAATGACAAACGGTCGCGCACCTGATACTCGATCTGGTCGTCGGACAGGTTGTAGAGCGCGCCCAGGACCAGTGTCTTGAACATCAGAACGGCGTCCATCGGCTTGCGCCCGGCGCGCGACTTCCGCTCCGCATCTGGCTTGCGCCAAACCCGCTCCAGCGTCGGGCGGAACTCCTCCCACGGCACAACGGCGTCAATCTCGACCAAGGGGTCCTTCTTGGCATCCAGGCTCGCATAGCGGTCCGAAAGATCGAAGAAACCCATCTGTGCCATCGTTACGCCCAAGCAGCCGATCACCCCCCGTTCATACCGCAGCAACTCGGGCCGGGCAATTTTTCGAGGTGCCCCAATGTGAACTGAAGTACGGTTTGGTCTGGGTCCGTCTGGACAGCTCGTGGAACGTGACGGAAATCCCGTATTTCAGCGTCGCTGATGACCCGAGGATGAAGATAGTCGTGCAGGAGCCCTACTGGTGGAATGCCAGCGCACCGCGCCGCTGGGAAAACTTCACGGACTTTTCGCACTTCGCGTTCGTTCACCCGGGCACGCTGTTCGATCCGAACAACGCCGAGCCGCCCATCGTGCCGATCGATCGCGTGAAGGGCCAGCTGCGCTTTGTCTATGACACCCCTCCGGGCATGGATGTTCCCGATCAGGCACCCATCGGCAACTTCACCTACCATTGCAGTATGCCGTTCACGATCAACTTGGCCGTTCAAAAATATGTGGGGAACAACCTTCACGTCCTCTTCAACGTGTCCTGCCCGGTGAACGCGAAGCAAACGAAGAACTTCCTGATCTTCGCCCGCGAGAAGAGCTTGAACGATTCGGATCATCCCCACATCGCCTTCAACGACCTGGTCTTTGCCGAGGACCAGCCGGTCATTGAATCGCAGTGGCCAGAAGAGATTTACGACGACGAACTGTCGGTCGTGACCGACAAGATCTCGATACAGTACAGGAAATGGATCAAGGAACTGGAAAACGCCCACGCGCAGGGCAAGGAGGCTTTCGAGAAAGCTCTCCTGACGCCGGTTCTTGAAAGCGACCGGATTCACCCTGAACTGCAAGCAGTCGCGGGCTGACGCTCGGCCGGATTTCAGGAGATATCCCAGTGTCAGTCCATTTCATGACCAATTCTCCCGATGCGCTGCTTCGGGAGTTCAACCGGAGAATTGTCCAGGAAGAAGCGTGGGGGAAGGCGGAAGGCTGGATGCTGGAGGCTGATACCTCCTACCAGCATTCCGAAGACGTGTCGGATATCGGCGCAAGGCTTGTGCCAAGCGTCGATGCGGGCACGTTGACCTTCGAACTTCAGGCCGATGGCGGCAAAGGCATCCCGCCTGACGTGGTCAAGCTGTACTACACGAGGCTGGTGGAAACCTTCCTCCGGTGGATGGACGTGCGCTTTGATGAGGTTCTACTGAACTGAGCAGTCACGAAAGCTGTCAGGCGGATAGATTTGGAACGGAAAGGAAGAAAGTTGGCCTTGTATGTAAGCACCGCCGAACCGGAGAAGGCACTTAGGGCCTTCAATGCGTCGGTCGGCAATATCGATCAACCTCATGACGGCGCAAGATGGCTGCGACCGAAGAACTCGGACTACTTCACGCATGCGGACCCGGAATGGGCCTACAAGTCCTGGGTGCTGCCCACTGTCCGCCAAGGATCGCTGATGTTCAACATCATCAGACCCGAGGACCGCTATGTTTCAGTGAAAGCCTATGCCGCCTATCACGCCGAGCTTGTCGGGACGCTGATGGATGCGGGACTGGCGGCCCCGCTGGGCATAAAGATGTCGTCTCGATGCGCAGACGGCGACCTCAATGCCTGATCTCAAGAGGAGCGTGGACACACCGATGGCCAGTGCAGACAAGTTCCAGCCTATGCACAACATCTTCTGCGATGATGTGGAGAAACAGAAACAATTTTACGCTGCAATCCTGGGTTGGGACGACATTCCCGAGGCCTCTTCGCCGATCTACCGGGTTCTGCAAGGCAACGGCTTCCAGCTGGCCTTCAACGGCGTCCCGGCCTATGAGCTTCTGGGCCTGAAGGATCGTGAGAGACGCAGGACATCAACATCCAGCGCTGGCACGATGGTGACGTTCGTGGTTGAAGACTGGGCAACGGTAGATGAGATCGCGCACAAGGTGCCCGAGCTTGGCGGGTCGATCGTCAAGGGGCCGTTTGCAACCTATTACGGGCAGTGGCAGTTGGTCTTCAACGATCCGGAGTTCAACATCGCGCGCATCACAGCCATGACCATTCCCGAGGGTGCCGAAATTCCGGTTGTCAACTTCGACACCTAGAAACTATGTCCTATACGCGGGCCCTGTGCTGCCAAGCCGTGCCGCTTTTCAGGACGGCGTCCCCGGGTGCAGGCTCCATTCTGAATGCACCAGTGCTGCGGAGCAGGGTGTGTCATGGTGCCTCCAATCGTATCAGTTCATCTCGAAACGCTTCGATGGGTGTTCGGTAGCCCATCCCCTTGCGTACACCATTGGGAAAAGGGACCGGAACGGCGAGCCGCAGAGCTGGCGCTGTATGTTGTAATGCGAGAAGATGGAGATGCCGGTCAACCCGACGGTAATAGCTATTCCAGAGGCGCACGGCCAAATCGTGATCTTCGAGCGTCTCTGTGTTGTGGGCTTGTTCCATTTGCCGCGCATGCCCCTGCCCTAGCTTGCATGAAGTGACTGAACGATGTTCCATTGCCGCTTTGTGCAAGGCTCATCAAGAGGTAGCGCAGGGCCTAACAACTGCCTTGGGTCCTGCGCACAACCGCTCCATAGCACGCGCTTATGACGATGAACGTGCTTTGAAATTGCGCCCAACATCCTTCGTCTCCAAACCAGGTTTGACTAAAAGAGGAAGACGAAGATGAGCGATCCGTTTGCCGAATTGTTGGGTTCGTCAGGGTGGAAATCCTCGTCAAACGAGACGCGTCCCTATGCGCGCGATTGGCTGGACCGGTTCGGCGAGCCTCCCTTGGGCGTGGCCTTGCCCGCGACGACCGAAGAGGTCGCCGCAACGTTGCGGCTTTGCGCCACGCTTGGCATCAGCGTGACACCCCAAGGCGGAAATACGGGATTGAATGGCGGCAGTGTCATCTCTGCGGGACAGCGCGGCATCATTCTGTCGTTGGCGCGCATGAACCGCATCCACGAGATCGCTCCGGTCGCGATGACGGCAACGGTCGATGCCGGTGTCATCCTGCAGGCATTAAACGAAGCCGTGGCGTCACATGACCTGATGTTTCCGCTCCATTTAGGCGCTGAAGGCAGCGCTCAGATCGGCGGTCTGATCGCGACGAATGCCGGAGGCAGCCTTGCCATGCGCTATGGCATGATGGAAGCGCAGGTGCTGGGGCTTGAGGTGGTTCTGCCCGACGGCTCGATCTGGGACGGCATGCGGGCCTTGATCAAGGACAACACGGGCTTGCAGTTGCGCAAGCTGTTCTGCGGGGCGGAAGGCAGGCTGGGCGTGATTACCCGGGCGATCCTGAAGCTGCAGCCAGCTCCTGCCGCTCAAGCAACCGCACTGCTTGTTCTCTCGGACGTGGAGAGCATGCTTAGGCTTGGCGCGAGGCTTCGACATGAAGCAGGTGACATGCTGACGGCGGCCGAGTTCTTCTGCGAAACCGGGCTTGCCATGCTTCTGCACCACCTTCCCGACCTGCGCAGGCCCGTCGAGACGCCCGGACCATTTTACCTCCTTGTCGAGCTGGCCACATCCCGCAAGTCGGCTGACCCGAAGGTGCTGCTGGCCGAGATCCTGGAACAGGCTTTCGAGAGCGGCAATGTCGTGGACGGAGTCGTGGCCTCGTCTGCAGCGCAGCGCGCCGCCTTGTGGCAGTTGCGTGAGGAAATGCCCGAAGGCCAACGGCGCGAGGGACCGCAGATCAAGCATGACGTCGCCGTGCCGGTGGCGCGGCTCGCCGATTTTGTAGCCCTGACAGAACCAATGCTGTCGAAGATCCTGCCGGGTGTCCGCGTCAATCCCTTCGGCCACCTGGGCGACGGAAATGTCCATCTCAATCTGTCGCCCCCGCCAGATGCGGATTTCGCAGGCACGGAGGCCATGTTGTCCCAGGCGATCTATGACCTTGTTGTCAGCGTAGGCGGAAGCTTTTCCGCCGAGCATGGCCTGGGGCAGGCAAAGGTTGGGCTGGCGGACCACCTTCGCAGCCCGATCGAACGACACCTGATGACCGCACTCATTGCCGCGGTCGATCCTGACGCACGAATGAACCCCGGCAAGATTGTCTGAAACGGGAATGCCCACGTCCAACCTCCATCCCATGCCCAAAGCATCAGATTATCAGCCGATGGTATTTCCAAACCGCTCCTGCACCGCAATTTCTGCACAACGCAGACAAAGCGAAATCGGCCCGCCGCATGTCACGGAAACCTGGCTGCGGCTTCCTGATCACGACCTCCATTGACGTTGCTTTCCAACCCAAGGTCATCGATCAATCCAATGGTCCGCGGTTCATGCTGGGCGTTCTGCATATCGTCTCCCTATGGCCCGTCAATTTCCCGCTGCTTGTCTGCAGGCGGAGGCAGCCGTAACCTTCCCGTAAGCAGGGAAGGACACATGCCAGCCAGTATCCGCCATCTCCGGATGTTCCTCGCCCTCGGGCGCAGCAATTCCGTGACACAGGCGGCTGAGGCCAACCATGTCTCGCAGCCTGCCGTCACCCAGGCCATGGTCAAGCTGGCGCAAGAGACAGGGCACCCGCTTTTCCTGCGGCGCCCCCAGGGACTGTTTTTGACCGAAGCCGGCGAACTCTTGCATCATCGAGCCGAACGGGCGCTGAGAATGCTGGATGCGGCAATGTCGGATATGGATCGTGCTGTCCGCATACAAGCGACCTGGCCGCAGCTTGTCGCGCTGATTGCCGTGACCGAAACCGAGAACTTCACCATGGCCGCCCACCGGGTGGGGCTGGCGCAGCCCACGGTTCATCGCTCGACCACCACGCTGGAAAAGGCAGCCGGCACGACCTTCTTTCAACGCACGGCGCATGGCCTGATCTCGACGCGGGCGGCGCTTCAACTGGCACAGGCCGCACGATTAGCGATGGCGGAACTGGACCAGGCCGAGTCCGACCTGGCGACGCTCAACGGGCGCGAGGTCGGCCGCATCGTTATCGGCGCGCTGCCCTTGTCGCGGTCCGGATGGCTGCCCTCGGCCATCCTGGGGTTTCGCAATCTCCGTCCTAGCTTTCCTTTCCATATCATCGATGGGCGTTACGACGAACTGCTGCTGGGCTTGCGCCGGGGCGAAATCGACATGATGCTGGGTGCCCTGCGCCTGCCGAGCCCGATCGAGGATATCGATCAGGAGCGCCTGTTCGATGACGAGGTGGTCGTCGTCGCACGTCCGGGCCATCCCCTTTCCGGCAAGGGCCGCCCGGGGTTCACCGATCTGGCTGCCTACCCTTGGGTGGTGCCCCGGCGATCGACGCCGCTTCGGGGCGTGTTGGATGCCTGCTTCCACGAACGGGCGCCAACCAACGTTATCGAGACATCCTCTGTCATCATGATGCGCGAAATCCTGCGGCAGAGCGATTACTTGGGCGGCCTGTCGAAGATGCAGGCCGAGGTTGAGGCGGGCGTCCTGGCGATCCTGCCGGTGCGCCTGCCCAATGCCAGCCGCCCGATCGGCATTACCACCCGCGCCGGTTGGGAGCCGACGCGGGCGCAGAAGGATTTCCTGGACCTTCTGCGCCGAACCGCGTCCCGGCTCTAGGGCCGGAGCCCGCTCAGGATTGCATCGGCGCGGGGGGCGAAGCTGTCCTCGCCTGCGGGCAACTCCAGCTCGCCAATCCATTGCTGCCAGTCGGCGGTGGCACTGGCCAAACCGTTGGGAAGGTCAAGTTCGGTCAGGGTGGCCGCGACTTCGCGCATCTCGGCGGCGCGGCGGCGGCCGTGGACCATCATGCGTTCCAGGTTATAGGCGGCCTGGCGCGGCCAGTCGATTTGCGGGTTCGAGGCCTGGAGCGAACCCAGGACCCGATCCTCGATCCCCGCGCGGCGGGCGGCCAGCAGGCATTCTGCGAACAGCGCCTCGGTCCCCTTGATCATCACGGATCGGACCATCTTGATGGCCGATGCGTCGCCCACCGTGCCGCCCGATACTTGCGCATCCATCCCGAGGGCGGACAGGACTGCCAGTGCGTCGTCGGCATGGGGACCGGCGATCAGCAGGGGCGTGCGGTGCATCCTGGGATAGACCGGCGCCATGATCGCCACATCGACATAGCGTCCACCGGCCGCCTCGATGACCGCGGCCGCGCGGCGCTTGGCGCCGGGCGAGCAGCTGTTGCCATCGAGCCAGAGCGCATCCGGGGCCAGATAGGGGGCCGCTTCTTCGGCGGCCAGGACGGCACGGTCCGCCGTCACCAGGCAGAAGACCGCATCCGCACCCTCAAGTGCCGTCGCCCTGTCAAGAGAAAGGCTGACGCCCGTTGCCTCGGATCGCGACAAGGGCAGTGACATGGCCTGCGGATCGTCGATCTTTTCGTCAAAGGCGCGCAGGCCCGTCGTCACGGCCCTGCTCCAGCCTTTTGCAAAGGCCTCGGCAGCCTCGCCGAAGCCGACAAAGGCGATCCGCAGAAGGTTATCACTCATGGGTCTTTCCTCAGCCGAACATCGTGTTGGGGATCAGCAGCGCGATTTGCGGAACAAGGATGATCAGGATCAGGCCCACGATCATCGCGAACAGGAACGGCATGACACCGCGGAACACTGTGGTCAACGGCACGTCCTGCGCCACGCCGCGTACCACAAAGACGTTGAGTCCGACAGGGGGCGTGATCATCCCCATCTCGATCACGATCACCGCGACGACGCCGAACCAGATCGGGTCGAAGCCAAGCTGCGTGATCACCGGGAACACGATCGGGATCGAGATCACCAGCATCGACAGCCCGTCCATGAACATTCCCATGACGACATATGCCCCGATGATCACGAACAGCGTGCCATAGGCGCCCAGGCCAAGACCCTCCAGCCCCTGGCCCAGCAGGGCGGGGATCTGGGTGACGGCAAAGAACGGGTTCAGGACGTTCGCGCCGATCACGATGGTGTAAAGCATGGCCGAGGTCTTGAGCGTGTCCATGACCGCGATGCGAAAGCCCGCCCGCGACAGTTTGCCGGCTGCGAGCGCCAGCCCGATCACCAGGGCCGCGCCGATGCCCGATGCCTCGACCGGGGTGAAGGCGCCGACATAGATGCCGCCGATGGTCAGGATCATCACCGCCAGCAGCGGCCCGGCCTGGCCCAGGCTGCGGAAACGCTGGCCCAGGGCGACGTTCGGCCCGGCAGGTGCCAGCGACGGGTTGCGCAGGGCGACCAGCCAGACGGTGACGATGAACAGCACCGTCAGCATCAGCCCCGGCAGTACGCCCGCCATGAACAGGCGTCCGATGGATTGTTCCGTCAGGATGGCGTAAAGAACAAAGCCCGTAGACGGCGGGATCAGGAAACCCAGCGTGCCCCCCGCCGCGACCGATCCAGTCGCCAGCCCGTCGGCATAGCCGAGGCGCTTCATTTCCGGCAGGGCCACCTTGCCGATGGTGACGGCGGTGGCGACTGACGATCCCGACACGGCGGAAAATGCCGCGCAGCCCAGGACCGAAGCCGAGGC
>NZ_JBQEOI010000076.1:0-8338 GCF_052045125.1 Paracoccus sp. 22332
GAAGGAGAACAATCACGCCTTGACCACTGAATGACCGGAAATCCATAGTCAGAGGTGGCTCACTTCTCGATGGAAATGCCGGCTCAGTTCTGGGTGGAAATCAACAACCGATCCCCTGCAGTCCGGAATACTGCCCATCGAGGTCCAGTTTCGACACAAAAGCGGCAAATACCTCGCGCTCGCCGGAGCGGGGATGAACTTCAAAAAACGCCCTTGTCGCCGTCAGGAGAGCAAGATGTTGTTCGATCCTAATTTCGATCCGGCGCGCCGCCCTCTGCGCCAGGACGTCAAACTCTGCCTGCTGGGCCGCAACCTCTGTGCGATAGATGGTCCAGGTCAGCCCCGTGCCCACCAGCAACAGGATTGTAGCAACGGCAAGAGAGAGACGAGACAGGGACTTCATGGCGCATCGGTTAAACCAGAAGGCGCCAAAGTCCAACAGATCAACGAGAGAAGGAAGACCCTCTGTGGAATGGTCATCCCTCAAATCGAAGTGTCGTGGAAAAGATCAGAACGACCTCTATCTTCCCGAAGTCTATGAGACCAGACGACGCCGACGTCGTGTTGTCAGTCCCGCCGCAATGGCGCCGGCGATGTCAGCGCATGCGGTGATGCCCTGCACAAAAGGTCTGTCATGCATCAGGTATGGAAGGGCCGCGAGGCATAGACGGCCCGTATAAGGGCCAGCCTCGATCAGGCTGTAATCCTGAGACACTTCCGGGATCTCCTGGCCGTTCTCCAGAAGCATCCGCCGCAGGCTCGGAAAGGGCAGATCCTTGGAAGTCAGCGCCTTTTGTCCTCTGGCGTCGATGAAGACTTCAAAGGTGTCCACCTGGCCGTCACGCCGTGTGATCCTGGTGACGCTTTCTTGGCGTTCGAGCTCGTAGTCCTCCCCAAGCGTCAACAAGGAGAGGATGCCCGCATCTCGCAGAGCCAACAGACGGCGAATGGATTCGGAGGGCACAGCAGCATAGTTGTCGACAAAGACCTTCTTCAGCCCGCTGTCGAACCGCTCGCGATCGGTCTCTGGCAGATCGGCAACGATATCCTCGACCTCCTCATGCATGCGCAGCAGCGCATAGCGCCAGGCAACGGTGATCTTGTGTGCCTTGTTGTATTCGACCTCCTGGAGGTTGCGCCGTGCCCATTCGAAGGGATCGGAGGTTTCACGGCTTGCAAAGTAGGCATCCGTGAAGCTGTCGGCCGTCAGGCCCTTCAACCCGAGGCGCAGGGCGAAGGCAGGGTCCGCCTGCGTGATCTCGGCTTTGATCAGATCGAAAGCGGCATCAAGGGGCTTGGAGGATTTCAGACAGGCCGCCAGTGCGGGGCCGGTGACAAACGTCAAAGGCTCATAGGGGATGGGACAATAGAAATCCGCTTCCGGCAGCACGCCGGTGCGAGACATCAGAACGACCTCGAGGTCGGACGAGGCCGGATCCAGATCGAAACGGAGCGCGCCATTCCTGCTGCGAAACCGCCCATGCTGGTTGACCACGGCCATTGCCGCGTCGATCGAGCTGAGCGAGGTTCCCATGATCCCCACCCTGACCGCAGGAATGGCCGCCTCGATCAGGCCTGACCAGGGACTGGGAAAGTAGGTCCGCGTGGCCTCGTCCGCGTCGGGAAACTCGTGTCCTGTGGCGACAATCACCCGGTCGAACGGACCATCCCGGACAGCAAGGGTCGTCGCGGTCAGTCCCTCTTCACCCGCTCCGATGTCCAGAACCTCGGTGTTTTCATGGATGGCGATCCTGTGGCCCGCAGCCCGGGCGTCCTGCACGAGATCAAGCAGTTGATCGCGGAAGTATTCGCCCAGCAAAAGCCGCGGCGTGAACTGACGGTCGTCCAGATCCTCTGTGTCGAGGCCATAGGATGCCAATCGTGCCGACGGCTGCGCCTCGAGCCATTCCAGGTAAGTGCTGACGACAGGCGGGATCTCGATGCTGGCGATATTGGCCAGCATCGACTTGTTGGCCGTCTCCGGCGAATAGGGCATGCCGATCCCTGCGCGCGGACCTCGCTCATAAAGCGTGACATCAAGCGGAAGCCCTGCGCTGAGCAGATGTTTCAGACTGTAGATCCCGGTAGGGCCTGTGCCGATAATCGCAACTGCTCGTCGTGCCGTCATCTGAACTTTCCCTTGGAGCAGCCTACAGGCTCTGCCCGTTGCAGCGAAATGCGCATCTTGAAGCAGGGTTCCAAGGTGTTGGCGACTTGCCATCTTTGTGTGTCGCGCCGGTAGCTTTATCACCCGGTGGCTGGTCTCCATCCATGAGGAAGTCCTGTCCGATACGCACCCCCGAGGCGACGTCTCCAGCGGGCGAACACGAGAAGAGGGCACTCCCGCGCCGACCCTGTGCGCCGCCGAACACGACCCTCGCGGACCGGGCAGTCTCACGACACAGGGCGTCTTGTGAAAACCCCTTGACGCGGATACGGGGTTCTCTTCTTGTTCCCCGTATTCTCTCGTTGATATTGGAACAGTCATGATCGCAGAGACCCCGACCGACGGCTCTTCCAACCCGCCTGTTCCTGAACTTGAACGGCGTCTTGCCCAACAGGCGCTGATTGCCGAATTCGGCCGCTTCGCGCTCAAGAACGATAAGCTGCAAGCCATCCTGGATGAAGCGTGTCGCATTGCAGCGGATGGGCTTGAAGTGGGCTTTGCAAAGGTGCTCGAACCCTTGCCCAAGGAGAACGCTCTTCTTCTGCGCGCGGGGATCGGCTGGAGGCCCGGGTTGGTCGGACATGCCCGGATCGGAGCGGATCTGGAAAGCCCCGCAGGCTACGCCTTCAAGACAGGCGAGCCGGTGATTTCCAACCATCTCTCAGAAGAAAAGCGTTTCCGCACCCCGAAGCTGATGGCGGATCACGGGGTCAAGCGCGCGGTCAACGTGATCATCCAGGGCGAAGGCGTGCCGTTCGGGGTTCTCGAAGCTGATAGCCGTGACCCTGGCGCGTTCAATCCGCATGACATCCATTTTCTGCAGGCGCTCGCCAATACTCTCGGGGTGGCGATCGACAAGGAAGCAGCGCGCAGCAGGATCGAGGAACTCGGCAGCGAACTGGCCCAGCGGGAAGCCCATCTGCGGCGCGCGGTCGAACTCAACCCGCAGATCCCCTGGGCGGCCGATGCGGAGGGCCGGATCGTCGAGTTCAACGAGCGATGGCTCGACCTGACAGGCCTGACGCTTCAGGACGCGGAAGGAGAGGGTTGGCTTGAAGCGATCCATCCCGATGATCGCTCTGCCTCCCTTTCGGCCTGGAGGGACGCCATCGAGATGGGCACGTCCTTTGACATCGAACATCGTGTCCGCATGGCGAATGGCGATTTTCGCTGGATGCGCAGCCATGCCCATCCCTGGCAGGATGCGCGGGGCGGGATCGCGATGTGGTATGGCGCAACCGAGGATATCCACGAGCGCAAGCTTGCAGAGCAGGCCGTGGCCCAGAGCGAGGAGCGCCTCAGCATTGCGGTCGATGCGGCGGCGCTCGGGCTTTTCGACCATGACCTGGTCACCGGCACAATCGAATGGGACGGGCGCATCCGCGACATCTGGGGCATTGGGGCCGAGGAGCCGGTCAGCTTTGCGACCTTCGCGGAGGGCATACATCCCGAGGATCAGGCAGCGATGCAGGCCTCGCTCGATCAAGCGCTCGACCCGCAGGGCGATGGACGTTCTGCAGCACAGTATCGCGTCCTGCGCCGTTCGGACAAAGACACCCGTTGGGTTGCTGCCTACGGACGGACGACCTTTGCCGAAGGGCGCCCCGTGCGTCTGGTCGGCATCGTGCAGGATGTCACCACCCATGTCCTGGCGGAAGAGCGACTGCGGCGTGCCCTGGCCGACAAGGATCTTCTATCCCGGGAGATCGACCACCGCATCAAGAACAGCCTGTCGATGGTCGGGGGGCTGCTGCGCATGCAGGAGCGGGCCGTCTCGTCGCGAGAGGCAAAGGACGCCCTGGCCGAGGCATCGACCCGTGTTCTAAGCGTGGCCCGTATCCACGAGCAGCTTTACCGCTCGGCGAACATGGATACGGTCGAGTTCGGGGGATACCTGCAGCGGCTGACACAAGACATCGCATCCTCACTGGGCTCTGGAAACGCGCAGATCACGGTCGAGGCCATGACGATGCTCCTGCCCATCGATCAGGCGCTGCCACTCGGACTGATTGCGAGCGAGCTTCTGACCAATGCCCTGAAGCATGCACGGCGCGGAGACGAGCCTGTCCCGATCCAGGTTCACTTCGGACCAGGCCAGGACAAGGAAGGCTTCACGCTTGTCGTGGCAGACCAGGGTCGCGGATTGCCCGATGGCTTTGACATGAGGAGCCAGGCAGGCCTCGGCATGCGCCTGATCGTCTCGCTGAGCAGCCAGATGGAAGCCACGGTCGAGGCGATCAACACCGCTCAGGGAGCGCAGTTCACGGTGTCGACGGGAGCTGGGACGGCCTAGCCGCTGTCCTGCGGACATCGTTCGTGCCAGGGAAAGCGGGTTCAGAGGAAAGCCCTGTCCTCTGGCGTGGCCATTCTGCTGGCTTTCGTCGTCAGCGGTTGGGGAGAAGCTGGGATAGACATCGCAGGACCTGATCAGGACTGAAGGGCTTATCAAGGAACAGGGCACCCTCAGGCAGGGTGTCGGGCTCAGGCCGCTGGGCCCCAGAGGCGACCAGGATCGCGATTTGCGGCATGTCTCCGGCGCAGCGCCGGGCCAGGTCGTAGCCGGTCATTGTTCCCGGCGGCATCTGGACATCGGTGAAGAGCAGCTCGATCTCCGGGCCGCGGCTGAACAGGATGTCCAGGGCCTCATCGGCTCCGGCAGCGGTCAGCACCTGAAACCCCGCCTCTGTCAGGATCGCCTCAACATCCATCCGGATCAATGGCTCATCGTCCGCCACCAGGGCATATCGTCCGAAACGGTCCATGATCTGAGAGGTCCTTCGCAGCCTGCCAAGGGAAAGGCTGCAAATCCGTTGGAGTTCCAATGTGCAGATAGATTGATCCGATGTGGGCTTGCCCACCACCACAATGGCTTTCGCTCATAAGGATTGATTTGTCTGGGGAAACCGTATCCGAGCGTTGTCGTCCTTGCGGGCGCTTGATTTTTGATGACGGAACCGGGCCAGAAGCAGGTCGGTTATGCGCCGTCAATCACCGGCAACCCTCATGGAAAAGATAGCGGCATGACCAAGAGCGATGAGCAGTCAGTCCCGGACACGATCACGGCTATCGAGGAGGCCGACAAGTCTATCGCACAGGACGCTGGCCGCTATCGCCATCATCCGGTTGTCACGTCATTAGGCTTGGTGAGCGAGATCGCGGACCAGATCCCGTTGTCGCTGGTTTGTGGCGGCGTCATGACGGCCGGGCTCATCTCCGATCGTCCCCACCTGGCCCGAACGGGTGTGCGGATGATGGCTGCCCATGTGCTGGCAAACAGCATCAAGAGGGCGATCAAGAACCGGTTTCGACGCACCAGACCAGGTGTGATGCTGGAGGGTGAGGACTATGTCTGCGAACCTGGGGAAACCGAGGGCGGTCACGATACATCCTTCCCCTCCGGCCATACCGCCGGTGCTGTCGCTGTTGCAGCGATCATAGCCTCCGATATCCCAAAGACGGCCGTTCCGGCTTTCCTGGCAGCCAGCCTGATTGCAGGTGTTCAGGTGCCGCGTGCCAAGCACTACCCGATCGATATTGCTGCAGGGACACTTCTCGGCCTGTCCGCGGCGATGATCGTGAAAAGGCTCTATCCGGAAAAGTGAATGAACCCTCTGGGGTTACTGGCGCTTTTCAGGCATCACATCGGGAGGAGATAATGCCTGTTGTCGTCGCGCGCCTGAAAAGAGACCGAACAGCAGAAAAGCCCATCCTGCCGATCGATTGCTACGCGAAATCGCGTCAGATTTGCGGAACGCAATTCCTGTCTATCCGTTGATCATCGTTGACGACGGGGACGAGAATGGCCGACGAAACAGAGCGCGATTTCATTCCCGTTGTTGAAGAAACAGCCACTGTCTCGACCCGGCGGGTTGTCAGCGGTCGTGTCAGGATCGCCACTCAAACCGAGGAGATAAACCACCTCCTGCCAACTGACCTTGCGAGCGTTGAGGTTGATGTGGTCCGGGTGCCGATGGACCGTCGGATCGACACAATCCCGGACGTCGTGACGGAAGGCGAAGTGACCATCATCCCTGTGGTCGAAGAGCGCCTGGTTGTCACGCGCGAACTCTATCTTCGTGAAGAAATCCATGTTCACCGTATCGAACATAAAGAGACAATTGACGTGCCCGCGACAACCCGTCGCCAAACCGTCCAGATCGAGCGCTTGCCCGCCGATCTGGAACAGCCATACCAAAAGGACGATCAAGATGACCTATGAGAATGAATCCGGTTCTTCCGGCACGCTGTCCGTTTCTGCCATGTTCGATAGCCAGGCCGAGGCGCAGCGCGCGGTCGAGCGGCTGAGCCAGGCAGGGATAACCTCGGAACGCATCCGGCAAGTGGCAGGGGGGAGTGACACCGCTTCTCGCGCGGGCACCGTTGAAGAGCGCAACAAAGGTTTTTGGGATGGTCTCGAGGACTTCTTCTTTCCCGATGAAGATCGGTATTCCTATGCCGAAGGGCTGTCGCGCGGCGGCTATCTGGTGACCGTGACAGGGCTGTCCGGGGCCGATTACGAGACCGCCCTGGATATTCTCGACGACGAAGGCAGCATCAATCTTGAAGAGCGTGAAGAAAGCTGGCGCTCAGAGGGCTGGAGCGATTACAAGTCCAGCAGCTATGCCTCGGGCAGCACGGCATCCGCCTATGGCGCCCGTGCGGGTGCAACGGGTGATCTGGACAGTTCCTATGTTGACGAGGACAGCGCGGGCGCTGATGCGTCCTTGCGGCAAGGTCGGGATCTGCGCGGAGACGAGACGATCCCTATCGTGGAGGAACGTCTTCGCGTCGGCAAGCGCGAAACCGGCCATGGCCGTGTCCGGGTTCGCGCCTATACCGTCGAAGAGCCCGTCAGCGAAAGCGTCGACCTGCGCGAGGAGCGAGTTGAGGTCGAGCGCCGGCCTGTCGACCGTCCTCTGACAAACGCGGATACTGCTTTCCAGGACCGCACGATCGAAGCTGAAGAATACCGCGAAGAAGCGGTCGTTCAAAAGGAAGCCCGCGTGGTCGAGGAGATCGAACTCCGCAAGACCAGCGAAACACACCGCGAAACAGTCTCGGACACCGTCCGACGCACCGAAGTCGAGATCGACGACGATCGTGATGGGCCGAACCGCCAAGGTCTGGACCCCGAAGTGGGAAGCCGGGATTATGACAATCGCAAGCCCTGAGGCTTGATTTGATCACATGATTTGGCCCCGCAAGTGCGGGGCCTCTTCTTTAGTCGAGAGCTTTGATCAGCGCTCTAAAAAAAACCATCCTTATGGATTAAGGATCAGAGGGGCCTCCGAAAGGATTTCACGCAATACGCTACAGGCAGTGATTAGCGGCGTGCGGTCGCAAGACCGAGAACAAGGCCGATGCCCATTGCCATGCTCAGGGCAGCAATCGGTCTTTGCCGAACATAGTCGATTGCTTCTTCATAGCCCAACTCAGTATAAAAGGCAGCCTCTTCAGCTTTCCTTTTGCCTATGTCCAATGCTTTTCCGGCGTAGTCTTGTCCGGCTGCCCTGACCTCTTGAACAGACCCTCGCAAACCCTCCACAGCATCGCTTGCCAGCGTGGATGCCTTCTCAACAAAGCTCATGGTGTCGTCCCGCAGGTCTGGCGTTCCTTCGCTTGGAGATGCGGCATCCTCATTCTTTTCCGGGAAACCTGATCTTTGCGTCATTGCGTCTATCCTCTTGGTGATTGGCTGAAAGCAATAACAAGATGGACAGCTTGGTGTTCCATTGCTCTCGAGCGACGGCACCCTGATGATCACCTGTATGGACCTGCCGGGATGAAGGGCCAGCGGGGTTCTGGAACCAGGGTTGGAGTTGATCACCAAGCTTGCAGTGGTAATGGACTTGGTGTCGCGGATTGCAGGATGGAGCAGCAGGGATGTTACCCGTCTTCAGATCTGCAGCGTCGAGCGTTCCTGCACAAGAAACGCCAACACCAGGCATGTGCCGGGATGAGCGTTCTGCCATTCAGGTCGTCCACCAAACTGATGGCCAAGACTGGCGACGAGCTTCATGAGGAGCCAATGAGACCAAAGGGCCAGATAAAAGCCCCGCTTCAGCGGGAGTGTCCTGAACTTTGTGTATCTGACCGGCTCCATGCGGTTTCAGATACTCAAGCGTCGAAGCGCTCGCCGAACATTATGGCGAACTGGTTGCGGGCCGCAAA
>NZ_JBQEOI010000077.1:0-7865 GCF_052045125.1 Paracoccus sp. 22332
TCGTTCAGCTCCTCGGTCATACGCGGCCTGCGCCCCGAGATCCTTCGGGTCTTCGAAGAGAACTGGCGGGTCTATGGGGTTCGGAAAGTCTGGCGGCAGCTTGGTCGTGAGGGCTTCGATGTCGCCCGCTGCACAGTCGCAAGATTGATGAATGATATGGGTATTCAAGGTATTATCAGGGGCAAGCCGCATCGGACGACGATCCCGGACAAGAAGGCGCCGTGTCCGCTGGACAAGGTAACCGCCAGTTCCGTGTTCCGGCACCGAATATGCTGTGGGTGTCGGATTTCACCTATGTCGCTTTCGTCATCGACGCCTATGCCCGCAAGATCGTTGGCTGGCGCGTCAGCAACTCGGCGCATACGGGGTTCGTTCTCGATGCCCTGGAACAGGCGGTACATAATCGCCGCCCCGGAAAGGGCATGGGGCTGGTTCACCACAGCGACAGGGGCTCGCAATACCTGTCTATTCGTTCCACTGAACGTTTGGCAGAAGCCGGGATTGAACCCTTGGTGGGCAGCGTCGGCGACAGTTACGACAACGCCTTGGCCGAGACGATCAACCATTACGGGGCTTACGCGGCCCCACTGGGGCCACGCTCCCCTTCATATGTTCAAGGCGGAGGTCATCCACCGCCGCGGCCCATGGCGCAGCTTAGAAGCCGTGGAGTACGCGACGCTCGAATGGGTGGAATGGTTCAACAACCGCCGTCTTCTCGAGCCAATCGGGAACATCCCGCCTTCGGAAGCAGAGGCAAACTTCTACGTAGCTCTGGAAACTGATCCCTGGCCGCAAATCTGATCTCGATCAAGGCGCATTCCCCACAGCCGTGCCATGATTGCCACAGAACCAAGTTCGGAGTTCGCGATGGCCCGTCTTTTCATGCTCCTGTTGTCGATCGTCATGATCTCGCTGGCGGGGATCGGCGTGGTGGCCGTGCTGGCGATGGGGTTCTATGACTGGAAGTCCATCCTGATCGCCGCCGCCATCGGCGCGGCACTTGCCGTGCCCGCGACCTGGCTGGTGGCGCGGCAGCTTGCCTGACGCCGCTATTGGCGGCGGCCCGGAAACCACATCGCGAACCACGCGTCCATCCACGCGCGTTGCCAGTCCTGCAACATCCGGGTCTGGGTCTTGCTGGTTTCGGCCATGATCTGGCCTCGGGCGGTGGCGGCCGCGCTGTTGGCGGCCGACAGCCATGCGCTCATCCAAGGGTTTTTCATCTCGCTCTCCGTTGAAGGCCGGCAGGGGGCGCGGCCGGTTGCCGTCAGTCCTGGAAGGGAACGATCCGCTGGCAGTAATTACCGACCGCCATCGCGACCGGGATCGAGCCGTCGCGCGGCCCGCCACCGAATTGCGACAGGCCCGCCCCCTCGGCCTGTTGCTGGGGATCCAGGGTGAAGACGATCCCCTGACCCGCCCGACGCGGCTTGGGCGAGGCGCGCCACAGCCGCGTCTTGCCCGGCAGGTCCAGAACGCGCTGCGCGAAATCGCCCGCCGCGCACCAATAGTCGGTGTCCCCGCGCCGAACCTCGTGGATGACCGTGATCTCGGCCGGCCCCGTCCGCACCGCCGTCATGCCGTTCTGCGCGGTGAAGGCCGCGGCGGGCAACGGCAGAAGCATCGCAAGGATCGTCAAGCGCATCGCATCCTCCTTCGGAACCGCCGTCGCCGCCTGTTCGTTTCACCGGAACCTGTCTATCGGAGCACGATCATGCATCTTCGACTGTTCCTGATCCATATCTGGGTCGCCTCGATTGCCGGGGCGGTGGTGATCGCGGGTCTGGCGATGGGCTATGTCGGCGTCGCGACCTTCGTCTGGGGGGCGGTTATCGGCCTGGCTCTGGGTATTCCCGCCGCGCTGCTGAACTGGGTCTATCTGCGCCCGAACCGCTCGCAACAGATCGGCTGGACTTGGCCTATCGCCAACCGGATCCGCTCGGCCGCAAGGCAGCATCCGTCGACCCGCTAAGCGCAGCGATCGAAGGCGGCCCCGAAAGGCCGCCTTCGATCCGTTCTACATCGCCTCGGCGCTTTCCTGCTGGATTACCTGGCCTGCGGTCGACACGTCGCGGCCAAGGCCTTGGGCCGTTTGGCATCCGGCCAGAGTCATCATCGCAAGAATGGCGCCAAGGCCAAGAAAGGTCTTCTGCATCCGTCCACACTCCTTTGCATGATCTGCGACCGAACGCGTTGTCTGGCAGTGGGTTCCAGGGCTTAGAACGCCACACCCGACCACAGCGCCACATTGGCATAGGGCGTGAACTCTCCGGTCCGTACGACCGCGCGGGCGCCGCGGGTCAGGGCCTTGAAATCCGAATGCGGAACGATGTCGGCCTTGCCCAAGGCGCGAAAGCGCAGGGCCTGGCCCAGATCCGCCGATGCCTCGGAAGCCCAGGCCGACCGTTCGACCACCAGTTCGGCCAACACCGCGTCCAGCACGTCGAAGAAGCCTGGCACCCCGCGCGTCACGGCCAGATCAATGCAGCGCACCCCCGGCGGGACGGGCAGCCCGGCATCGCCGATCACCAGCAGGTCGCCATGGCCCATCGCGGCGATCAGGCCCGACAGTTCGGAATGCAGCAAGGCGGTGCGCTTCATGGTTCTAGCCTTCGGGCAGGGTTTCGGACAGATAGCGGATCATGTTGCCGCCCATGACCTTGGCGATCTGCGCCTCGGACAGGCCTTGGTCCAGCAGCGCCTGGGTCAGCGCCGCCAGATGCGCCGCGTCGAAGGGCACCCCGACCGAGCCGTCATAGTCCGACCCCAGCGACACATGATCCTCGCCCACCAGGGCGATCGCGGCGACGATGCTTTCCGCGATATGCGCGGGGGTTCCGCCGCAGACCACATCGGACCAGAAGCCGATGCCGATCACGCCGCCCTTGGACGCGATCTGGCGGACCAGTTCGTCGTCCAGGTTGCGGTGGCTGCCGCAATGGCCGCGAATGCCGGTATGGGACAGGACCGGCCGCGCATCCGGGATCGCCAGCACGTCCTGCACCATCAGCGGCGAGGCATGGGCCAGGTCGATCACCATGCCGCGTTCGATCATGCCTTCGACCACCTGCCGTCCGAAATCCGACAGCCCCGCACCGGTGCCGCCTTCGCCATGCAGGCTGCCGCCCAGTTCGTTGTCGAAGAAATGCGTCAGCCCCATCAACCGAAATCCGGCGTCATAGAGCACGTCCAGGTTGCCGATCTCGCCTTCCAGCGGATGCCCGCCCTCTGACCCCAGCACCGCGCCCAGCACCCGCTGCCCGCCCGCCCGCGCGTCCAGAACGGCTTGCAGGTCGGCCCGCGTGCGGATCAGGCGCAGCCGGTCGGGCGCGGCCTCGGCGGCGCGGGCGAGGGCCTCGGCCTGCACAAGCGCGCGCTCGCGCAGGGAAAACCACGACCGGACCGGGCGCAATTGCCCGATGAAAAGCGGCGTGATGTTGTCAGGGGCATCGGTGCTGTTCTGGTCATAGTTCTGGCCGCGCGGGCTTTTCGTGACCGTGGTGAAAACCTGCACCGCGACATTGCCGTCCAGCAGGCGCGGCACGTCGGTATGGCCCCGGTCGGCGCGGTCCAGGATGTCGCGGTCCCACAGCAGCGCGTCGGAATGCCAGTCGCCGATCACCAGCCGATCATGCAAAGCCCGAGCCTCGGCGCTGACGGGCCAGCCGTCGACCGGTATCCGCAGCGGGTTCAGGCCGCGCTCGACATAGCCCGGCGCAAAGACGAGGAAAGCCGCCGCCGCCAGCACGACCAGCACCGCCACCGCTGCAAATATCCGTTTCAGCATCGCCACCATCTTCTGTGCAAAAATATCCGCGGGGGAATCCGCGCAGCGGATGGGGGCGGCAGCCCCCTTAGGCCTCCAGGGCCTCAAGCTCGTCGATGAAGCCCTCGATCATAGCCAGCCCCTTGTCCCAGAATTTCGGGTCCGACGCATCCAGCCCGAAAGGCGCCAGCAGATCCTTGTGATGCTTCGATCCGCCCGCCGCCAGCAGGTCGAAATATTTCGCCTGGAAATCCGGCAGCCCGCCCTCATAGGCCGCATAAAGCGCGTTCACCAGCCCGTCGCCGAAGGCATAGGCATAGACGTAGAAGGGCGAATGCACGAAATGCGGGACATAGGTCCAGAAGGTCTCGTAACCCGGCATGAACTCGAAAATCGGGCCAAGGCTTTCGGCCTGCACCGACATCCACAGCGCGTTGATGTCGTCGGGGGTCAGCTCGCCCTCGGCGCGGGCCGCGTGCAGCTTGCATTCGAAATCATAGAAGGCGATCTGGCGGACGACCGTGTTGATCATGTCCTCGACCTTGCCCGCCAGCAAGGCCTTTTTCTGCGCCGGATCGGTGGTCCTGGCCAGCAACGCGCGGAAGGTCAGCATTTCCCCAAACACGGATGCGGTTTCGGCCAGCGTCAGCGGGGTGGATGCCAGCAGTTCCCCCTGGCCTGCGGCCAGCCGCTGGTGGACGCCGTGGCCCAGTTCGTGCGCCAGGGTCATCACGTCGCGCGGCTTGCCCAGATAGTTCAGCATCACATAGGGATGCACGGTGGTCACCGTCGGATGGGCGAATGCCCCCGGCGCCTTGCCCGGCGTCACGGCGGCGTCGATCCAGCCCTTGTCGAAGAACGGCCGCGCCAGATCCACCAGCCGGGGCGAGAAGCCCGCATAGGCGTCCAGCACCGTTGCCCGTGCCTCGTCCCAGGCCACCACCCGGTCCGAGGCGGTAGGCAGGGGGGCGTTGCGGTCCCAGACCTGCAACCTGTCCAGCCCCAGCCATTTCGCCTTCAGCGCGTAATAGCGATGCGACAGGCGCGGATAGGCGGCGGTGACGGCGTTCTTCAGCGCCTCGACCACCTCGGGTTCGACATGGTTGGCCAGATGGCGGCCGTATTGCGGGGTGGGCATCTTGCGCCACTTGTCCTCGATGGCCTTTTCCTTGGCCAGCGTGTTGTGGATGCGGGCGAACAGCTTGACGTTCCTGCCAAAGACCGCGGCCAGGGCGCGGGCCGCGGCCTCGCGGCGCCCACGATCATGGTCGGTCAGCAGGTTCAGCGTGGCCTCCAGGCCCAGCGTCTCGCCCTCCACGTCGAATTCCAGGGCGGCGGTGGTCTCGTCGAACAGCCGGTTCCAGGCGGCGGCGCCGACGACCGAGGTGTCGTGCAGGAACTGCTCCAGTTCGTCCGACAACTGGTGCGGGCGCATGGCGCGCATCCGGTCGAAGACGGGCTTGTAGCGGGCCGGACCATCGGCGGCGGCGAACACCGCCTCATAGGTCTGGTCCGGGATGCGGTTGAATTCCAGGCTGAAGAAGACCAGCGGCGTGGTGATGTCGGTGATCCGGCCTTGCAGGTCGCCCATCTGCTTGGCGCGCGCCGGGTCCAGCGTGTTCTGGTAATAGCGCAGCCCGACATAGGACATGATCCGCCCTGCGGTGATGTCGATCTTCTGATAGGCCTCGATGCAGGCCAGCATCTCGGGCGCGGTCAGGTCGGCCAGCTTGCCCTGATAGCGGGCGGCGAAATCGCGCGCCTCGGTTTCCAGCAGGGCGATGTCGGCGGTCAGTTCCGCCGAATCCGGTGCCGGATACAGGTCGGTCAGATCCCATTCGGGAAGGTTGCCAAGGTCGCTGCCCGTCACCTGTTCGCGGGCTTCGAAGGTCGGTTGTCCTGCCATCGGGGATCCTTTCGTGCTGGCACCCAGATGTAAACCACCGGGGGCAGGGCGCAAGGCTGCGCGGCCCTACAGCGTCACAAAAGCGGGCGCATGGCGGATGGCGCTGCCCTTGGGCAGGGTGCCGATCATCTGCATCGCCAGCCCGGCATAGGGCGAGGCCAACTCGGCGGGCTTGAAGCCCAGCGGCCCGTAATAGCCCGGCGCGCCGACCACCACGACCGAGGCCGCGTCGGCCCAGGACACGGCCTGATGGACCAGGGCCGCGCCGATGCCCCGGCCCTGCGCCTTGGGCGTGACCGCCACGGGCGCCAGCGCATAGGCCGGTGCCTCGGCCTCCAGCGGCGACAGGGCGGCATGGCCCAGGATCGTGCCCGCCGCCTCGGCCACCAGCGACAGGGACAGGTCGCCGTCCTCGCGCAGCTTGCGCACCAGCCGCGCCTCGTCGTCGCCGCCGAAGGCCGCGCGCAGCAGCGCGTCGATGGCGTCCAGATCGTGCCGGGTCTCTCGGCGGATCGCCGGGATCACGTCGTGGCGGTGAAAGTCGCGGCCGATGTCCGCGCCTTCGCGGCCCCATTCGCTGGCCTCGGTGCGCTGCCCATGGGCGGCGAAGGCGTCGGCATCGACGAACAGTTCCGACAGATGCCAGACCATCGGATCCTCGTCCTGCCACAGGTCGAAATGCAGGCAGCCCGGTTCCTCGCGGCTCAGCCGGATGTGATCGGGCAGCAGCGACAGCGCCGCCATCATCTGCGCGGCGTCCCGGCAGATCAGCCGCCCGGTCAGCCCGAACAGCGGCGTCTTCATCGCCACCGGCGTGCCTAAGGTGTCGTGATGGTGGCGGGGCGAATGATGGTGGCCGCAGGCGCAAGAGGTCATGGATGGTCCTTCAGACGGTCGATCAGCGCCATCGCGGCAGCCGGGTTGCGGGTCTTTTCGCCCGAGATGACGTACAGATACAGGTCGCCGTTCTTGCCCGCCTGCCGCGCCATGTCGGCCCAGCGGTCCAGGTCGGCACCGGCATAGCCGTTCGCGCGGTCGGTCGTGCCCATCAGCCGCCAATAGCCGAAATCGGCTGTGTCGGCGGCAATCTCGGGAAACTTGCTGTCCATGGCGCGGACCAAAGCCACGCCGCGCTCGCGGCACAGGGCGGCGGCTTCGTCGCTGGCAAAGCTGTCATGGCGCGCCTCGACCGCATGGCGCAGGGGAATGCCGTCATGGCTGCTGGGCAACAGCGCCAGGAAAGCCGCGAAATCCTCGCGGTCGAACGTCTTCGTCTCGGCCAGTTGCCAGTTCAGCGGCCCCAGCTTGGCCCCCAGCCGGGTGATCCCCGAATCCAGGAACCGCGCCACGCTCTCGCCCGCCTCGGCCAGAGCCTTGCGGTTGGTGGCAAAGCGCGGCCCCTTCAGCGCGAAGACGAAATCCTCGGGCGTTTCGTCATGCCATTTCTGGAAGCTCTCGGGCTTCTGGCTGCCGTAATAGGTCGCGTTGATCTCGATCGAGGTCAGGCGGCGGCTGGCATATTCCAGTTCCCGCCGCTGCGGCAGGTCGTCGGGATAGAAGGCGCCGCCGCGCCAGGGCGCGAAGGTCCAGCCGCCGATGCCGATGCGGATCATATGCGCCTCCCGGTTCTGCCGCCCCATCCTGCAACAAAAAAGCCGACCCGCAAGGGGGTCGGCCGAAGGATCATTCCCACTCCATTATTTGCAGATCACCTAGGCTCCAGACCCATTGATTTTCATAGCCAGAACAGGACTGGTTGGGGCGAGCGCGATGGCTGAGAAGAACGTCTCTGGGCAGCGGTCTATCGAGTTGCGACACGCCTCCAATCCTTCAGGCGGCCTGACGTTGCCCCCGACTTTTATCCAGCGTGAGCGAGACTCCGGGCTTGAGTTTTGCCCATTCGGGCGAGTTGAGCAACGGGGGCTGGTGCGGAGCCTTGCAGGTTGCGCAGCGCCAAGCCCCGTTGCAGGGCGAAGGTTTGGGCAAACTCGGCTGGGGTCTGCCAGCCGAGACGGGAGTGGTGCCGTTCAGTGTTATAGTCCGTGCGCCAGGCGGCCAGCGTGACGCGGACATGGTGCAGGGACGGGAACAGGGTCTCGTTCAATAGCTCGTCGCGCAGGCGACCGTTGAAGCTCTCGATGAAGGCGTTCTGTGTCGGCTTTCCTGGCGCGATGTAGTGCCAGTCGATCTTGC
>NZ_JBQEOI010000078.1:0-7794 GCF_052045125.1 Paracoccus sp. 22332
ACGGTCAAGACCGAGGCCGCGTAAACAGCGCCCGGAAGAGTTCCTCGGACTGCCGCAGGCCCTCATCGGTCAGGACAACCGACTTTGCCTTGTTGACCGGATCGGCAATCAGACCCCTCCCATGCAATCGCTCTAGGGCGTCCCAGTCAAAGCCTTTCCACGCCCGCCGCTCGTCATGCAGCGTCAACCACATAAGCGCCAGAACGGCCTCGTCGATCTTGTCCCGATCAATCTCCATGGACTGAGCATACTACGGTCAGACTGGGGCGGGAATCGGGCGGTTACAGTTTGACGGCCGCCCCGTCCGCAGTAGTTTTAGCCTGAAGAGCAGTGAGACGCGCCTTTGCCCAAGCAACCATGCGTCCGAGTTCGGTGGCGCTATCGGCGGCGGCTTCGGCGGGTAAGGAACCGAGCCATTCCTTGATATCCGCTGCTTCCCGCTGAAGCTGCACCAACTCACGGAGATGAGCGATCCGCGCTTCTTCTCGCTCCTTTCGCTTCTTCGCCAGGTCACGCCTCCGGGACAGTTCTGCCCATTGGCGTTCCCTCTCCTCGCGACGCTCCCGTTCCTCCCGATCACTGGCAAGGACTGCTTTCAGTCCCGTGACGACGTTTTCAAGCATGGTGTCGATGCGCTGGCTTTTACCGTCTGCCCATGTTTTTCGTAGCCCCTGGTGCCAGCCTTCGATAACTAGGGCGAGCTGCCCGGTGTAGATGGTGTCATACTCAGGCCACGGTTTCTCGTAAGGTAAGGAGGTGTATAAGTCCCAATCTCGGCGGTCAGCCGCTCTTTGGCGACGCGCCTGCTGCTGATTGTAGGCCGCTTGTTCGCTGGCCGTGGGAATGTGCTTCTGCCGCCTTGATTTCTCGGTCAGGGTGAAGGTCACCGTGTCCTTTCCGACCTCGATCTTCATACGCTGTGCGTCCGGCTGCAGCGACAAGCCCTCCGCGTCGAGGGAGGACGCAAGTGCATCTACAAAGGTCAAGGCACGTTCAACGCGCTCGCTATGCACAATGAGACCGCAAAGACCTGACCCGACAGCCGAAACACGTCCGTTCTCATCCGGTTTTGCTTTTCGCAAAGCCCTTGCTGTGGGTCTGATTGCTACGTGGTGGTTATCGGGAGGGGAAGATGGCTGTGCCGCTACTTGGTCTGCGGTTAATTTCAGTTGAACGTCCATTGGTGGGTTTGCGTCGCCGGTCGGAACTTCTATGGCGGTTGGTGCAGTTAGAACTATCTCGACTTTGTCCAGAGCCGGATCCTCAAGACGCCTCAAAAGAGGACGTTTGAAATGTTGTCCTGAGGCGACGCGGGACCAGTAAGCTCGGGATGGGCAAGGTATCTGATGTCGTGAGCACAGCCGCCGTAGATCATTTTCCGAAATGCCGAGTTCGACGGCCACCTCTCCGGAGGGCTTAGACCACACTAAATCGAACAACTCATCGCGGATAAGCGACCGGACGTGCTCGGACATTAACGATCCCTCGCTGATGGTGAAGACGATTTCCAATAGAGGCTACGGCACCGTCCCACCTAAAGATGCTGTTAATACCATCCAGGTCTCAGGGCAGTGCTGGAGAGACTAAAACTAACGAATGCACGTCCACGTCATTTCTTGCGACGAACTGGGGTAGTCGACTCTCGTCAGGGTCGGCTAGGCCCGCCTCCATTCTCACCTTGCCCTGCATGATTGCGCTGCCGACAGATTGGCCGCTTGCGATAGCGGCATAAAGCTGCTGAGCGAAGAGGACTGCTGAAAGATCCCCTATCGGCTCCGACATACCAATGATCACTGGAATTGAGGGGAGGATGGATTCGCTTCCTGCAAGCGTGTCGCAAGCGTTCATCACAAGGAGCGTCGGGGGCCGGTCAGTTGCCCCTAGTGCCTTCACAAGCAACGCGAACGTCACAACCTTACCATGAAGCCCACCTACTTCTTCGACGTCGAACAGGAGGGATTCCCCCCCGCCGTGGCCCGAGAAATGGACAATATGTGGGCTGATATCGTTCAAACCGTCGAGCAGGTCCTGGAACGTGGCTGCCGGCCGCTGATGTATTTCGATCAGATCACGATACTTGGCACCACGGAGAGCTTGCTGCACTTGCCGCACCTCCTGATCGACACGCAGACGATCATCATGCTCAGGCGGCAGATCCAGATCAGGGTTGGCCGTGAGGTAGAGGACGCGCAGCCTTTCTGGCTCCGGTTCACGGACATGCACATAACGAACTTCCGGCACTGACAATCTGGCGATCTCCTGGACGTGTTTCTTCTCTTCGGCGCGCCGCCTCGCCATTAGCTGATCTTCGGTCCGACGTTCGTTTCTGAGGGCATTCTCCAGGCTTTTCTTCTTATCGGCTTGTTGCTTAGCGTTTGCCCCGATGTTCTTAGAGATTTCCGCAATTTTTCTTTTCGCGTCTACCGACTTCTTTTTTGCCCTCTCGGCGGCGTCGTAGTGGCTTTTTGAGGTAGAAGGAGAGGAGGCCTTAATCGCGGAATCAAGCTTCCTTCGATATTCTGCGAAAGCTTTGCCGTCGACATCTTCATAACGAGCGAGGTCCTTGCGAAACATAGCCTCCCTTTCTTGAAGCCGGGCAAGGTCGCGGCGATATGTTTCACTTAAAGGCATTACTTTTCACCATTGGGTTTCGGGCATCATATATCGCAGAGGATTTTTGAGGCAATCTTCATCTCTTTGTTCTTAGTCCTTATTCAGGCGTAACGTTGCCTGAAGCGCCTCAAGGCGCTCCTGCGCCACCATGGCCCCCCTTGCCAACGCCGCGCCATGTGGCCCACCAATACCTTCGCTCGCCCAGAACAGGAGCGCGAGGATTTCGGAAAGGGCCGCAGCCTCGTCCATGGCGTTGACCAGCGCGGCGCCCAGCCGTGCGCCGCCTTCCGGCCTGGAATCGTCCTCGAAGATCATGCCAACCCCTCCCTTTGTTCCTGACCCTCTGGATCGCAGAGCCGCATTAGCCTGCCGGTCAGGTCCCGTTCAGCCGGGGTCGCCTCAAGAACGCGTTCCTCGCAAAGGATCTGCGCAAGCCTCCGAAGGCGCTGCTCCTCTTTGCGAAGGATTGCCGTCGCGAGGCTTCTCCCCGCACTCAGCCGTTGATCAGCTCGCTGACGAGTCGCGGGATCCCCCAAGCCTGCCCGTGCTGGGTCCGGGTGATAGAGGAGGCCGTGCTCAGTCAGCCCGTATGCCAGTTCCAGGCGCAGCGAGAGGTCAGTTGCCATCGCCAGATCGCTGTCCGGCCTCCCGCCGGCGCCGATCGACGCCTCCGCGAAGATCATCTCCTCCGCCGCGCGTCCAGCGAGTAGGAAGGCGATGTGATCGGCGATGTCTCCCGCAGTCAGGTTCGGTGCGGGCGGGTCGAGGTGGACGTGCCCTCCATCCGTGCCTACTCGGATCGCGCCGATTGCACCGCGACGCAGCCGCGCAGCCACGATCGCGTGCCCCGCTTCGTGAACGGCGACCCGCCAGAGCAGGTCCGGGTCCTCGTCCTCAAGCCCGAGCGCGGCGGCGACGTCGCGGGCGGAGAGCGGTCGCCGGAGGGCGCGCGCGATCCCCTTCGCTTCCCTCACGGCGCCGTCGAGTTCCGCTGCGGTCCGACCGGTCGCCAAGCGCGCGAGCGACCGGATCTCCTCCGGCCGGAGCACGTCGCCGGCGTGATAGGAGAGAATCCTTTCAACGGCAGCACGGCCAGGGCGGGGAACCCGGACGATCCTGTCGATCCTACCCGGGCGGCGGATAGCCGGATCAAGAGCGTCGAGATCATTGCACGCTGCAATGACAGCGACCCCGTCGCGCGCGGCCGCCCCGTCCATAAGCTCCAGAAAGCCGTTGATGACCTGCCGCCGATAGTTCTCGGCGTGCCGGTCCTTCGCCCCCCGGTCTCCGGCCGCGTCGACTTCGTCGATGAACAGCACGGAGGGGGCGAGATCCCGCGCCTCGGAGAACGTCCGCCGCATTTCACGCAGCATATCGCCCAGATGCCCGGCTGCCTGCCAAGCGGCGAAACTGCCGGTGATCAGCGGGACCCCGGCAGAAGCGGCGACGGCTCGGGCGAGAAAAGTCTTGCCGGTTCCGGGTTCGCCGTGAAATAGGACGGACCGGGTCATGTCTGTCCACCCGATCTCGCCCTGCGACCAAGCGCGCAAGTCCGACACTAGCTGCCGTCCGACCTCCTCCGCCTCCCCATAACCTGAGATGTCGTCCAGCGTGACCCGTCCTGCATGCGCCGCGACCCGATCAGCGAGGCGGTGCAATTCTCCGACGATCTCGGGGAGGCCCCTGAGTCGGAGCGCCATCCGGAGCCCGTCGATGCCGATCCTCCGCAGCGCCGCGTCGGACGGCAGTTCGTCCGCGCCGCAGGGCGTGCCGGAGCCCGCCGCAACGGTCACCGCGACGGCGATCATTTCCCGGTCGGGTGGGCCTACCACCAGCGATTCAGGAAGCAGCGCCGCGAACCGGGGCGGGACGGCCTCAGGCCCGTTGATGATGAGAATCCGGGCATCAACCCCGTAGAGGGCGGCGTCGATCGCGCTCTCTACCTTATTCTGGCCGGCGTTCCGCCGGCCCTCGCTTGCGCAGGTGACCGTGACCTCGAACTTGCTCCCCGGCGCCGCGTCGCTCAGCAAACGCCTCAGCGCCCACGCAACCTCGTTCGCAATGCCGTGCGGTCTGCACGTGATGAGGGTGATCGAGCCGGGCCGCGCCATCGTGGCAAATTCCTCGTCTGGCGGGAGCGCCTTGCAGAGCGCGGCGAGCGCGATCACCCTGATCGGTGCCTCGGAGAGCGTGATGCTCGATACGGAGTAATGGTCGAAATCTTCCTCCATGTTGTCAAGCTCGTGCTCGACCTCGGAGAGGCGACCCTCAATGAGTGCCTGGAATACGTGTTCCGACATCTCGGTGCAGTCGGAAGTGCTTCGGTAATCCGCGACGAGGAGCAGCGAACGGCGGAAGCGGGTGAGCCAACTATCGTGCATGTGATTCTCCGGATGACGCCGCGCAGGACGGCGACGGCGGGCCTGATGAAATGCCTGGTCAGCGCTCCGCTAATGATCGCGAAGGCGCGTCGACCGTGGTCGGGCATGTCTATCATGTGGAGGTGTGGCCCCTACGGTCGGCGGGGGCGCGGGGCTCAGCCCCGTATTCGGTGAAGGAGCGTCCGAAGCTGTCGCATGGGGCATATGTTACGTGGATGAGAACGGAATGGGCAAGAGGGCTTGACCGAAACCGCATCGGAAGTGGCCGTAAGGTATTGAGGGGGATGGGGATTATGCTACCGTTTCCGTAATCAGAAAGCGCGTTTTCGTGTTTTCTTCCTTGCAAGAAAGTAAGAATCATGGTTAAGATGACACGCAGGTCGGGTGCGAAGCCGTCTGGCTCCGAGGGGCAAGGTCTGGCAAACATTAACCTCAAGGTTTCGGAGGACGAGCGCTGGGCGTTCAAGGAGTGGTGCGTCCAGCACCGGATCAGCCAGGTGGACGGGTTCCGCCGGGCGTTCGAACTCCTGAAAAGGCACGGTTTAGATGATTGATAGCAGGATGAGGACATGCCTCACACAGGCGATTGATAATCAAAGTGGGTAGGATTTTTCGCGTGCTGAGCTATACAGATTAACAGAGAATGAGGAGGGCAAAATGCCGCAAGAGGTTGAAGTTAAACGGATAGAGGATCCAGAAACGCTCTCTGTTGATCACTCGACAATATTTCAGGGAGACGCCCTCTCCGTCCTGCGACGACTTCCCGCCGCTTCAGTTCGTTGTGCTATGACATCTCCTCCTTACTGGGGGTTGAGAGATTACGGAGTGGAGAAGCAAATCGGCCTCGAAGAAACAATGCCTCAGTTTATCAATCGGCTAGTTTCAGTGTTTCGCGAGGTCTTTCGTGTGCTTACTCCTGATGGAACCCTCTGGCTAAATATAGGCGATGGTTTTACAAGCGGAAATCGAGGTTACCGCGCTACAGATAAGAAAAACCCCGCCCGTGCTATGGGTGTGCGCCCGGACACTCCGGATGGCCTCAAACCAAAAGACCTTCTTGGGATTCCGTGGCGGCTTGCATTCGCTCTGCAAGATGATGGGTGGTATCTTCGCACTGATATCGTGTGGAATAAACCTAATGCGATGCCGGAAAGTGTAAAAGATCGGCCAACTCGAAGCCATGAGTTTCTCTTTATGCTGACTAAGTCAGAAAAATATTTCTACAACGCTGACGCAGTTAAGGAGAGGGCAGAAAATGGGGGCCTTCGGAATCGCCGATCTGTATGGAATGTCCGCACCCGGCCCTACGCGGAAGCCCATTTCGCAACCTTTCCTCCTGACCTTGTCCGTCCGTGTGTGCTGGCGTCGTCCGAGAGGGACGACTTCATACTAGATCCATTTTTTGGGTCAGGAACCGTTGGTGAGGTGGCAAGAAGTGAAGGGAGAAAATATTTGGGAATCGAAATTAATCCTGAGTATGTTGATTTGGCGCGGAAAAGGCTTAGTGGTTCAGAAACTCGGGTTGTGAGGGTCGCCGCGTGAGTAAATTTAGTTTCGCTCCCCCCGATCTTCAGGTTGATTTTGCCCGAAAACTGAATACGCTACGTCCCAAATATCTACAAAAGGCACTCGCGGAGACTATAAAGGGCTTAGATATATACTCGGAGTCCTGCGGCAGCCGAATTTGGTGACTTGACGGCTGGGTTTGGAACGATTCAGCTACGCCTATGATCCGCCCCGGCTTTCTTTCCTCAGCAGACCGCCTCGAGCTTGAGGCGTGCGTGCGTCGTCAGCGCGAGGACCACGGCATTGCCCGCCGGGCAAATGCGATCCTGCTGCTCGACGACGGGGAAAGCTGTGCCCGGATCGCAAAATTTCTCTATCTGGACGACGATACCATTCGGGGCTGGCATAAAACCTACCTGCAAGATGGTTGGGATGCGCTTGCCTACGACGGCTGGAAAGGCGGCCAGTCCCGTATGACGCAGGCACAGGAGACTGCGCTGTGCGCATGGCTGCAAGTGCGCTTCTGTCGCTCGACGGTCGAGATCAGGGCTCACCTCGCGGCTGAGTGCGGTCTGAACTACTCCCATTCTGGCTGCATCAAACTTCTCGCCCGACTGGGCTTTGAATACCGCAAGCCCAAGCCTCTGCCGCGCGTGGCATCTGCGGAAAAGCAGACAGCTTTCATCGCATTCTACGAACGCCTGATGCGTGAGTTACCAGCAGATGAAGCCGTCTACTTCGCCGATGCGGTGCATCCGGAATACCAGACCAAGCCTGCATTCGGCTGGGTGAAGGTGGGATCAAATCCAGCGGTTCTCAGCACAGCAGGGCGCGGTCGTGTGAACATTCATGGGGCTGTAAACCTCGAAACTTTTGATGCACCCTTTGTCGAGCCCACAACCGTCGACGGGGTCAGTGCCGTGCAGCTTCTCACCAAGATCGAGGAGCGCAACCCTGACAAGCGCATCATTCATGTCATCTGGGACAACGCTGCCTACCACAAAGGACCCGATGTCAGAGCCTTCCTCGCCAAGACAGCTTGCCGTATCCATCTGATCCAGCTGCCACCCTATTGCCCTCATCTCAATCCGATTGAGCGGCTTTGGGCTGTCTTGCATCAATACGTTACCCACAACCGCTACTACCCAAGTCAGAAGCAGTTCGCCGACGCCATCCTTGCATTCATGCGTGAAACCATCCCGCAGGAATGGACAAAATTCCGCGACAAGGTCTCCGACAACTTCCGCGTCATAACCCGCGAGAACTTTCGGGTTTTGCAGTAGAAGCGGTATAA
>NZ_JBQEOI010000079.1:0-6975 GCF_052045125.1 Paracoccus sp. 22332
TAGGTCATGTTGACAAATGGCGGAGCCAGAGGCGGATCGACGTGATGTCGATGAAGCCCAGGAAGCTTTCGGCGGTCTTGTCGTAGCGGGTGGCGACGCGACGGGCATTCTTGAGCTTGTTGAAGCACCGCTCAACGAGATTGCGCAGGCGGTAGAGCCTGCGGTCAACGGCGACCCGTAGCTTCCGGGTTTTGCGCATGGGGATGACCGGCACCACGTCGCGCACCTCCATGGTCTTGCGGATGTTGTCGGAGTCGTAGCCGCGGTCTGCGAGCAGAACGCTTGGCTCGGGCAGGTTGTCAGCCATGACCAGATCGAAGCCGAGGTAGTCCGATGTCTGCCCGGCCGTGATCTCGGTTCTCATGGGCAGGCCTGCCGCATTGACCCGCAGATGGATCTTGGTCGTGAAGCCACCTCGCGAGCGGCCGAAACCTTGGCGCGGAGTCCCCCTTTTGCGCCCGCTGCCTGATGATGAGCGCGAACCACGGTGCTGTCGATCATCTGCAGCGCATCCGGCACGATCCGGCTCTCGTTCAGCGCCTCCAGGATCTGTTCCCACAGCCCCGCCAACGTCCAGCGCCGGAACTGCCGATAGACAGACGACCATTTGCCGAACTCTTCCGGCAGGTCGCGCCAGGGCGACCCCGTTCGGGCGATCCAGAAAATCCCATCCAGAACAAGCCGATGGTTCGTGGGCTTGCGGCCGTTCGGAGAACGGACAGCCAGGATGAAGCGTTCAAAGAACGCCCACTCGTCGTTCGACATCAGGTTTCGTGCCACGCTGGTCTCCATTGCAGATACCAGCTTGAATCACGATCACCGCGCCCGGTGAATCCCTTTTGTCAACACGCCCTACTTAGTTGGCAAAAACGAACGCGAAGAACCCTATTTCATTATCTGGAACAATGGTGCAGGACCTGTAGGCCAGCTCGACATAGAAAGTTACAATGTGGTGCTGCAGGATGCCAAAAAAGCCGAGCTGAAGCAGCCCTATCATGTCTATGCACGCTACGAGTTGTATCAGTCCAAAAACGTTAGGTTCTACAAAATTCCCGACAAGATATTGGCGCACTTGGGCTTAAACGAGAACAGCGATCCTTTTAACGATGAAGGAGGTATCAACTGATGGAGCTGCTACCTTTTCAGCTAGCGGCTTCCACCCAGATTGCAGACCGTTTTCATGAGTACATGGAAGACCCTCTGACGATCACTCGAACCCGTATTGTGCCGTTCTACCAGAACCTGTCCTCCATCACGGGTAGTGGCAAGACTCTGATCCTGGCCGATGCGGTCGAGCAAATTCGAAGCCGGCTGCCAATCGAACCAATCGTTCTCTGGCTATCCAAGGGCCGTGTCGTTGTCTGGCAGACCTTCAACAATCTGGCGAGCGGGAAATATACCGACCTTGTGGGCGGTTTCGATGTGAAGCCGCTGTTGGACTGCAAGCCAACTGATGTTGAAGACAGCAGTCGCGGCCTTATGCTGGTCTCCACTGTTGGCAAATTCAATCAGAAGGATAAAGAGCAGGGCGACCGCAAGATCTTCCAAGTCGGGCTTGATGCGGCCGACAAGTCGTTATGGGAGATGCTGAAGGGGCGAAAAGATGCCAGGGGCGTGCGCCGGAATTTCATAATTGTCTACGACGAGGGCCACAATCTGTCCAATCAGCAAACGAATCTGTTGATGGAATTGCAGCCGGATGCCCTCATTGCCGCGAGTGCCACCTTGCGGATCCCGCCGGCGCTTGAAAAAGTGATCGAGCGCCTGAAGCAGGACAAGGACTGGAGAGAAGGGGATTTCGTAACCTCGGTCAAAAGCTCCAAAGTTGTGCTTTCAGGTCTGGTGAAAAAGCAGATTATGCTTTGCGGCTATCTGACCCCCATGGAAATCGCGATCAACGAGCTGATCGCCGACTACAAAAGGGCAGAGACTGCGGTGAACCGCCTTGGCTTAGATTTTTCTCCAAAGGCCATTTACGTCACGAACACGAATGTTGCCGATGGTACTTCTGTGAAAGAGGACGCTGCGCGGCCGTTCAAAGATCGCCTTGCAAGACCGATCCTGATCTGGCGTCATCTTGTCGAGTCAGCGGGAATCGACCCCAGCAAGATTGCTGTTTACTGCGACTTGAAATTCGACAGCAAGTTTCCCCCTCCGCCCAACTTCAACCTCTTCTCTGGCGGCGATTCTGACTACAGCGATTTCATGGCCGGAGATTTCCGTCATATCATCTTCAATCTTAGTCTGCAGGAAGGGTGGGACGATCCGGCTTGTGGCTTTGGTTACATCGATAAGGATATGGGATCGCCGGATCAGGTGACCCAGATCATCGGCCGTGTTCTTCGGCAGCCAGGCGCAGAGCACTACCCAGCAGCCATCCTGAACACTGCGCATTTTTACATACGAACTGACGAAAAAGGCGTCTTTGACAGCATCATCACAGATGTTCGGCAGAAGCTGACCAGTGATGCTCCGGATATTTCCCTGATCGTCTCAAAGAGCACACATGGTGGTGACCGCCCAACACGACCGGCGCTCAAACACCGGGAGGTGCCGATCGTATCGATTAATTCGAGGGACGCGAAAGACCCCATCGAGGCCATCTTAAAGCTGATACCCAACTACAAAGGGAATAGCGAAGATACGGTTGGCACGGGAGGCCGTATCCAGGTCCTGCAGACTATCGGCAAAGACGCAGATGCGAAGGAAGAGTGGGTCGATTTCGAACACAGCAATCGCGTCACGGCACGGTGGATTTTCTTGCGGGAGTTGCAGAAGCGGCATCGCAAAGCCGCTCATCTTTGTGACATCGAACACCCGAAATTCGATGTGTTTGTGGAGTATAATAGTCCTGCAGCCACGCTGATTCGAGAACAGGCGAATAAGGTCGCGGATGCCTATATCGAGCATTCTGTCGTCGTCCAGAATGCACTGGATGATCCTTATGTAGTTGATAGTGTCTTTGTCGATGAGGCCAAGCTGGTAAAATTCAGCTACGCCCTCCACGAGGGCTATAGCGGCATGAATGATCTAGAAAAGACCTTTGCTGTCGCCCTCGACAAGACAAAGAAGATCTGGTGTAGGAATCTCTCTCAGGGCGGATATGAAATCCCGCTCCTGGATCGAGGCAGCACTCGCACGTTCAACCCAGACTTCCTAGTGTGGGCAGATGCCAAGCACGTTGTCGCGATCGATACCAAGGGCGATCACCTGATCGTGGAAGATGCCGGTCGCAAGTTGTTCCACATTGATGCTGTATCTCCAGGTACGGTGCTCTCCGTCAGGTTGGTTACTGAAGGACATTGGACCGTTTCTAACGGTATGCCATCGAAGCTTAAGGGTAAGTCGGGGTTTACGGTCTGGAATCTTAAACAGGGGAAGCTGCATCCCAATCCCTGTGCCGACGCCGGTTCGGCTGCTAAGGCATGTCTGCTGTAACAATAAACGTGTGATCATACAGTAGAAGGGAGAAGAGCCGTCCACTGCATCAGTAGCTGCTATCCCTTGGGCGGAAGCCGTCGGTCGAGGATGACTTTGGATCATTCACCATCACGCCGCCTGCCGGCCTAAGGTGCGATACACGGTCGGCCGCGAGATCGAAAACACCTCTGTCAGATCACTGATGGAATACTCGCCAGTGTCATACATGCGCCGCAGCTCCTGCTGCTGGCGCTCCGACAGCTTCGGCTTCTTGCCGCGCAGCTTGCCCTTGGCGCGGGCCACGGCCATGCCCTCGCGGGTCCGCATCCGGATCAGGTCGGCCTCGAACTCGGCAAAGGTTGCCAGGATGTTGAAGAACAGCTTGCCCATGGGGTCGGCCGGATCATGGATGGCGCTGCCAAGCTGAAGCTTGATGCCGCGTGCGGCCAGCTTGTCAGCAATGTCGCGGGCGTCCGGAACGGATCGTGCCAGACGGTCCAGCTTTGGTACCACCAGCGTGTCACCCTCCCGCAAGGCTGCAAGCGCCTGATCGAGACCAGGGCGGGCGCGGTTTGTGCCAGTAAAGCCGTGGTCGGTGTAGATGCGATCGGATACGACCCCGAGGCTGGCAAGGATGCCCTTCTGCGCGGCAAGATCCTGTTTGTCGGTGGAACAGCGGGCGTAGCCGATCAAAATCTGTGTCATGTCCTGATCTGTAACAGTAGCCGCCCCCTCATTGCAAAAAATATCGGACCATTCATCTGAGATTTCGCGCTGCCAGCAAATGCTGGCCTTCAACCGGCCTGTTCAGCGGCAAGCTAGCTGTCCTCTCAACGATCCCCTTACGCCGTCCGAGGTAGACACATCGCTACAAGGCCGGATCTAGGATTGCATAAATCGACACCCGCATCTCACTCGATGCCGATCAGGACGTTGCCGGGATCAGCCCGGCCTCCAGCAGCAGCAGGCCCAGAGCGGTCCTGTAAAGGAAAAAGGGCACGAAGGACACGGCCGAGATCATCCGTAGGAAGAGGCCCGTTGCCGACGAAGCGTTGATGGTCTTTCGGCCGGTAGAGGCCAAGGAAAGGCAGGACCGGCTGCTGTGATGCAAGCCAAGCTATTTGATGCCCACGCCTCTGGTGTCCACTCCCGCGGGCAGCGATGCTACGTCCAGCAGTTCGGGTGACTAGAGACTTCAGGCATCGGCCATGGCGAGGTATCGGCTGCGCCCTACTCCGGCAATCCCGCTGCCGCGAGATCGGCCAACTCCCTCGGCACGATGGCGGGATCTGCATAGAAATTTCCCGCGCGCCAAGTCGTCAGGGTGATGCCCGGTTCCTGCGCCCTCACCTTGGCAACCTCTGCGCGGGCCTCGTCCATACGGCCCAGCCGGACAAGCGTGATCGCATGTTGCACCCGCTGATATGGCGGGAGCATATGCGCGGCCTGCGCTTCCCGGCGGACTTTGCCTTCTCGATGCAACTTGGCGACGTGGACCGGAGGGAAAGCTCTTGGAACTGGTGCCCCTTCCTGATGGACTCTACGCTGTGTCACAGCGGGCCATTCATCGCACCCAGTTGGCTGACATAATCGATCCCGATCTCGCACATCCCAACACGCCACATGTCAACCAGCGTTTCGTAAGTGCCGGCGCCGACAACCCTCCTCGGGCGATGACGTCGGGGTTTCAAGCTCTCCGTTTTCGCTTCCGTTTCCGCTATGGTTAAGGGCATAATTGGGTTGATGACTTCGGATTTTGGCAAATCGGCCGCCGCGCTTTCCATTCGCCGGACCGCGGCTTACTTCGCCCTATCAGACGAAAGGATCGGCCATGAACGCCCACACCCTCGAAACCGAATGGGGGCCGCGCGTCCTCAGCATCCTGCGCATCGTCGCGGCGCTGATCTTCATGCTGCATGGCACGTCGAAGCTGCTGGGCTTCCCGCCCAGCGACATGTCGCCGGCCTTCATGTCGCTGTCCTGGATTGCAGGGCTGCTGGAACTGATCGGCGGCGCACTGCTGGCGCTCGGCCTCTGGACGCGGCCGGTGGCCTTCATCCTGTCGGGCGAGATGGCCTTTGCCTACTTCATCGCGCATGCGCCAAAAAGCTTCTTCCCGGTGCTGAACGGCGGCGACGCGGCGATCCTCTACTGCTTCGTGTTCTTCTACATCGTTTTCGCCGGGCCGGGCCCCTGGAGCGTCGATGCGATGCGCGACCGCACCGGCACGCTGGCGCGCTGACGGTTCGACAGGCATGTCCGGATCGGACACCTCGTTTCAGGTACTCCTGGCTGCGGCTCGTGAACCTGCTTCACATATGTATATGGCAAGAAATGCAACTTGGCAGTGTGGGAGGCTCTGGTTGAGCTACTCCCCAGGGATCCGCGAAGAAGCGATGCGACGCTGAAGCGCGAGGTTGTCCATAGATCCTGCGACAACGCGGGCACCCCGATGCCTGAATTCGACTAGGGCATCGTCGACGCTGTCGACTCGCAGGCAGATATGAACCCAGCCATGCAGGCTCCTTGCCTCATGTTCGACGAGACTTGGATCAGACCAGATGCCAGTACGTGCCTGCGCTCGACATGTCTTGCCACATCACGCTGCGGTCACAGCAGCATCGCGCGGATCGCAAATGCAATCAGGGCCACAGTCCCAACACCGGCCAACCAAAAAAGCGCGAACCAGCCGACACGGACCAGCCACCGCATCAGTGGTATCCTTCCTCAGGGTCGATCTTGCCGCGGAACACCCAGTAGGCATAGGCCGTATAGGCAAGAATGATCGGCACCAGGATCAGTGTACCGATCAAAGCGAAGTAAAGGCTGGCATCGGGCCCGGCGGCCTCGACAATGGTCAGGCTCGGCGGCACCATCATTGGATAGAAGCTGATGCCAATACCGATGAAGGCCATGACGAACAGCGCCAACGAACACAGAAAGGGCGCCAGATCGTCACCCCGTTCCAGGCCGCGCCACAGCCGCCATGCTACAAGAACCACCGTAACCACCCGATTTCCACCGCCTGCCTGAGCGTGGGGGTGATCGGCTAAGACACGTGCATAGCGACGTCGTTAACGACGTGTCTTATGCGGGGCTTTCGATGCGTGGTGACATTCTGGGTCTGGAACGGCGTCGTCGCTGGAGCGACGAGGAGAAGCTCGGGATCGTGCTGTCAGTCGGGGTGGCGGGCGCGACGGTGACGCAAGTGGCGCAGCGCCACGAGGTGACCCGACAGCAGCTCTATGCCTGGCGGCATGAGTTGAAGAAGAAGGGGCTGCTTTCCCCGCTTCCGGAGGCCCTGTTCCTGCCGGTGGAATTGAGCGCGCCGGCGGCGTTGGCGGCGCATCCATCGGCTGAAGATCAAGCGCCGCAGCGCCCCGCCTTGATTGAGCTTCAGCTGGCCAATGGCCGGTGCCTGCGCTTCGACCCGATGCTGGATGCGGCCGCGCTGACGCGGTTGATCCGGGTGGTGGAGGCGGCATGATCGGGCCCGGCACCGGTGTCCGGGTTTATCTGGCCTGCGGGGTGACCGACATGCGCAAGGGCATCGAG
>NZ_JBQEOI010000080.1:0-6865 GCF_052045125.1 Paracoccus sp. 22332
ACGAGATCAACGACGACTTCCCGAATACCGACGTGGTGATCGTCATCGGCTCGAACGACATCGTGAACCCGGCGGCGCAGGACGATCCGAACAGCCCCATCGCCGGGATGCCGGTGCTGGAGGTCTGGAAGGCCAAGCAGGTCTTCGTCAGCAAGCGCGGCCAGGGCACCGGCTATTCCGGCATCGAAAATCCGCTGTTCTTCAAGGAGAACACCCGGATGTTCTATGGCGATGCCAAGGACAGCCTCAACAAGCTGCTACCCACGATCGAGTAATTGGCTGAACCTCTGCGCAACAGGTTTCATCCAAGCCCTTCCAGAGGGACCGGTCCTTGCCCTCACAGCAACCACGGAGAACGACAATGTCCCAGCAAGCCTGCAACACTGTAGCAACATATGACGGAGACACCCCGGACGAGTCGCGGCGCCGTTTCCTCAGGACGACCGGCCTATCGGCCTTGGGTGCAATGTTGGGAATGACGATCCCATTCGAGCGCAACCTGCCCTCAGGCGTTATCCCTGTAGCCCTGGCTCAGGATACCGGAATGGATCTGATGTCTGGCAAGACGGGACTTGTCGTCCTTGGTGATCGTCCATTGAACGCCGAGGTGCCTGCCCATCTGCTGGACGACGAAATCACCCCATATGAGCATCTGTTCGTGCGCATGAACGGTCTGGTGCCTCAGACAGCTTTGGATCAGAATGCCGAGGGTTGGAGCCTGACCATAGACGGCGAGGTCGAGAATCCGCTGGAACTGACGATCGACGACCTGAAGTCGCGCTTCGAAAACGTTACCCGCCGCCTAGTGATTGAATGCGGCGGTAATGGTCGCGCATATTTCCAACCTGGAACTTCGGGCAACCAGTGGACGGTGGGGGCGGTCGGCTGTCCTGAATGGACCGGCGTGCGGCTGTCCGATGTGCTGAAGGAAGCCGGATTGAAAAAGACTGCGGTTTATACCGGCCATTACAGCAACGATGTTCACCTGAGCGGCGATGAGGAAAAAGAAGTGATCTCGCGGGGGGCTCCCATCGAGAAGGTTATGGAGGGCGACTCAATCATCGCCTGGGCGATGAACGGAGAGCCGCTGTCGGCCTTGCACGGGTTTCCGCTGCGGGTGATCGTGCCGGGTTATCCGGCCTCAGCCTCACAGAAATACCTGACTAGAATCTGGATCCGCGACAAGGAACATGATGGCGCAAAGATGACCGGAGATTCCTACCGCATCCCGGCCTATCCCGTGGCGCCGGGAACCGAAGTTCCCGAAAGCGATATGGTGGTCTTGACCAATATGCCCGTCAAATCCCTTGTCACCTTCCCGGAAACCGGGGCCGAGGTGAAAGCGGGCGAACAGGTTGAAGTGCGTGGTCATGCCTGGTGCGGCAAGGGCGATGTCAGCGCGATGCACGTCTCAATCGACTTTGGTCAGACGTGGCAGGAAGCGACGCTCGAAACTCCCGCGAACCGGTTTGCTTGGCAGCGGTGGCGCGCAAGTGTGACATTGCCGCAGCATGGCTATTACGAGGTTTGGGCCCGCGCCACCGATCAGGACGGCATTAGTCAGCCGCCCCTGTCACCGGTCTGGAACCCTCGTGGTTATGCCAACAACATCCAGCACCGTATCGCGCTGGTCGCGGCGGCCTGAGGTGGGGCAGGGCATGAAACATTTCATCCGCCACAGTGCTAGTGCATTCACCGCTTTGGTTCTTGGCGCCGGACTGGCTCTGGCTGCCCCGGCACCCAATCCGATGACACCTCTTGCGGGCAGGCCCGCCGGCGCCGATCCACTAGATCCGATGACCGCCCTGATGGCGTGTCCAGACGCCTCGGCAGGAGGCGAAGGCAATGTGGACTTGGGCGGCCTGCCGGATGGTCCGGGCGCCGAGGATACATATTATCAATGCGTAGCCTGCCATTCGACCGAGATCATCAAGCAGCAGCGCGTCACCGATCACCGCTGGGATGAGCTGTGGAAATGGATGGTCGAGGCGCAGGGCATGGTTGAGCCCGACGACGAAACCAAAAAGGTCATCCTAACCTATCTGAAAGAAAACTTCTCTTCGGAGAGATAGCATGCAGCACACTTCCATGGCCATTTCGAAGATCAAAGATGGAGCCGCGGAATTACGCTAATTGAAGCTTCATGCGCTTTGACGGGGCACAATCTGGAATTGCAGATCGATAATCCGTTCTGCTCGCGACCTGTCAGAGCCAGCTGTCAGGATCATATCAACCGAGTGGCGCGAGATCGCCTCGGTAGGCAGGCGAACGGTCGTCATTGGAGGCGTACAGTTCGCGCCAAATTCCATGTCGCCAAAGCCCATGACCTTTATGTCGTGGGGCACACGAATATGACGGCGATGCGCCTCGAAGAGCACACCAAGGCCCAAGGCATCATTGGAGCAGACGATGCCGTCGACCTCGATCCCTTGCGCAATCATGGTTGCCAGCATCTCGACTCCGGATGTGGTACTGGCGGGGCGAGGATCGAGCAGGACGTGCGCCACACCGCCGCGTTCAGAGATTTCCTGAACGAAACCGTCGCGGCGACGGGCGGCTCGGGTGTCGTCCTGAACCCTTGCACCAAAAAATGCGACGCGGCTGCATCCGCGGCTATATAGATGACGAGCCTGTGCACGGCCTACCTCGAAGTGAGAAAAGCCGATGGCAATGTCGATAGGGTCTGTGCCGATGTCCCACATTTCGATCACCGGAACATTGGACTTTCGCAGCAGTTGGCTGGTTACCGGACTATGGTCCATACCTGTGAGAATGATTCCTGCGGGTGACCACGACAGCGAGGCTCGCACCAACGCCGTCTCGCGATCCAGATCGTAGTCGGTGTGCCCAACCAGTGCTTGTAAGTTGTGTCTCGCAAGCTGGCTTTCAACAAGATTGATCGTCTCGGAAAAGAATGCGTTGCGCATTGAGGGCACAATGATGCTGACAACACGGGAGCTAGCGGCGGCCAGCCCGCCAGCGATAAAGCTTGGAACATAGCCCAGTTCATCTATGGCAATGGCGATTCTTTCTCCGATGCGCTGCGAAACCTCATCAGGACGGCGGAGATAAAGCGATACCGTTGAAGGAGAAACTTTTGCCTGTTTTGAAACATCGACCATCGTGACGCTCTGCATCTTGCGTCTACTACGAAATTTCGATGTGTTTTCCATCATTTCTGCACTTCACCAATTGTCTTCTTTGAATGCTGCTACGCCAGATGAGCAAATGCAAGAAGAGCTGTTTTCGTTGACTTTATCGTAGCGCTACGATAAGTTATGTTCATCGGTTGGCCGATCGGCCTTCAAGTCGCTCCAGGTCTTCGACGGCGGTTCGTGCGCGCCGGAAAGATTACGAAGAGCGAATCCGAGGGAGCGCGATCCAACTGACAAGATACGTCCAAGGTGGGAGGAGCCTTTATGAAGTATCGCCGTTTTCTGACGATGACCGCAGCAGCTGTAGTAGTTGCATCCGCAGCTTCTGCGCAAACGATAGAGATGATCGTGCCTTTCAGTGCAGGCGGCGGCACGGACACTGTCGCACGCGCCTTTGCTCCAGCCTATGGTGAGGTTCTGGACCAGACCGTTATCATCAAAAATCTCGACGGAGCGTCTGGCACGATTGGAGCCAACGAGGTTGCCCGCGCCCGACCGGATGGCGCCATGTTGGGTTACCTGCCGATCGGCATTGCGATCCAGCCTCTGCTACGCAAGACAGCGTATGCGCTTGATGAATTTACCTACATTTGCCAGACGACCTCGACGCCGATGTTCCTGATGACCCAGGCAGACTCGCCGATGAACACGGTTGCAGATGTCATCAAGGCGGGTACCGACGGGCGGGTTATGTATGGATCTTCGGGACCGGGCACCTTGCCGCATCTAGCAGCGGCGGCCTTTGCCGCGGCAACCGAGATCAATGCGGTCCATCTGCCTTTCAAGGGCAGCGGCCCTGCCATGAATGCAATTGCTGGGGGCGAAATCCAGCTGATGGCCGAAACAGGCACTGTGCTGAAGGCGAATGGTCTTAAGCCTTTGGCCGTATTCGCCGCCGAGCGTCAGCCAGATTATCCCGCTGTTCCGACGATGGCCGAAGCGGGCTACCCCTTGGAGTTTTCGGTCTGGCAGGGCGTTTTCGGACCGAAAGGAATGAAGACTGAGGACGTTGAAAGATTTGCAACCGCCTGCAAGACGGCATCTGAGGACCCAGAATTCCAGACACATTTGCAGCGCACCGGAACCGGCTATGCATACAAGGGTCCCGACGACTTCCGCGCCTTTGTCGAAGATGGCGCCAAAAAGAATGCCGAAACGCTGGCGGCAGCAGGTGTCACCAAATGTAAGCGCGACGCTGATCCCCTCCTGCCGCTGGTGATCTGAACGGGCCAATCTCCGTGCGCATGAACGTCGGAGGTGTTGGCTTGGAACGAGACGGCAAAATGGGCGGCCATTTGGACGGCTTCTCGGATGGTGGGGTTTCGCGGCTGGAAGTGATGGAGGGGCCGACCGGGCGTCAGCGACGCACGAAGGCGGAGCGGGCGCGGATTGCGGCGGAAAGCTTGGTGCCGGGAACTTCGGTGACCGAAGTCGCGCGGCGGCACGGGACGACGCGCTGGCAGGTTTATGACTGGCGGAAGAAGCTACGGGACGGACAGCTTGTCGTGCCCGAGAGCGTGGCGGCACTGCCGATGTTTGCAGAACTGGTCGTCGAGGGCGCCGCAGCGGAGATGCCGGCAGAGACGGAGGCCAGCACCGGCGTGGAGATTGTTGTGGGTGATGTCGTGATCCGCGTCGGCGCAGATACCGATGAGGTTCTGCTTACGCGGTCGATCCGAGCGGCGCGGGCGGCGGCATGGTGATGCTCGGCCAGGGCGGGCCGGTGAAGGTCTACGTGGCGACGCGGCCGGTGGACTTCCGCAAGGGCATCGACGGGCTGGCGCTGGCGGTGCAGGAGATGTTCGGGCTCGACCCGTTCTGCGGGGCGGTCTTCGTCTTCCGGGCGAAGCGGGCAGATCGTATCAAGATTCTGGTCTGGGACCAGACCGGGATGGTGCTCGTTCACAAGCGCCTCGAGGGCGGCAAGTTCGTCTGGCCGCAGGTGCGGGATGGGGTGATGCGCCTGTCCTCGGCGCAGCTGGCGGCGCTGTTCGAGGGGTTGGACTGGAGACTGGTAAGACCCGAGCGGGTGCGCCGCCCGCTGGTTGCAGGGTAAGTGCATCCGACGCACTGGAGGCCCCGTTTTTACTGGCCAGAACGGCATCAGCGTGATTCACTTCAGGCATGGATGCCGACACTCTCAGCCGCGAGAACGCTCATCTGAAGGCCCGCCTCGCGGAGGTCGAGGCAGCGCTCGCGGAGGTACAGGAGGCAAACCGCCGGCTGGAGGGTATCCTGCGCACCTCGCAGCGCGAGCGCTTTGGCAAGAGTTCCGAGAAGTTGTCACCCGACCAGTTCAATTTGCCGCTCGAGGACGCCGAACTGGCCCAGGGCGTGCTTGAGGCCGCGCAGGAGAAGGCTGAAGCCGCGCTTTCCCGGGCGCGAGGGGAAGAACCTCGCAAGCCCGCGCGCAACCGTGGGCATCTGCCGGCGCATCTGCCCCGGGTCGAGCGCGTGATCGAGCCGGCCAGCACCCTTTGCCCCTGCGGTTGTGGTGAGATGGCCCGGATCGGGGAGGATGTCTCCGAGCGGCTCGACGTGATCCCGGCGCAGTTCCAGGTTCTTGTGACGCGGCGCCCCAGATATGCCTGTCGCCGCTGCTCGCAGGCCGTAGTGCAGGCTCATGCGCCCGAGCACGTCGTGCCGGGCGGCCTGCCCACCGAGCGGCTGATCGCATGGATCATCATCTCGAAGTTCGGCGACCACCTTCCGTTTTACCGCCAGGCGGGGATCTTCGAGCGGCAGGGGCTCCACCTCGACCGCGGCACATTCGGCAATTGGGTCGGCCGCGCCTGCTTCCACCTGATGCCCGTGATCGACCACATGAAGGTCCACCTGCGCGTCGCCGACCGGATCTTCGTCGACGAGACCCGCGCGCCTGTTCTGGAGCCGGGCCGGAAGGCCACCAAGAGCGGCTACTTCTGGGCCGTCGTATCCGACGATCGCGGGCATGGCGGTGCCGGCCCGCCCCTCGTGCTGTTCCACTACGCTCCCGGTCGGGGACGGGAACATCCGCTTAGGTTCCTGGCCGGATACCGCGGCCGGTTCCTGCAATGCGACGCCTACCAATCCTACAATGCGCTGACCGAGATCACGCGCGATGAGGGGCCGTGGCAGCTGGTCTATTGCTGGACCCACGTCCGCCGCCGCTTCGTCAAACGCGTCGAGAGCGACGGCTCGCCCATCGCCGAGGAGATGCTGCGCCAGATCGCATTGCTGTATCAGATCGAAAAGACCGTGCGCGGCAAGGACCCGGCCGTCCGCATGGCCATCCGACGCGAGCAATCCGCCCCGATCATCTCCGCGCTCAAGCCCTGGCTGGAGACCCAGCTCTCGCGCATCCCGCGGAAGTCCCTGCTGGCCGAGGATATCCGCTACACCCTCGCGCACTGGCCCGGCCTGATCCGCTTTATCGACGATGGCACCCTCGAGCTGGACACCAACCCGGTCGAAAACCAGATCCGTCCGATCGCGCTGACCCGGAAGAACGCCCTCTTCGCCGGGAACGAAATCGGCGCCGAGAACTGGGCCATGCTCGCCTCGCTGGTTGCCACCTGCAAGCTGTCCGGCGTGAACCCCGTCGACTACCTCGCCGATACCCTCCGGGCCATCCTCGACGGACACCCCAGATCCCGCATCGAGGACCTCATGCCCTGGTGCTACGACCAAGCGTCAAGCCTCGCTGCATAGGGCCTCGTCGTCGCGCTTAC
>NZ_JBQEOI010000081.1:0-6384 GCF_052045125.1 Paracoccus sp. 22332
GGTCACGTCCGTCAAGCTGGTGTAATTTCCCAGATGGCCTGAGGTCATGATCAGGCGGCTTTTGTGGTAATGCTGAGAATGGGGTCGATCTCCTCCTTGTCGATCTGAGCGAAGGCCTCGACCATCATGTAGCGGCTCGAGGTCTGCCATTCGTCATTCTGCTCGAACAGCACCGCGCCGATCAGGCGCATGATCGAGGCTTCGTTGGGGAAGATCCCCACGACATCGGCGCGGCGCTTCACCTCCTTGTTGAGGCGTTCGAGTGGGTTGGTGCTGTGCAACTTGGTGCGGTGCTGGCGGGGGAACGCCATGTAGGCCAGCACGTCATGCTCACTGGCGTCCATCAGGTCTGCCAGCTTGGGCCAGCGGGTGCGGACCTGCTCCGCGACATGGCGCCAGGTATCGCCAGCGTGCTTGCGATCGGGCTGTTCGAACGCTTGCCGGATTGCTGCCGCGACCACCGTATGTTGGCCTTTGGAGACGTGGGCGAGTGCGTTGCGCATCCAGTGAACCCGGCATCTTTGCCAGGTAGCTTCAAAGATCCGTGCAATGGCGGCCTTCAGACCGGTATGGGCATCGCTGATCACGAGCTTCACGCCGTCGAGACCGCGGGCCTTCAGCGAGCGCAGGAAGTCTGTCCAGAAGGTCTCTGCCTCCGAGGGGCCAATGCCGAGGCCGATGATTTCCCGGCGGCCTTCGGTATTGGCGGCCACGGCGATTATGGCCGCAACCGAGACGATCCGCCCGCCCTGGCGCTGCTTGAGATAGGTGGCATCGAGCCAGACATAGGGCCACTCCCCCGTGAGCGGGCGGTTCAGGAACTCGCCGACCCGTTCATCGATGTCCTTGCACAGCTTGGAGACCGTGCTCTTGGAGATGCCGCTCAGCCCCATGGCCTGCACGAGATCATCGACCCGGCGGGTCGAGACGCCGCCGATCCAAGCCTCCTGGATCACGGCAACCAGTGCCTGTTCCGAGGTCTTGCGGGCTTCGAGGAAGCCGGGGAAGTAGCTGCCCTGCCGCAGCTTCGGCACCCGCAGATTCAAAGTGCCCAAGCGGGTATCGAGCGCGCGTTCGCGATATCCGTTGCGCCAGGTTGTACGGTCTCCGCTGCGCTCGTGCCGGCCGGCGCCGATCAGGCCGTCAACATCGGCTTCCATGATCAGCTGAAGAACCGCCTCGGCGATGCTGCGCAGCAAATCACCCTGATCGTGCTTTGCCAAAAGCTCGGACAGGTCCATGGTGGTCTTGGTCATCGGGGACTCCGTATGGTCCGGGGTTGAAGCGTCGAAACTCCACCTCGATCATACACCTCGATGGCCACCCGAGATTACACCGAACGTGTCGGTGAAATTACACCACGTCCGCGGACACTACCGAAGTTCTTGATGACCAATGCCGGGGAACTTGGCTGTTCGTCGCGGCATGGCCGGGTCTTCCCGCGCTTTTTCTGTCGGGCAACAGGGGCGCAATATACCCCGCGCGGGATCAGGAAGTTGAGTTCCAGACGCCCGGCATGGCTGTGACTGGTCCAGAGGATGGGCGGACGCTGGTGCCGCGGGATGCCGGCGAAGACCGTATCCTCGAATTCGCGCATCAGCCTGTCAAGCGTGTCATCCAAGGCCGAGTCCCGCCCTTCGAACTTTTCGAGGTCGATGTCTTCCGGGGCGAAGCTGAGGACACCCGAGCTATAGCGATGCTTGAAGGGCAGGCTTGCGATCATCCGGCGCACGAGGTCCGGATTGCCGCGCAAGATCCGGGGCACAGGCTTTCGGTCTTCGGATATCTTGCGACCATCCGGCAGCTTTTTCGGGAACGACGTTGCCGTCAGATACCTGATGGCCGAGACCCCGGTTGCGTCCTCGGCCCCGGTGTGCTTGGAGAAGGTGATGATCATGACCGCGCCCTTTCATCGATCAGTTCGCCGTCCAGTGAGAAGGCCTTTTGGATGTCGCGGGCGATCAGACGAAGATGCAGGGCGAGCGTCAGGATGTCGGCATCCTGCTTGTGGGTGTTCACATGCCGGGCGAGTTGGTTCAGGTTGTTGCCGATCGTGGCCAGCAGATAGTTCTGCCGCCGCAGTTCGCCCGCATTTACCTTGGTGTCGGTTTGGCTGACCACAATCGCGTCCCGACACGCCGTGCGCATCAGATCGGCCATGGTCATGTCGGCCTCCTGCGCCTTGCGCTCGATGTCGGCATATTCGGCGTTGGACAGACGGATGTGAAAGATCCGGCGGGGATCGGGATGTTTTCGGCGTGCCATGCTAGCTCCTGTGCTATGACAGAGGCGCTGCATGCATCGGGGGATCGAAGGGGGTGTCCCCCTCGCAAGCTTTCCGTCCACACACAGCCCTCAGGCGTAGGTGTGTGGACGGAAAGGAGCCTTGCTCTCTGGGAATCAAATCCTCTGAATCGCCTGTGAGGGACGTTTCCATTCGGAAAGTATGGGGACGGGAAAAACCATCGCGCCCTCGTATGTGGCCTGACTATACCTCACATTCCGGCGCATGATGGCACCGTGGTCATCGCCGAAAGACCGGCTCCGACCGAACGACTCGCGGCTTCGAACGGAGAGAGCCGTCGCAATCTCGGACGGCGGATGAGGGTCAGAAATGGTCAGCCAGGGCCTGGCGGCGGTGGCACCGAAGAGGTCCAGCCGCCGCATCACGGCACCTCGAGGATCGCCCAGGCCGGGGCGTGGTCGCTGGCCTTGGGCCTGCCCCGCACCGCGCGATCCACGCCGGCATCTTGCAGCGTCGAGGCGAGGCGCGGGGAAAGCAGCAGATGATCCAGCCTGAGGCCGGCGTCGCGTTCCCAGGCGTGACGCAGGTAATCCCAGAAGGTGTAGACGGCGGCATCGGGATGCAGGGTGGCGATGGCATCGGTCCAGCCCTGCCCCAGCAGCGTCTGGTAAGCCTTGCGGACCTGCGGCAGGAACAGCGCATCGTCGCGCCAGCGGTCGGGGTTGTAGACATCGCGCTCGGTCGGGATGATGTTGAAGTCGCCCGCCAGGATCACCGGGATATCCAGGCTGAGAAGCTGCCGGGCATGGGCGGTGAACTGCTTCAGCCAGGCCAGCTTGTAGTCCAGCTTCGCCCCCGGCGCCGGGTTGCCGTTCGGGGCGTAAAGGCAGCCGACCAGCAGGCCGTTGACTGCCGCCTCGATATAGCGGCTTTGCGACGGATCGGGATCCTTCGGCAGCCCTCGCCGGGTCAGCACCGGCTCGCCGATCCGCGACAGGATGGCCACGCCGTTCCAGCGGCTTTGCCCGTGCCAGACGGCGGCATATCCGGCCTCCGCCAGGCGCTTTTCGGGAAACCGGGCCTGCGCGGCCTTCAGCTCCTGCAGGCAGACGATGTCGGGCTGGGCCTCGGCCAGCCATGCGAGCAGCCCGTCCAGGCGGCCGTTGATGCCGTTGACGTTGTAGGTGGCGATCTTCAGGGCCCTGCCCTCCCCGTCAAAGCAACCGGCCCTGCGGCTCGTCGGGCGCGTCAGGCGGCAGCACCATCAGCGCATCATCGGCGAGTGGACGCTGCAGCGCGCGGGCCTCGGGCCAGTCCGCCGTCATCCAGATTTCGATCTCGACCTCGGTGGTGAGAATCACCGGCATGGCCTTGGGGTGGATGGGTTTCACCACAGCGTTCGGCTCGCAGGTCAGGAAGGCGAAGAGCTGATGCGCGCCGTGCCGGGGCGTCTTCATCGAACCCCTTGTGCCGGTCCACGGCGTCCAGATGCCCGCGAAGAAGAACAGCGGCCGGGTCTCGTCCAGGGCGAACCAGTGCAGCGGCTTGCGTTTCGTCGCCGGGTCTGGCTTTACCCCATATTCCGAGAAGGCGGAAGCCGGCACCAGGCAGCGGTTCTCGACCGCGAGCCAGCGGCGCCAGTGCGGACTGGACGTGTTGCGGATATTGGTGACGCCGGCATCGGGCGCGCCCTTCGCCTTCAGGAATTGCGGCGGCGTCGGCATGCCCCAGGTCAGCCGCGCCAACTCCCGGCCGTCCGGCGTGTTTCGCACCACCGGCGCATCCCGGTCGGGATAGACGTCGAGGTTCGGCTCCAGGTTGCCGAGGCTGTCCTGCATCACTCGGGCCATCTCGCGGACGGCCTGCTGGTTAGTAGTCAGGTTGTAAAGATTGCAGATGGGACGACCCTCCTTGGCATGGGGCTTGGCACCTCGGACGCCAGCATAACGCCGGGCTGCGGACAAGATATCCCCAAGTCATGTTTGCCTCCCTGTTGACAGGCTCGCCTGTCAGGAACAAAACAGGAACATATCTGTTCGACTCTCACCCTCCCCTGGAGCCCAGCCTTTTCATGCCTGCCCGGTCCTTCAATCCCGCCCTCGCTGCCCTGCGCGACCAGATCGCCCGGATGGACGGCAACGGCGGACCCACGCGCGGCGTGCTGCCCTTCGGGCTGCCCGTGCTCGACCGGCGGTTGGCGCAGGGCGGGTTGGCGCTCGGCTGCCTGCACGAGGTGGCCGGCGGCGGCAATGGCGCGGTGGATGGCGCGGCGGCCGCCTGTTTCGCGGCCGGGATCGCCGCGCGGCTGCCCGGCCAGGTGCTGTGGTGCGTGACGCAGGCCGACCTCTTCGCACCGGGCCTGGAACAGGCCGGGCTGCCGCCGGATCGGGTGGTTTATGTCGAGGCCGGCGACGATGTGTCCGTCCTGGCTTGCATGGAGGAAGGACTGCGCCATGGCGGGCTTGGCGCGGTGGTCGCCGATGTGGCCCGTCTGTCGATGACCGCCTCCCGCCGGCTGCACCTGGCCGCTAAGGCATCCGGCACCACCGGCATCGCCCTGCGCCGCTGGCGCAGGTCCGCAGATGCGGCGGATTTCGGGCAGCCCACGGCGGCGATGACCCGCTGGCGGGTCTCGGTCCTGCCCTCGGCCGCCCTGCCGGTCCCCGGTGTCGGTCGCGCCCGTTGGCTGGTGGAACTGATCCGGGCGCGGGCAGGCGAAAGTTTTGACGTGGAACTGGAGGCATGCGATGGCTCGGGTCATCTCGGTCTTCCTGCCGACGTGGCCGGTGGACCGGCTGCGGCGGCAGGCGGGCGACGCGGCGCCTTCGGCTGAGGCGCCGCTGGTCCTGGCGGGCCGGGTCGGCAACCGCCGCCTGGTAACGGCCACCGATGCCGCTGCGCAGCAGTTGGGCCTGCATGTCGGGATGCCGGTCAGCAAGGCCCAGGCCCTGGTGCCGGGCTTGCGAGTCGCGCCTGCCGATCCGGCCGAGGATGCCGCCAGCCTTGAGCGGCTGGCGCTGTGGGTGCTGCAACGGTTTTCGCCCATCGTGGCGGTCGATCCGCCGGACGGGATCGTCATCGACTCGACCGGCGCCGATCACCTGCATGGCGGCGAGGCGGCCATGCTGGAGGCGCTGATCGGTCGGCTGGCGATGTCCGGCGTCACCGCGCGCGCCGCCGTGGCCGATACCTGGGGGGCCGCCCATGCCCTGGCCCGGTATCGGGCCGATCCGGTCTTTTGGGCCGAGCCGGGCAGTGCGGACACCCTGCTGGCCCCCCTGCCCCTCGCCGCGCTGCGCCTGCCGCCCGCGACCGTGGCCGGACTGCGCAGCTTGGGCTTCGTCCGCATCGGCGATCTGCTGGGCCAGCCGCGCGCGCCGCTGACCCGGCGCTTCGGCCCCGAACTCTGCCGAAGACTCGATCAGGCCCTCGGCCATGCCAATGAACCGATCGAACCGCTGCGCCCGGAGGGCCTGGTCGAGGTGCGCCGCAGCTTCGCCGAACCCATTTCCGCCGCCGAGACCATCGCTCGCTATATCGGCAAGCTGGCCGTGCAGCTTTGCGCGGCCCTCGAAGAGCGCGGCCTTGGCGCCCGGCGCCTCGACCTGCTCTGCTGGCGGGTGGACAGTCATATCCAGACGGTTCGCGTCGGCCTCGCCCAGCCGCAGCGCGATCCGAAGCGCCTGACCCGGCTCTTGTGCGACAAGATCGAGACCATCGCGCCTGGCTACGGCATCGAGATCCTGTCGCTGGCCGCCACCATCGCCGAGCCGTTGGCGGCCCGGCAGGCGGCCAGCCGCCTGATCGAGGAACCGGCGGCCGACCTTTCCGGCCTGGTCGATGTGCTGGCCAACCGCGTCGGCGCCCGCGCCGTCTATCGCATGGCCCCGGTAGCCAGCGACGTGCCCGAACGCGCTGTCGCCCGCATCGCCGCCCTGGCCGAGCCTGTCGGCGCCGGCTGGCCGGATCACTGGCCGCGCCCGTCCCGCCTGCTGCCCCGGCCCGAGCCGATCGAGACCATGGCGCTGCTGCCCGACCATCCGCCGGTCTGGATTGCCTGGCGCGGCATACGCCGCCGGGTCCGCCGCGCCGATGGCCCCGAGCGCGTCTTCGGCGAATGGTGGAAGCGCGACGCCGAG
>NZ_JBQEOI010000082.1:0-6376 GCF_052045125.1 Paracoccus sp. 22332
AAGGAGAACAATCACGCCTTGACCACTGAATGACCGGAAATCCATAGTCAGAGGTGGCTCACTTCTCGATGGAAATGCCGGCTCAGTTCTGGGTGGAAATCAACACGCTTGGCGCAGCGTCGTTGAGAATGTGGCCTTTCCGCCAGCTCCCTCAATGCCCACCGACGAAGAATTGCGCGCGCGCTTGATACGAGCAGCAGCGGCTGACCTGGCGGTGTTCAAAAGGGCTGGAAAGTGGCCAACGAGTTCAATCTCGCTCACGCTGAAAATCGATCAGATCAGCGAGTGCCTCAGCACCAACGCGCTCGCAAGAGCCGTCACCACGTTCGAGGACCTTATCCTCGTTGCCGCTCCTGGAATGGGCAAGACCACCACGATCTTCCAAGTCGCCGATGGTATCGTTGACGCTCAAGTCGGAGCGCCAATAATAATTCCTCTCGGAGAGTGGGCAACTATGCGGGATAGCCTGCTCGGATCCGTGCTGAGGCGGGCATCCTATACCGGACTCTCAGAAAACGACCTTCAGCGAGTAGCCGCAGCGCCCGGCGTGGTGCTGCTACTGGATGGTTGGAACGAACTTGATGGTGCTGCGCGAGAGCGGGCCCGCATCGAGATTACACGTCTCAAAGGGGAGCTGCCTGAAATAGGGCTGGTGATTTCCACAAGACAGCAGGCACTCGACATTCCCTTCGTTGGAACGCGAGTGGATCTCCTACCTCTCCGAGATTCAGACCAGATGGCCATTGCGCGAGAAATGCGTGGCGATGCCGGCGAGAGGCTGGTCGATCACGCGTGGAGAACACCGGGTGTGCGGGAACTTGTGTCGATACCGCTGTATTTGACTTCGCTGCTAGCATCGCCCGGAGATCATTCATTCCCCACGACGAAAGAAGAAGTGCTACGGCACTTCGTTTCCGCTCTGGAACAAGACGCGGGAAAGTTCGCGGTGTTGATGGAGGCGACCGAAGGTTTCCACACGTCATATCTAGAAGCCCTTGCAGTCAGCATGACCGTGGATGCCAACACTTCGGTTACGGACGCGGATGCTCGAAAAATCGTCAACGGTGTCTCCCGCAACCTTGTCGCGGCTGACCAATTGGCCTCTCTGACGACCCAACCTAACAAGATCCTCAATGCGCTTGTGAGCGCCCATGTCTTGGTACGCGCGAGTGATACCGAGGGACTGTCGTTCCAGCACCAGCAGTTCCAGGAGTGGTTTGCTTCCCACGAAGTCGAGCGCTTGATGCTGATTGCAGTGAGCGATCCTGCTGTCATGGAGAGACTAAGAGCAGAAATCCTGGATTGCCGGTCTTGGACTGAATCAATTCTCTTCGCGGTTGAACGAACTTCGCGGGGAGACCAAACACAGCAGGGAGCTTGCGCATCCACCATCCTGGCTGGCTACGATGTCGATCCTCTTCTCGCAGCAGAGATGATCTTCCGGGCCAGCGATGATGTCTGGAAAGTTGTCGCCTGCGAAATTCAAGCGCGCATCCAGCGCTGGCACACGCCGGGCAAGCTAGACCGCGCTGTCCGCTTCATGGTCTCGACCGGCAGGTCGGAATTCATCGACCATCTTTGGCCGCTTCTGACAAACGAGAACGATCAGATCCATCTCGGCGCTCTCCGGGCTGCCGATAGGTTCCGGCCAGCGGTGTTCGGTAAGGACGCCGTCGAGCGCCTTGCAGGCCTGCCACCGAAGGTCCGTAAGCACGTCTTGTCAGAGATAGCCAGCAACAGCGGAATGGAGGGACTCGATCTCGCAACTGCTGTGGCGAAAGCTGACGTCGATCTCAACGTGAAGGTGGCCGTTGCTCACTCCCTATCGTTCCGTCGCGCCGACCGTCACCTAGTAGATCTTCTTCGTAATGCCGACGACGCCGTCTACGATTGCCTCGCCCAGAATTCCTATTTCGACGACGTCGACGATGCTGAAATCCGGGAGCGGCTAAATGCGGCTCGTGAAAGGCAAAAAGTAGCTGGGCTCTCTGCTCGCGAGCATTTGCTTATCCTGTTGAGGAGCGAACCGTCCGGCGATGTTTCTCGCGAGGTCATCACCCTACTGACCGATCTCGATATAAACAGACGCGAAGACCATGATCGCCGTTTGATATGGGACCTGAATGAGCGCTACCCCGAGGCTGTCGCGGAGGCCGTGCTGAAGCGCCTTCGCGCCAGAAAGGAGCTATTTTACGGTGCTGACGACATTCTCGCAGCTTCTGGCTATGTGCTCGAAGACAACGACCTACTACAGATCGCGCTAGCTGAAACGAGTTCCTACGACCCCAACGCGGATGCAGCGGCATCTGTACTGGGTCCTGATGCGGTTGGTGTGATTGTAGATGCGAATCTTGAGGTGCGCTCGAGGTTGCGGGACAAGGATGGCGGTCACGATCGGGCAGCGCAGGACCGCTTCTCTGCCTTGCGGCAACGATTGGCTCGCACTCGGGGCAAAAGCCTTGTTGCTGCCGTAGCTGCGCGGTCAGATTCTGCCAAAAACGAAGAACTAGCTCCCCTTGCGAACCTCTTTGCAAACCGAAGCCAGGAAGAGGACGGGCGTGGACGGCCATTTGACACGGAGGGCTTGGAGTCGATCGCTCGCCTAGCGCAGGTGTGGTCTAGCAGACTCTTGGAGGATCAGTCTTCATCTCGGAGTGCTAAGGCCGATATCGCGCGAATGATCGGTCATGCGCCAACACCAGCATTGTTACCGACCCTTCAGCGTCTGCTGGACGATAACTTGAAGCTCTTTCATGAATTTCGCGAGGCGGCAAAGGCGAGCGGATGGCGGGATCGAGCGGTCGTTACAGAAGCGCAGCATCCTCACATGCACGAGTATCAGACGGCGCTGATCGCCATCCGTGCGCCGGAAACATTCGACTTGGTGGCGGGATATCTCACCCACGAGCACTTTGGCGAATACGCAGCACGAGTTCTGGCGGTTCAATGGGCGGAAGAAAACGAGCCGAAGGAAGATCGAAGGCTCATGGGCGGCATCGACTTCTCGAGGGTTAATGAGCGGCGTGCCGCACGCCAAGCGAGGCCGAACGAAAGCTGCCGCGAGGCAGACGCGATTTTCACGGCCGTCGAGACGCTTATCTCAGATGGGACGACGGAGGAACAACACAAGCGCGCCGTGGTTCTTGGCAGCATTGGCGCGCGCCTACCGCATGGCAACCGAGCTGCTACATTTGAAAAATTGATCGCTTGCGCTTCGCGTCAGCCGCGCGCTGCGCTGGTTCTAGGCCTTGTCCTATCAGGCGAGGATGTGCCCATGCACCTCATCGCGAGCGGCATCTACGAAACGCTGGAAGACGCGAAACAGCATACTTGGATACTCACGGATGGCGAGAGCTATCAGCTTCGAGACTGGCTGCGCTTGTTGCCATTCGGAATGCCATTGACTCAAATCCCTGAGATTATCGTCCGTCTACCTGACGCCCAACGAACACCTCGCATGCTGGAAGAGATGATCCGTAACCTCGGCCTATCCTCTTCGGTGGATGGCCAGCGCGTTCTCTTCAGTCTCGCTGAAGACGATCCTCGCCTATATCAGGATCATCAATGGCAGAAGTCTGTCATGAGCCTTCCAGGCGAGAATACGGCTCGAGCTATCGTTGACCTGGTTTGCTCAGGTAAACTTAATGAGGCTTCCACCTACGGGCGACTTCATGATGAAATCTCGGGCCTGCTGCGGGAAAATCGCGATGCGCGCGCCCATGTTCATGATCTGCTCCGTGACGGACCAATAACTAAGGAAATGGCGCTGCTCGCCCATAGCCTTGCGCAGAACCCTTCGCCCGAAGATGTCGTCCTACTTGTCAAATGTGAAGTCGCGACCCAACGATCGTAAGCGCGACGCTGATCCCCTCCTGCCGCTGGTGATCTGAACGGGCCAATCTCCGTGCGCATGAACGTCGGAGGTGTTGGCTTGGAACGAGACGGCAAAATGGGCGGCCATTTGGACGGCTTCTCGGATGGTGGGGTTTCGCGGCTGGAAGTGATGGAGGGGCCGACCGGGCGTCAGCGACGCACGAAGGCGGAGCGGGCGCGGATTGCGGCGGAAAGCTTGGTGCCGGGAACTTCGGTGACCGAAGTCGCGCGGCGGCACGGGACGACGCGCTGGCAGGTTTATGACTGGCGGAAGAAGCTACGGGACGGACAGCTTGTCGTGCCCGAGAGCGTGGCGGCACTGCCGATGTTTGCAGAACTGGTCGTCGAGGGCGCCGCAGCGGAGATGCCGGCAGAGACGGAGGCCAGCACCGGCGTGGAGATTGTTGTGGGTGATGTCGTGATCCGCGTCGGCGCAGATACCGATGAGGTTCTGCTTACGCGGTCGATCCGAGCGGCGCGGGCGGCGGCATGGTGATGCTCGGCCAGGGCGGGCCGGTGAAGGTCTACGTGGCGACGCGGCCGGTGGACTTCCGCAAGGGCATCGACGGGCTGGCGCTGGCGGTGCAGGAGATGTTCGGGCTCGACCCGTTCTGCGGGGCGGTCTTCGTCTTCCGGGCGAAGCGGGCAGATCGTATCAAGATTCTGGTCTGGGACCAGACCGGGATGGTGCTCGTTCACAAGCGCCTCGAGGGCGGCAAGTTCGTCTGGCCGCAGGTGCGGGATGGGGTGATGCGCCTGTCCTCGGCGCAGCTGGCGGCGCTGTTCGAGGGGTTGGACTGGAGACTGGTAAGACCCGAGCGGGTGCGCCGCCCGCTGGTTGCAGGGTAAGTGCATCCGACGCACTGGAGGCCCCGTTTTTACTGGCCAGAACGGCATCAGCGTGATTCACTTCAGGCATGGATGCCGACACTCTCAGCCGCGAGAACGCTCATCTGAAGGCCCGCCTCGCGGAGGTCGAGGCAGCGCTCGCGGAGGTACAGGAGGCAAACCGCCGGCTGGAGGGTATCCTGCGCACCTCGCAGCGCGAGCGCTTTGGCAAGAGTTCCGAGAAGTTGTCACCCGACCAGTTCAATTTGCCGCTCGAGGACGCCGAACTGGCCCAGGGCGTGCTTGAGGCCGCGCAGGAGAAGGCTGAAGCCGCGCTTTCCCGGGCGCGAGGGGAAGAACCTCGCAAGCCCGCGCGCAACCGTGGGCATCTGCCGGCGCATCTGCCCCGGGTCGAGCGCGTGATCGAGCCGGCCAGCACCCTTTGCCCCTGCGGTTGTGGTGAGATGGCCCGGATCGGGGAGGATGTCTCCGAGCGGCTCGACGTGATCCCGGCGCAGTTCCAGGTTCTTGTGACGCGGCGCCCCAGATATGCCTGTCGCCGCTGCTCGCAGGCCGTAGTGCAGGCTCATGCGCCCGAGCACGTCGTGCCGGGCGGCCTGCCCACCGAGCGGCTGATCGCATGGATCATCATCTCGAAGTTCGGCGACCACCTTCCGTTTTACCGCCAGGCGGGGATCTTCGAGCGGCAGGGGCTCCACCTCGACCGCGGCACATTCGGCAATTGGGTCGGCCGCGCCTGCTTCCACCTGATGCCCGTGATCGACCACATGAAGGTCCACCTGCGCGTCGCCGACCGGATCTTCGTCGACGAGACCCGCGCGCCTGTTCTGGAGCCGGGCCGGAAGGCCACCAAGAGCGGCTACTTCTGGGCCGTCGTATCCGACGATCGCGGGCATGGCGGTGCCGGCCCGCCCCTCGTGCTGTTCCACTACGCTCCCGGTCGGGGACGGGAACATCCGCTTAGGTTCCTGGCCGGATACCGCGGCCGGTTCCTGCAATGCGACGCCTACCAATCCTACAATGCGCTGACCGAGATCACGCGCGATGAGGGGCCGTGGCAGCTGGTCTATTGCTGGACCCACGTCCGCCGCCGCTTCGTCAAACGCGTCGAGAGCGACGGCTCGCCCATCGCCGAGGAGATGCTGCGCCAGATCGCATTGCTGTATCAGATCGAAAAGACCGTGCGCGGCAAGGACCCGGCCGTCCGCATGGCCATCCGACGCGAGCAATCCGCCCCGATCATCTCCGCGCTCAAGCCCTGGCTGGAGACCCAGCTCTCGCGCATCCCGCGGAAGTCCCTGCTGGCCGAGGATATCCGCTACACCCTCGCGCACTGGCCCGGCCTGATCCGCTTTATCGACGATGGCACCCTCGAGCTGGACACCAACCCGGTCGAAAACCAGATCCGTCCGATCGCGCTGACCCGGAAGAACGCCCTCTTCGCCGGGAACGAAATCGGCGCCGAGAACTGGGCCATGCTCGCCTCGCTGGTTGCCACCTGCAAGCTGTCCGGCGTGAACCCCGTCGACTACCTCGCCGATACCCTCCGGGCCATCCTCGACGGACACCCCAGATCCCGCATCGAGGACCTCATGCCCTGGTGCTACGACCAAGCGTCAAGCCTCGCTGCATAGGGCCTCGTCGTCGCGCTTAC
>NZ_JBQEOI010000083.1:0-5757 GCF_052045125.1 Paracoccus sp. 22332
TATACTCGGAGTCCTGCGGCAGCCGAATTTGGTGACTTGACGGCTGGGTTTGGAACGATTCAGCTACGCCTATGATCCGCCCCGGCTTTCTTTCCTCAGCAGACCGCCTCGAGCTTGAGGCGTGCGTGCGTCGTCAGCGCGAGGACCACGGCATTGCCCGCCGGGCAAATGCGATCCTGCTGCTCGACGACGGGGAAAGCTGTGCCCGGATCGCAAAATTTCTCTATCTGGACGACGATACCATTCGGGGCTGGCATAAAACCTACCTGCAAGATGGTTGGGATGCGCTTGCCTACGACGGCTGGAAAGGCGGCCAGTCCCGTATGACGCAGGCACAGGAGACTGCGCTGTGCGCATGGCTGCAAGTGCGCTTCTGTCGCTCGACGGTCGAGATCAGGGCTCACCTCGCGGCTGAGTGCGGTCTGAACTACTCCCATTCTGGCTGCATCAAACTTCTCGCCCGACTGGGCTTTGAATACCGCAAGCCCAAGCCTCTGCCGCGCGTGGCATCTGCGGAAAAGCAGACAGCTTTCATCGCATTCTACGAACGCCTGATGCGTGAGTTACCAGCAGATGAAGCCGTCTACTTCGCCGATGCGGTGCATCCGGAATACCAGACCAAGCCTGCATTCGGCTGGGTGAAGGTGGGATCAAATCCAGCGGTTCTCAGCACAGCAGGGCGCGGTCGTGTGAACATTCATGGGGCTGTAAACCTCGAAACTTTTGATGCACCCTTTGTCGAGCCCACAACCGTCGACGGGGTCAGTGCCGTGCAGCTTCTCACCAAGATCGAGGAGCGCAACCCTGACAAGCGCATCATTCATGTCATCTGGGACAACGCTGCCTACCACAAAGGACCCGATGTCAGAGCCTTCCTCGCCAAGACAGCTTGCCGTATCCATCTGATCCAGCTGCCACCCTATTGCCCTCATCTCAATCCGATTGAGCGGCTTTGGGCTGTCTTGCATCAATACGTTACCCACAACCGCTACTACCCAAGTCAGAAGCAGTTCGCCGACGCCATCCTTGCATTCATGCGTGAAACCATCCCGCAGGAATGGACAAAATTCCGCGACAAGGTCTCCGACAACTTCCGCGTCATAACCCGCGAGAACTTTCGGGTTTTGCAGTAGAAGCGGTATAATCGGATTCCTTATAATCGCTCAGACCGCGCCACGGCGCAGCCGTCATTGTTGGACAGCACGATCACGGGGATGCCGTGCAGCTTCGTGTCGAAAAGCCGTTCGCAGGACACATAGAAATTGTTGCAGTCGATCAGGGCTATCGGCTTGTCGGACGCCTCCAGCATCGCCCTATTCGACGGGCAGGCGGCGCACCACGCCCGCCACCACGCCCCATATCTCGGTCGTCTCGGTCACGGGAATGGTCGGATAGCCGTCGCTGCGGGCGCGCGGGTCCAGGAACCACTGGCTGTCCCGCTTGGCGAGCTTCTTCACGGTGATCTGTCCATCGACCACGGCCAGGACAATGCGCCCGCTGCGCCGCCGCCCGGCGCGATCCACTGCGATCAGATCCCCGTCCAGGATGCCTTCTGCTTCCAGGCTGTCGCCCGAGACCCGCCACCAGAAGGTCGCGTGTTCATGGCGGATGACCCATTTGAACGGATCAACCGTGTCCTCAAGATCGTCGGCCGCAGGCGAGGGAAAACCGGCTGGCACCTGAATGGAGGCCAGCGGCATGTCGCGGTCGATCAGCGTCACGCTGAGAGGATGAAGATCAAGTGACATGGCCCAGAACAATCCATGAACATGGGCCATAGTTCCGATATGCCCCTGATCGTCAAGGACTACAAGTCATGACAGGGCAAAAAGGTGGGGACAGGCTGCTGATCCGGCACAGGTTGGTCCCTGAAGCGGGGCTTGGCTGGATCTTCCAGCCGGGCGGCAAGCACTTGGGAACATGACAACAACACAGGAGCCGCCCACGCCGGATGCCTTTTCCTCGAACACGCGCTTGCAGCCGGCCACCTTCAGCGCGGCGCTGTTGGTCGAGGGTCTGGCTCTCGGTCAAGACGCGCAGATTCGATCATCATGGGCAGGGGGCTTTCGCTGCTATGCTCACCGCCCGACCCTAGCGGGTGGAACCCGTCACGAATATGCCTATTCTGCGACTGTCGCGGCTTCAGAATTTGTGCGAATGGAGGCGCCGCAACACGAGAGTTCAGTCGAATGCGTTCCAAACAAGCTGAGACCATAGCGTCGAGACAACGGCAACCTTCTTCTGCTTCACTGCTTGATATTTATACCAGACTTGATATATCTTGAGAATGAAACAACCAGGACACAGCGAAACGCCGCTCCATTGGGTCGGCTCTTCAAAGTCCGACCTGCAGGAATTTCCTGCTGAAGTTATTGACGATATCGGCTTTGCGCTCGGGGTCGCGCAGCTGGGAGGTAAACATCCGGACGTCAAACCTTGGAAAGGGGAAGGACCGGGGGTCTTGGAGATCGTTGAGCGCCATAACGGAAACGCATACAGGGCGGTTTATACGGTCAGATTTGCGGGTGCGATCTATGTGCTGCACGCATTTCAGAAGAAGTCGCCGTCCGGGATCAAGACCGACAAACGCGACGTGGACCTAGTCGGAGAACGTCTGAAAAAGGCACAGGCCGACTACGAGAAAATGGCGAAACAAACTCCTTCTGAGAAGGGAAGACGCAAATGACCGAAACTATCACACGCGGCTCTACTAATGTTTTTGCTGATCTGGGCATGGCCGATGCCACTGAACGTAAGACCAAGACACGCCTGGCCATGGCAGTCAATGAGATTATAGGCGACCGTAAGCTGAAGCAGGCCGAAACAGCCCGCATCCTTGGCGTCCCTCAGCCTCGGGTGTCAGCACTCGCCCATTACAAGCTCAATGAATTTTCTGTTGAGAAACTCATGGAGTTCCTTACTGCACTCGATCAGGACGTGGAAATCATGATCCGGCCGCGCATGCATAATGGAGCAGGGGCTGTCTCTGTACTGACAGTTCGATAGTTTTCGTTTTACCCAATTTTCACGCATACGGCGCGCTCATAAATTATGAAAAATACTACAAAAAAATCAGTTAGCAGCATGCGCCCCAAGACGCCAAAGTTGGTAACGTCAGCTGCAACGTCCGTTTCTGGGTCGCAGAAGCAGCCAGTTCTCACGACACCGAACCAATCTGCGCCTGACCTAGATGGCCTTGAGCTTTTGGACCGCGAAGACCTGATCGCAATGGTAAAGCGGATGGTTAACGGCGGCGTAAGCCTTAGTTTTCACGGCAAGCGCACAGCTATGGAAATTGCCCGAAAAGTACGTCCTCGGATCACCAGACGTATTTCTGATCTGCATGTTGGCTCCCCTGAAGAGCAAAGCCGGAACATGCTTATTGAAGGTGAAAACCTTCAGGCCATGGTCACTCTTTACAAATACCGGGGCCAAATTGATCTGATTTTGACTGATCCTCCGTACAATACAGGTCAGTATTTTCGCTACAACGATCGGTGGGATGAGGATCCTAACGATCCGGAGTTGGGCTCTTTGGTCACGCTCGAAGATGGATCACGACACACCAAGTGGATGAAGGCAATGCTCCCGCGCCTTCAGGTCATGAGATCGATGCTCAAGCCTAATGGCGTAGTGGCAATGTGCATCGACGACAACGAACTTTATCACCTTGGCTTGATGATGGATGAGGTCTTTGGTGAGCAGAATCGCATTGCAATTATCAATTGGCAAAAGTCATACGCTCCCAAGAATGATAGTCGACACGTCTCAACCGCCACTGAGTACGTTCTGGTTTATGCCAACGATAAAGACTTGGCTAAGACAGCTCTGACCCTCCGCACTGACGCTATGAACGCTAGGTATAAAACACTGGATGGCGATGCCGAGCCCTGGACAAGCGGCGACCCTGTTCGACGCGAAGCCCGCGATCGCGATCGGTACGCAATCCAGTCTCCGTTCACCGGCGCGCTACACTATCCAGGGGCTAATTCTTGGCGTATCCCCCGGACGAAACTGAAGCAGTATCTGGAAGAATGGGGCTCGGATTATGTCGAGCAGGATTTGGGCGATGGCCGCGTAAAGGCCCTTATGATCAAGGGATCACCACCCATTAAAATCCAACAGGGGCAAAATCTCGATAGTGAGCCTGTTGTTGAAGGGCTGGACGTATCGGAGCACCCGGCTATCCGCAGGGCCAGAGCTAAAGCAGAAAAGGTCAGAGACAGTGGAATCTGGCCATATCTCCATTTCCTTAAGAACGGTGACGGCCGTCCACGAGTGAAACGCTACCTGAGCGACGTGAAAAAGGGGAAAGTACCCCTTACTTATTGGGCTGACGAGGATTATGAAACTCCGATGGTGTTAGGCACACAGTCCTGGGATCATGAGGAGTCTGGGCACAGTCAGGCAGGGATCAACGAACTAAATGCCATTGTGGGAAAGGGGCATCGTTTCGATACCGTGAAGCCTCTGAAGCTTATGGAGAAGATTATCCAGCTTTGGTGCCCTCCGAACGGACTTGTCATGGATCCTTATGCGGGTTCTGGCACGACCGGCCACGCTGTTCTGGATCTGAATCACAAGACACAAGCCTCCCGTAGGTTCATCCTCATTGAGCAAGGCCGTCCCGATAATGGGGATAAATATGCTCGGACGTTGACCTGGCAGCGCCTTCACAATGCAATAACAGGAAACCGGCCGGATCAAGCGGGTAAACTGAAAAAAACGGCTGAACCTCTCGGAGGCGGCTTTGAATTTAGAGCTCTCACCACTCAGATTGATGCCAAAACAGTCCTTACGATGAAAAAGGACGAACTGATCGATGTGGTAATCACCTCACATTGGCAGACCGGCAGCCGGAATTCTCCGAGCTTGGTGCGTATCGATGATCCCCGATTTACCTAGGGCGTGTTGACAAAAGGGATTCACCGGGCGCGGTGATCGTGATTCAAGCTGGTATCTGCAATGGAGACCAGCGTGGCACGAAACCTGATGTCGAACGACGAGTGGGCGTTCTTTGAACGCTTCATCCTGGCTGTCCGTTCTCCGAACGGCCGCAAGCCCACGAACCATCGGCTTGTTCTGGATGGGATTTTCTGGATCGCCCGAACGGGGTCGCCCTGGCGCGACCTGCCGGAAGAGTTCGGCAAATGGTCGTCTGTCTATCGGCAGTTCCGGCGCTGGACGTTGGCGGGGCTGTGGGAACAGATCCTGGAGGCGCTGAACGAGAGCCGGATCGTGCCGGATGCGCTGCAGATGATCGACAGCACCGTGGTTCGCGCTCATCATCAGGCAGCGGGCGCAAAAGGGGGACTCCGCGCCAAGGTTTCGGCCGCTCGCGAGGTGGCTTCACGACCAAGATCCATCTGCGGGTCAATGCGGCAGGCCTGCCCATGAGAACCGAGATCACGGCCGGGCAGACATCGGACTACCTCGGCTTCGATCTGGTCATGGCTGACAACCTGCCCGAGCCAAGCGTTCTGCTCGCAGACCGCGGCTACGACTCCGACAACATCCGCAAGACCATGGAGGTGCGCGACGTGGTGCCGGTCATCCCCATGCGCAAAACCCGGAAGCTACGGGTCGCCGTTGACCGCAGGCTCTACCGCCTGCGCAATCTCGTTGAGCGGTGCTTCAACAAGCTCAAGAATGCCCGTCGCGTCGCCACCCGCTACGACAAGACCGCCGAAAGCTTCCTGGGCTTCATCGACATCACGTCGATCCGCCTCTGGCTCCGCCATTTGTCAACATGACCTA
>NZ_JBQEOI010000084.1:0-5477 GCF_052045125.1 Paracoccus sp. 22332
CTGCCGACATTCCTGCGGGAACATCAGAAGCTGGCCTGGCAATGCGCGGCCGAAGGCATGGACCATGTCCGGTATCTCGCCCGGCTTGTCGAACTGGAGTTGGTTGACCGGGAGCGGCGGATGGTCGAGCGCCGCATCAAGGCCGCCAGGTTCCCTACGGTCAAAAGCCTCGACAGCTTCGACTTCAGCGCCATCCCGAAGCTCAACAAGATGCAGGTGCTGGAACTGGCCCGCTGCGAATGGATCGAGCGGCGCGAGAACGTCATTGCCCTCGGCCCAAGCGGCACGGGCAAGACGCACATTGCCCTTGGCCTCGGACTGGCGGCTTGCCAGAGGGGGCTCTCCGTTGGCTTCACCACCGCCGCAGCCCTGGTCAACGAACTGATGGAGGCCCGCGACGAACGTCGCCTGCTTCGCTTTCAGAAGCAGATGGCTGCCGTCAAGTTGCTGATCGTCGACGAACTGGGCTTCGTGCCGCTGTCCAAGACCGGCGCCGAATTGCTATTCGAGCTGATCTCGCACCGCTACGAGCGCGGCTCAACCCTGATCACCAGCAATATGCCCTTCGATGAATGGACCGAGACCTTCGGCTCCGAGCGCCTCACCGGCGCACTGCTCGACCGGCTGACCCACCACGTCAGCATCCTCGAAATGAACGGCGAGAGTTATCGCCTCGCCAACAGCACTGCCCGAAAGCGGCATCAAAAGTCCTGAGATCAGATCGCCTCGATTTGGCCCCAAGGGGCCAATGCGCCATGGCACGCGCCAGCTCTATGGTAAGCGCGCGCGCCATGGCGCAGGCCACCGCCACCTGGCCTGGTTTTACGCCGCCGAGTGGCCGGGTTTTGCACCGCCGTTGACAGATGGGCGCGACTCCTCGGGACCGTCACGCGATCAACATTCTTCGGAACTATCAGGGCACCTATCAAGCCCCGCAGGCAACCCTTGCTGATGCTGTGAAGCTGTATCTCAGGGAGAAGCTGGGGGAGGGCGGGGACAGTCCCGATGACAAGACCATTGTGCGGGTGCGCCGGGACGTGGGTCGAATCAGCGAGGCGCTGGGCATTGCAGACCCCGTGCTGTCGTCTCTCACGCGGGAGGATGCCAGGACAGTTCGGGACTATCTGCTGGTCCGAATCAAGCGGACGGGGGAGAAGGTCAGCGCAGCGTCAGCCCGTAGAGAATTGAACACGATCCGCGCTGTGGTTTCCTACGCGGTTGCAGAGAGGCTCCTACCGGCATCATTCGACAACCCCTTCAACAGCCTTTCCACAACAGGACAGAGAGGCGCAGGGCCGTCCACAGGCGAGAGCGAGAACAGGGGCCCCCTACCCCCTGCCATACTCCAAGAGGTTCGCAAGCGGGTCGTTGGGGGTGCAGGGGAGGAGCTGGGGCTGATCTGGCGATTGCTGGAAGGGACGGGGGCACGGGTGTCGGAAGTGGCAGGGCTGCGGAGAGAGGACATTGTTTTGAGCGGCCCTGTGGGTCAGGTCCTCCCTCACATGCGGGTTGCTTGGCATGAGAACCGACGCCTCAAGACACAGACCTCCATCCGCCATGTTCCCTTGGTTGGGGACGCTTTAGAGGCCGCTAAGGAGGCGCTGGGGAGGCCGGGGGTGGGGCCTATGCTGTTCCCTAGCTATGGCCGGAAGGGCGGCGGGGATGCCGTGTCAGCGGCGCTAATGAAGCATGTCCGCAGGGTGACAACTAACCGGAGGCACGTTGTCCATTCCCTACGCCACAACATGAAAGACCGCCTCATTCTGGCGGAGGTCTCCACGCTAGATCAGAACCTGATCCTTGGATATGCGCTGGGCGGGGTTGGTGATCGGGTCTATGGGGGAGCGTTGCCAAGCTGCGCAAGACCACCGAGGGAATGAGGGCGGCTATGGCGGTATCAATGAGGGATGAGTCCGTGGACTGACGGACGGCGGAGACCGTTCGCCCATAGACCTCCCGAACAGATAGAAGGACGTTGATCCTCTAAGGCGGGGGTTAATTGAGAATGGTCCTCATCTAGAGGAATGGGAGTTACGCGGCCCTGATCCCCCGTCCGTTCCCTCCTTCCGTTTGGGGTCTTGTGCGGAGTAGGCTTGGCGGCCTGCGTCCGTGGGTCTCCCGTCCTGGTCCCCGTTCATGTCTCGTTAACAACCCCCTCAGGGGACCCCTTTGGTTCTCTTTATAATGGTGGAGGGACTTTTACGGCTATGCGGCTTGCGCTGTGGTCTCCCCGGACCGCATCCGTCTAAGGTGGGAAAGGAAGGCAACTGGGTTCACCCTCACATACTCGGGCATGGGTCTGTGCTGTTCCTCTTTATAATGGTGGAGGGACTTTTTCCGCCTCTCTTTCCCTGCCTCCCAGGGGCACGGTCTTTCTTTCAAGCTGCCGTCCTCGTAGGTCGGAGGCGCATCCGGCCCGAAATATTCAGATGGGAAGGCCAGAGCGTCGGCTGACGAAAGCATGGCCTTTGGGTTCACCACCTCGAAGGACCGTAGCCCATAGACCTCCCGGCAGTAGTGCTCCAGGACATGGGCGATGTGCAGCCGCCCCGTTCCTTCATCACGCGCCCAGCTTCGGAGCATTTCCCGATTGGTCACAAGACGCCGAAGCTCTGAATTGCGCCGTGCTTCCTTAATCAGCCGATCCATGAAATCCGCGCGGTAAGCCGGAGGGGTCTCATATAGAGCATCTGAAAGCCCTTTGACCCGGCCCTTGCGGAACTCGTGAACGCGCCTCGCTTCGGCGCTGTCCCCGATACGGCGAGAGCCTCGGGTGGCGTTGCGTGTGGCCGCCTTCGCGCAGGGCCTTGAACAAAACCGCTGATCCTTGCGCCTGGGTGTGAAGGCGGTCCCGCAACGGGGGCAGGAGAGGGTGGTAGGAGTGGCGGCGACCGTGCCTAATTCCACCCCCTTGCAGTCCGTCACTTCCCCGCCTGCCATTCTGACACGGCCATCCTGAGCGCCGCATCGCGGGCAGCATTGCAGCGGTCTAGCCAAGGATCGTCTGACTCTGCCTTCACCCTCTCGGCCTGCACGGACAGGGGTTCGCACAGGGCGTCAATCTCCTGCCATAGGTCTAGGCTTTCAGGGGCCTTCTTGTCCCTCTTGCGCCAGCCGTTTGCTTTCCATGCCGCTAGCCAGGACGACAGACCGCCCGTCAGCGTCTGGTTATCCGACCTTATGAGAATCGGAAGATGGGCGGAGTCCTTCAGAGCTTTGAGACATTCCCGTCCCGAGAAGGACCATGCGTTGGTCGGTGGCGAAAGCAGAACTATGCCCCGTGAAGATGAGCGCGGGGGACATGGGGATGCCGTCCTGATCCGCCTTGACGAGGAGAACAGAGAACGCGGCCGGGCTTGCGGCGGGGGCGTATTTCCCAGCGGTGATGTAAGCCACGACCTGTTCAGCGGCGGGGAAATTGCCAGGGATAGGGTCCGGGGCGTCCACATAGGCTGCGGGCGAGAGTCTCACACGGTCCTGAACCTCCCGCGTGATTACGTCTGGAAATTTGTTGTGCATCGTATTCTCGGGCTTCTATTGGGAAGGAAACGGGTAGAGGTGCGACCCCCGCCCGTGGTCTGTTCGTCGGACCGTCAAGCCTCAGTGGTCTCGGCATACCAATGCGCCGGAAGGGTCAGTTGCTGCCCGTCCCACAGCCCCATAAGGGGCTCGCACAGGGCCGTTAGCGCCTCCTTCGTGGTATCGACATGGCGGACCTGATCCGCCGCCATCGCAGCGTTCAGAGCCCTGATAGCTACGAGCGCCATCCCGTCCGCGACCTTGTATTGCAGGGGGTCGCAATTCGCTGTGGCTTCGGCTTTGAGGATCGCGAGGATGTCGCGGAACTTGGCTTCGATCTGCATTTCTGCGGTTTGTTCAGTGGTCGTGTTCATAGTGATTTCCTTGCTTTCATGTGTCCGCTGCCTGCTGCGCTGGGTGCGACAGGGCAGGGCGAACGGGGTTAGGTTGTCGTGAGAGGAGCGGCAGGCGGAGGAGAGACCCCCGCCCGTGTTCTTGTCAGCGTTCCGGCAAGCTTCGCGTCAGGGCGCTGAATCCCGCAGCGAAGGAGAGCCAATTGCCGAACGGTGCGAGCGCCCGGACCCCCGCCTTGGCCGTGCCCCTGGTGAAGGGCTGGTCCGTGAAGGCAGCGTTCAGACTGCCGCGTGTGAAGTCCTTTAGGGAGTTGAGCTGATCTGCCGCAGGGATGCCAACGAGAGCATCCGTAGGGGTTCCTGAGCTTCTCGCCTGCCCGAACTGCGGCCCGGCCGGGGTGAACAGCAAGGCGCTATCAATCAGCATCGGGACAATGGACGCGCTGGCCGTCCGGGCGAACCCGTTGGCGAGGAGCCCCGTGGGGTTCAGTATACGCTCCTTGTAGGTTTCCCAGCCGTCCTCTTCCGGGATGACTACGGAGGAGCGGATGGCATACGTTGCCGCCCCCATGACGATCTCCCCGGCAATCAGCGCCTGCATCCTGGGGTCTGAGAAAGCGCCATGATTGACAGCCCATAGGGTGGACTTGCCCCATGAGGGGCCCTGATAGGCCGCCTCGTAGTCCAGGGCCGCGTTGGGCCTGCTGTCCGCATCGGTGAACCCGTCGAACTGCTGGGGAACGTAGGTGCCCCCAAGGAGCGCCACGGCCTTCTCTCGGTGGCCTTGCATCTGGTGGTTCCACTTGTCGTCCGCAGACCCCCAGGTTCCCCCGGCTGCTGTGTCCGACTTGTGGCCCCCGTTGGGAGACCCTGTGTTGATCGTGGCGTAGAGCTGGGCACCCAGGCAGTCAAGGTGAGGGTAGCGTTTACCGCTACCCTCGATCGTCATTACTTCTGACGATTGTAGGGGCTCTGGTTAGTCGGCTTTCTATCTCCAGGTAGACATTTCTTGTGGGGAACACGGGGAACATAGGGAACAATTCTGAAAACATTGCATAAATACCTGTTCCCCACGTTTTTTGCGCTCGGGGAACAAGCTTAGTCATCAGCCAGGATCGAAGATGAGACGACATAGCAGCGTGCGGACTTCGAAATTCCGGGAAGACGATCATGATCGATGCGACTTATCTGAAAGCCCATCGCACGGCCTCCAGCCTGCGGGTGAAAAAGGGGGGCGTGGGCGACTGATCGGGTCCACGAAGGGCGGCATGAATACAAAACTTCATGCCGTAGCCGATGCTCAGGGCCGCCCGATCCGCATGTTCGTCACCGCCGGTCCCGTCAGCGACTACACCGGAGCCGCTGCCATGCTGAGCAGCCTGCCGAAGGCGGAGTGGATGCTGGCCGACCGGGGCTATGATGCTGACTGGTTCAGAGATGCGTTAAAAGACAAGGGGATAAAGCCATGCATCCCCGGCCGGAAGGGCAGGAAGAAAGTCATCAGGCACGACAAACGCCGCTACAAGCGCCGCAACCGTATCGAGATCATGTTCGGCAGGCTCAAGGATTGGAGGCGAGTTGCAACCCGATACGACAGGTGCCCCA
>NZ_JBQEOI010000085.1:0-5195 GCF_052045125.1 Paracoccus sp. 22332
CTGCCGACATTCCTGCGGGAACATCAGAAGCTGGCCTGGCAATGCGCGGCCGAAGGCATGGACCATGTCCGGTATCTCGCCCGGCTTGTCGAACTGGAGTTGGTTGACCGGGAGCGGCGGATGGTCGAGCGCCGCATCAAGGCCGCCAGGTTCCCTACGGTCAAAAGCCTCGACAGCTTCGACTTCAGCGCCATCCCGAAGCTCAACAAGATGCAGGTGCTGGAACTGGCCCGCTGCGAATGGATCGAGCGGCGCGAGAACGTCATTGCCCTCGGCCCAAGCGGCACGGGCAAGACGCACATTGCCCTTGGCCTCGGACTGGCGGCTTGCCAGAGGGGGCTCTCCGTTGGCTTCACCACCGCCGCAGCCCTGGTCAACGAACTGATGGAGGCCCGCGACGAACGTCGCCTGCTTCGCTTTCAGAAGCAGATGGCTGCCGTCAAGTTGCTGATCGTCGACGAACTGGGCTTCGTGCCGCTGTCCAAGACCGGCGCCGAATTGCTATTCGAGCTGATCTCGCACCGCTACGAGCGCGGCTCAACCCTGATCACCAGCAATATGCCCTTCGATGAATGGACCGAGACCTTCGGCTCCGAGCGCCTCACCGGCGCACTGCTCGACCGGCTGACCCACCACGTCAGCATCCTCGAAATGAACGGCGAGAGTTATCGCCTCGCCAACAGCACTGCCCGAAAGCGGCATCAAAAGTCCTGAGATCAGATCGCCTCGATTTGGCCCCAAGGGGCCAATGCGCCATGGCACGCGCCAGCTCTATGGTAAGCGCGCGCGCCATGGCGCAGGCCACCGCCACCTGGCCTGGTTTTACGCCGCCGAGTGGCCGGGTTTTGCACCGCCGTTGACACTCGTGGCGCGGATGGAAGACGCGTCCCTGGATCAGGCTGTTGTCTGGGACGACGTTGGAACCTTCGACGGCCGCCCTTGGCGCGGCGCGGTGGACATCATCACTGCGGGCTATCCGTGCCAGCCGTTCTCGGTTGCAGGCAAACGCCGGGGCGCTGACGACCCGCGCCACCTCTGGCCGCATGTCGCCCGCATCATCGGTGAGGTCGAGCCGCCCTTCGTCTTCCTCGAGAATGTCGCCCATCATCTCCGCCTCGGTTTCCCCGAAGTCGCCGCAGGACTGGTCGGCATGGGCTACCGCCTTGCGGCAGACCTCTTCACGGCGGCGGAAGTCGGCGCGCCCCACAAGCGCGAGCGGCTGTTCATCCTTGCCATCCGCGAGGGCGACGAACTGGCCGACCCCGCGCGCCTGCTCTGGGACCCGGTCGAGTGGCGGGAACCGGACGGAGCTGCTGCGGCTCTGGCCCACGCCCCGGGCCAGCGCCAACGAGAACCGGCAGACGAAGCCGACGCCGTCGCAGGAAGCGGGGCAGCACGGCATGAACCTCGCGACGACGGCTGCGATGTGGCCGACGCCGCAGATCGACAGCTTCCGCAGTCGGGGTGGCGAGCGGAAGGACGAAAAGGGTCTGGACCGCATGGCGCGGGACTGGCCGACGCCGATGGCGAACGATGGCTGCAAGCCGAGCGCGGGCAACCGGCGGACAGCAGACCTGACCCATGCAGCCGGGATGTGGATGACGCCGACGGCGCGCGATCACAAGGACGGGGCGACGAGCCTCGCGAACACCCCGGTGAACGGCCTGCTTGGCCGCCAGGTCCTGGTGACGCCGCTGGCTGGGAGCGATACCTCCGAGCCGCGCCGGACCTTGAACCCGCTGTTCGTCGAGGCACTGATGGGCTGGCCCACCGGGTGGACCGGCTTCGCCTCTGTGGCAACGGCGTGGTCCCCTTGGTTGCGGCGCATGCGCTGCGAACTCTCGCGGCTGAACTGCTGGCCGATGTATGAGGTGGCGACATGAAGCAGTCGCGCATCATGTCGCTGGTTGAGCCCGTCGCCAACGTGGTTGTGGGCTACGGCGTCACGGTGGCAACGCAGACACTGATCTTCCCGGTCTTCGGGCTGCACACGTCGCTGGCGCAGAACCTGAAGCTGGGCGCGGTGTTCACCGTGGTCAGCATCGCGCGGTCTTACGTCCTGCGGCGGCTGTTCGAGGCAATCCAGAATCGCATTCCTTAATGAAAGGTGCGAATCATACAAATTCAGTACCTGCTTTTCGGATTTTCTGTTCCTTGACGAAGGATAGGCATTCGCGTCGCGCGCACAAGCGGTCGGATTATGCGAAGGGAACGTCGTCCTTTGTAACTTCGAGAACTTCGGCGGTCGCGTCTTGATTACCAGTTGTAGGAACGTCGAACAGGAATCGCCGTAACTCAAGCGTTAACTCAGCGGCTTGCGCCGGAGACATCGTAGACAGTCGAGACTGGAACGCGCGCTCCGATGCCAGAAGGTCCACTGCGTGCTCCAACCGAATACGATCAATGAAAGCCTGCTTAACGTTTAGGTGGTCGAGGAGGACCACCTTGCGCAACCAAGCAGCTCCGAGGAGCAGAAGACCGAACAGCCACCAGATGTCCTCCGACTGGCGGATCGGCACCAACTTGAACAGCGTCGCAATCCCGTCGCGCAAGCTATCCGGCGGATAAAGAGCGATTGACGCGACTAGGGGCACCAGCATTGCAGCGATAGCATAACTGGTGAGGATTGCATTTATGCGCCAGTGAAAACGGTCGAAGAATGACGTGAGGGCTAAGCGCTCGGGCCGCAGGTATCGGCGCCACATCAGAACGGTTGCCAACCAACGCGAAACCAGACCGATAAAGAGGAGGACGACGGCGGCGGCGACCGCAACAAGAACTTCCATTCGTCATCCTCCATTAAGGTGCGTTGATCATGAATGCATGTAACCCTGAGTCGCGATCAACGAGAAGAACTCGATGACGTCAGGCAACAGCTGGGCATGCTGAACTTGCCTGTCCAATCAACGGTCCGCCGCCCGATGGGAGGCGAGTTTGTTGATTTCCACCCAGAACTGAGCCGGATAGGCTCGTAATTTCCACTGAGAATTGAGCCATGTGAACCTTTCCCCAAAGCGATGAGCGGCGGGGGTAACGGGAGTGATCCACATGGGACTTTTGAACATCATTCGACGCATGCACTTGCGGCAGAAGCTGTCGGTCCGCGAGATCGCGCGGCGCACCGGTTTGTCGCGCAACACGATTACGAAGCACCTGGCGGCAGACACGATCGAGCCGAAGTTCGCCACGCCGGATCGCCCGAGCAAGCTTGATCCTTTCGCCGAGAAGCTGGCCGGCTGGCTGAAGACGGAGGCCGGCAAGTCGCGCAAGCAGCGGCGGACGCTGAAGCAGATGCATGCCGATCTGGTCAAGCTGGGCTTCACCGGCTCCTACGGCCGGGTTGCGGCCTTTGCGCGGCAATGGCGCACAGATCGCCAGCGGGAACAGCAGACCACGGGCCGCGGCACCTTCGTTCCGCTGTCTTTCCGACCGGGAGAGGCCTTCCAGTTCGACTGGAGCGAAGACTACGGCCATCTGACGGACGAGCGCACCAAGCTTCAGATGGCGCATATCAAGCTGTCGCACAGCCGGGCCTTCCTGTTGCGCGCCTATCCGCTGCAGACCCACGAGATGCTGTTCGATGCCCATTGGCACGCGTTCCGTGTGTTCGGCGGCGTGCCTGAACGCGGCATCTACGACAACATGAAGACGGCAGTGGATCGTGTGGGCCGTGGCAAGGAGCGGCAGGTCAACCTCCGCTTCCTCGCCATGGCCAACCACTATGTCTTCGAGCCGGAGTTCTGCAATCCGGCAGCGGGTTGGGAGAAGGGACAGGTCGAGAAGAACGTTCAGGACTCCCGCCATCAGGTCTTACAAGGGATGCCGGGCTTTCCCGACCTTGCCATGATGAACACCTGGCTGGAACAGCGCTGCCTGGAGGTGTGGCAAGAGACCCCGCACGGCACGCTGCCCGGCACCATCGCCGATGTCTGGGCTGAGGAGCGGGCCGCATTGATGCCGTTGCCGCCGGCCTTTGACGGCTTCATCGAACTCAGCAAGCGCGTCTCGCCCACCTGCCTGATCAGCTTCGAGCGCAATCGCTACAGCGTTCCGGCATCCTTTGCGAACCGACCCGTCAGCCTGCGGATCTATCCGGACCGGCTGGTCGTGGCGGCCGAGGGCAACATCCTGTGCGAACATTGCCGCATCATCCAGCGCAGCCACAAGCTGCCACCGCGGACGATCTATGACTGGCGGCATTACCTGGCTGTTCTTCAGCGCAAGCCCGGGGCGTTGCGCAATGGCGCGCCCTTTGCCGAGTTCCCGCCTGCCTTCCGGCAGTTGCAGGAGCAGATGCTGCGCAAACCCGGCGGTGATCGGGAGATGGTCGACATCCTTGCCCTGGTTCTTCAGCACGACGAACAGGCCGTGCTGACGGCGGTGGAGTTGGCCCTGGCCGAGGGCGTGGCGACCAAGACCCATGTGCTGAACCTGTTACACCGGCTGGTCGATGGCAAGGTCATTGGCGGGCCGCCCCTCGATACCCCGCAGGCCCTGGCCCTGCGCCGTGAGCCAAAGGCCAATGTGGAGCGCTATGACGGCCTGCGCACCCAAGCTGCAGGAGGCCGTCATGCGTCATGATCCTGCCAGCGGCGCCATCGTCATCATGCTTCGCAGCCTGAAGATGCATGGCATGGCGCAGGCCGTGACGGACCTGATCGAGCAAGGGGCGCCGGCCTTTGACGCAGCCGTGCCGATCCTGTCTCAACTGCTGAAAGCCGAACTGGCCGAGCGCGAGGTCCGCTCCATCGCCTATCACATGAAGGCCGCACGCTTCCCCGCCTACAAGGACCTCTCGGGCTTCGACTTCTCAGCCAGCGAGATCAACGAAGCCACAGTCCGGCAACTCCACCGCTGCGAGTTCATGGACGGGGCCCAGAACATCGTCCTGATCGGCGGCCCGGGCACGGGGAAGACCCACATCGCAACCGCCCTCGGCGTCCAGGCCATCGAGCATCACCGCCGCAAGGTCCGCTTCTTCTCCACCATCGAACTGGTCAATGCCCTGGAACAGGAAAAGGCCAAGGGAAAGGCCGGGCAGATTGCCGAAAGCCTGACCCGCCTCGATCTCGTGATCCTCGATGAACTGGGATACCTGCCCTTCAGCGCCTCGGGCGGGGCGCTGCTCTTCCATCTGCTGAGCAAGCTCTATGAGCGGACCAGCGTCATCATCACCACCAACCTCAGCTTCAGCG
>NZ_JBQEOI010000086.1:0-5101 GCF_052045125.1 Paracoccus sp. 22332
ATCCGGCACCACCGGCATCGCCCTGCGCCGCTGGCGCAGGTCCGCAGATGCGGCGGATTTCGGGCAGCCCACGGCGGCGATGACCCGCTGGCGGGTCTCGGTCCTGCCCTCGGCCGCCCTGCCGGTCCCCGGTGTCGGTCGCGCCCGTTGGCTGGTGGAACTGATCCGGGCGCGGGCAGGCGAAAGTTTTGACGTGGAACTGGAGGCATGCGATGGCTCGGGTCATCTCGGTCTTCCTGCCGACGTGGCCGGTGGACCGGCTGCGGCGGCAGGCGGGCGACGCGGCGCCTTCGGCTGAGGCGCCGCTGGTCCTGGCGGGCCGGGTCGGCAACCGCCGCCTGGTAACGGCCACCGATGCCGCTGCGCAGCAGTTGGGCCTGCATGTCGGGATGCCGGTCAGCAAGGCCCAGGCCCTGGTGCCGGGCTTGCGAGTCGCGCCTGCCGATCCGGCCGAGGATGCCGCCAGCCTTGAGCGGCTGGCGCTGTGGGTGCTGCAACGGTTTTCGCCCATCGTGGCGGTCGATCCGCCGGACGGGATCGTCATCGACTCGACCGGCGCCGATCACCTGCATGGCGGCGAGGCGGCCATGCTGGAGGCGCTGATCGGTCGGCTGGCGATGTCCGGCGTCACCGCGCGCGCCGCCGTGGCCGATACCTGGGGGGCCGCCCATGCCCTGGCCCGGTATCGGGCCGATCCGGTCTTTTGGGCCGAGCCGGGCAGTGCGGACACCCTGCTGGCCCCCCTGCCCCTCGCCGCGCTGCGCCTGCCGCCCGCGACCGTGGCCGGACTGCGCAGCTTGGGCTTCGTCCGCATCGGCGATCTGCTGGGCCAGCCGCGCGCGCCGCTGACCCGGCGCTTCGGCCCCGAACTCTGCCGAAGACTCGATCAGGCCCTCGGCCATGCCAATGAACCGATCGAACCGCTGCGCCCGGAGGGCCTGGTCGAGGTGCGCCGCAGCTTCGCCGAACCCATTTCCGCCGCCGAGACCATCGCTCGCTATATCGGCAAGCTGGCCGTGCAGCTTTGCGCGGCCCTCGAAGAGCGCGGCCTTGGCGCCCGGCGCCTCGACCTGCTCTGCTGGCGGGTGGACAGTCATATCCAGACGGTTCGCGTCGGCCTCGCCCAGCCGCAGCGCGATCCGAAGCGCCTGACCCGGCTCTTGTGCGACAAGATCGAGACCATCGCGCCTGGCTACGGCATCGAGATCCTGTCGCTGGCCGCCACCATCGCCGAGCCGTTGGCGGCCCGGCAGGCGGCCAGCCGCCTGATCGAGGAACCGGCGGCCGACCTTTCCGGCCTGGTCGATGTGCTGGCCAACCGCGTCGGCGCCCGCGCCGTCTATCGCATGGCCCCGGTAGCCAGCGACGTGCCCGAACGCGCTGTCGCCCGCATCGCCGCCCTGGCCGAGCCTGTCGGCGCCGGCTGGCCGGATCACTGGCCGCGCCCGTCCCGCCTGCTGCCCCGGCCCGAGCCGATCGAGACCATGGCGCTGCTGCCCGACCATCCGCCGGTCTGGATTGCCTGGCGCGGCATACGCCGCCGGGTCCGCCGCGCCGATGGCCCCGAGCGCGTCTTCGGCGAATGGTGGAAGCGCGACGCCGAGATGATCGCCGTCCGGGACTATTTCCGCATTGAGGATGACGGGGGGGAACGCTTCTGGATCTTCCGAGCGGGCGACGGCGAGAACCTCGGGACCGGCAGCCACCGCTGGTTTTTGCACGGGGTCTTCGGATGACCGGGCCGCGCTATGCCGAATTGCAGGTGACATCGCAGTTCTCGTTCCTGCGCGGCGCCTCCTCGGCCGAGGAGCTGTTCGTCACCGCCGCCCTGATGGGCATCGAGGCGCTTGCTGTCACCGACCGCAACTCGCTGGCCGGGATCGTCCGGGCCTGGGAGGCGGCCAAGGCCACCGGCGTCCGGCTGGTGGTCGGCTGCCGCCTGGACCTGGCCTGCGGGGCATCGCTGCTGGTCTATCCCACCGACTGGGCCGCTTATGCCCGGCTGTGCCGGCTGCTGACCCTTGGCAAATCCCGCGTCGGCAAGGGCCGGTGCCGTCTGGACTGGTCCGATCTGGCCGACTATGCCGAGGGCCTGATCGCCGTTCTGGTTCCGGATCTTGCGGATGATGTCTGCGCGCTGCGCCTGCGGCGGCTGCGCGACCTGTTCGGCGACCGCGCTTATCTGGCCCTAACCTTGCGCCGCCGCCCGAACGATCAGTTGCGGCTGCACGAACTGTCACTGATGGCGCATCGGGCGCGCGTGCCAACCGTCATCACCAATGACGTACTTTATCACGAACCGTCGCGCCGCATCCTTCAGGACGTGGTGACGGCGATCCGCCACACCACCACCGTAGATGCCCTGGGCTTCAAGCGCGAGCGGCACGCCGACCGCTACCTCAAGCCGCCTGTCGAGATGCATCGGTTGTTTGCCCGCCATCCCGAAGCCCTGGCCCGGACCGTCGAGATCATGGACCGCTGCCGATTTTCGCTGGACGAACTCTGCTATCAATACCCCGAGGAACGCGACGATCCCAGCCTGACCCCGCAACAGACGCTGGCGCGGCTGACGTGGGAGGGCGCGGCAGACCGCTACCCCGAAGGCCTGTCCCCGGAGGTCACGGCCAGCCTGACCCATGAGTTGGCCCTAATCGAAAAGCTGGAATACGCGCCCTACTTCCTGACCGTCCACAGCATCGTCCGCTTCGCCCGATCCCGCGACATCCTCTGCCAGGGGCGCGGCTCGGCGGCGAACAGCGCCGTCTGCTATGTGCTGGGCATCACCGCAATCCCGCCCAGCGACAACCTGCTGTTCGAACGCTTCGTCAGCGAGGAGCGCCAGGAGCCGCCCGACATTGACGTGGATTTCGAACACGAGCGCCGCGAGGAGGTGATCCAATGGGTCTACCAGACCTATGGCCGCGATCGCGCCGCGCTGACCGCCACGGTGATCCGCTACCGCGCCAAGGGCGCCCTGCGCGATGTCGGCCGCGCCATGGGCCTGCCGGTAGACCTGATCCAGACGCTGTCCGGCCATCTGGGCCGCTGGACCGAAGGCATCACCGACCAGGATCTGCGCAGCCTGAACCTCAACCCGGAAGACCGGCGGCTGCGTCTTGCCCTGGACCTGGCCCGCCAGTTGCAAGGCGCGCCCCGGCACCTATCGCAGCATCCGGGCGGGTTTGTCCTCACGCAAGACCGCCTGGACGACCTGGTGCCGATCGAGCCTGCCGCCATGGAAGACCGGCAGATCATCGAATGGGACAAGGACGATATCAATGCCTTGAAGTTTATGAAGGTGGATGTGCTGGCGCTCGGGATGCTGACCTGCATGAGAAAGGGGCTGGATCTGCTGGCCCGTCACAAGGGCATCATCCACGATCTCGCGACGATCCCCCAGGGTGACGCCCCCACCTATGACATGATCTGCAAGGCCGACACGATCGGCACCTTCCAGATCGAGAGCCGGGCGCAGATGGCGATGCTGCCGCGCCTGAAGCCCAGGGAATATTACGACCTGGTGATCCAGGTCGCCATCGTCCGGCCTGGACCGATCCAGGGCGACATGGTCCACCCCTATCTGCGCAGGCGCGAGGAGAAGGAGCCGGTTGTTTACCCGAAGCCCGCACTGAAAAAGGTGCTGGGCAAGACCCTGGGCGTGCCGCTGTTCCAGGAACAGGCCATGCGGGTGGCCATCGAATGCGCCGGCTTCACGCCGGGCGAGGCCGACCTGCTGCGCAAGTCGATGGCCACCTTCAAGACCACCGGCGGCGTCTCGGCCTTCAAGGAGAAGCTCGTCACTGGCATGGTCGCGCGCGACTACGAGCGGGAGTTTGCGGAGCGGATCTTCCGGCAGTTGGAAGGGTTCGGGTCATACGGCTTTCCCGAAAGCCATGCCGCGAGCTTTGCGCTGCTGGCTTATGCCTCAGCCTGGTTGAAATGCCGGCACCCCGACGCCTTCTGCGCCGCGCTGCTGAACAGCCAGCCGATGGGCTTCTACGCCCCCGCGCAGATCGTCCGCGATGCCCGCGACCGTGGCGTCGAGGTCCGGCCCGTTTGCGTCAACGCCAGTCGCTGGGACTGCACGCTGGAACCGACCGGGCGGCCGGAAGACGACGAAAGGCGCTATGCTGTCCGGCTTGGCCTGCGCCTGGTCAAAGGCTTGGCCAATGCCCACGGTGCCGCGATCGTTGCCGCGCGGGCCGATCAGCCCTTCGCCTCGGTCGAGGATCTGTGGCGCCGGGTCCGCCTGCCGGTCGCCGCCCTGACCCGGATTGCCGAGGCCGACGGCTTCCGCCCGGCCCTCGGCCTCGCCCGGCGCGAGGCGCTCTGGGCGCTCAGGGGCCTGCGCGACGAGGAACTGCCGCTGTTCGCTGTCGCCTCGGCACGTGAGGGGACGCTGGTCGCGGAGGTGAACGAACCCGCTGTCGCGCTGCGCCCTATGGTGGCGGGCCGCGAGGTGGTCGAGGATTACGCCCGCACCGGCCTGACGCTGCGCCGCCATCCCGTCGCCTTCCTGCGCGACAGCCTGAAGCAGCGCCGTATCGTCACCTGCGCCGAGGCCATGGCCAGCCGCGACCGCCGCTGGCTGGAGACCGCCGGCCTGGTCTTGGTCCGCCAGCGCCCCGGCTCGGCCAAAGGGGTGATGTTCATCACCATGGAGGACGAGACCGGCATCTCCAATGTCGTGGTCTGGCAGAAGGTGTTCGATCGGTTCCGCCGGGTGATCCTTTCCTCCAGCATGATCGCCGTCGCAGGCCGCATCCAGCGGGAGGGCGAGGTCGTGCATCTGGTAGCGCATCGGATCATTGGCCTCTCGCGTGAACTGGCTGGCGTTGGGGAGCGGGAGGAGGCATTCCCCCTGCCGCATGGCCGGGGCGATGAGTTCCGACATGCCGCGCCGTCGGCAGAGCCAGGAGGCAAGGGCATCAGGGTGAGGACACGGGACTTTCGGTGACGGGCAGGGGCAAGAAGAGTGAATAGTCCCGAGTTTCTTAGGGTCAGGACCCATTGATTGTGACCTTGATCGGTGCTTCAGGGGGCACAGGAGGCCCCACTGATGAGCAATCTTTTCTGGCTGAGTGACGCGCAGATGGCGCGC
>NZ_JBQEOI010000087.1:0-5022 GCF_052045125.1 Paracoccus sp. 22332
GCGGCCCGCAAGGTTGAAGGCGTGGACGAGGTGAAGGTGTCGATTGCCTCGCAGATCATGACGCTCAATGTCGATGATCCGCAGACGCGGCTTCCTGCTATTGAGCAGGCAGTGACAAGCCTGGGTTATCAGCTTGATCGCATAGGCCAGCCCAAGGTGGCCGGGGCGGAAACCGATGAGGATGACGACAAGATCCCTGACCTGTCGCACGTCACCCCAGCCTACAAGCGCGCACTCTGGATCGTTGTCCTTCTCAATGTCGGCTATGGCGTGATCGAGATTTTCGGCAGCTTTCTGTCGGGTTCGCAGGCGCTACAGGCGGACGCGCTCGATTTCGTGGGCGATGGCCTGATTTCCTTCCTCGGCCTCATTGCGGTGGGCTGGGGCCTCGCGGCCCGCGCCAAGGCGGCGCTGCTGCAAGGCGTGTTTCTGGGCCTGCTCGGCCTTGGCGTGATTGGCTCGACGCTCTACCGCGTCTTTGTCGAGCATGAGCCGGAAACCCTCCTGATGGGTGGCTTCGCGGTCGTGGCCTTCATCGTCAATGTGGCCGCTGCCCTTGTGCTGCTGCCCCACCGCAAGGGCGATGCCAATATGCGTGCAGTCTGGCTGTTCTCGCGCAACGACGCGATTGGCAACCTTGCCGTGGTCGTCGCGGCTGTCCTCGTCTGGGCGCTTAGCTCGTCCTGGCCTGACCTTCTGGTGGCCTTCGCCGTCGCGGGCCTGTTCCTGCAATCGGCGTGGTCGATCATCCGGGATGCGCGCTCCGATCTCAAACAGGCTGGCCGTGCATGAAAACGGCTAGGCCTGCACTCATCATCGCCTTTGGAGCCGCGCTCGATCTTGCTGCAAAGCTATGGGCGCGCACCTCTCTCGAACCCTACGGCGCGGCAACCGACTTTCTGCCCTTTGTCGCGCTGCGTCTGACCTTCAATCAGGGGGTTTCGTTCAGCCTGTTCTCATTCGAGGGTGAGACTGCGCGGCTTGTGCTGCTGCTCGCCACGGCCGCATTGACAGCGAGTTTTGCGCTATGGGCTTTTAGATCGCAGGGCTTGGAGCGCATTGCTGCCTCTTTCATTGTGGCGGGGGCGCTCGCCAATGTCATTGACCGTGCGGTGTATGGAGTGGTGACCGATTATCTCGATCTGCACTTTGGGGCATGGCACCCCTTTGTGTTCAATCTTGCAGATGTATGGATCACGGCCGGGGCTATCTCATTGTTCTTCTGCCAATTCAGCCAAAAACAAAGTAGGGTTGCCTTGAGGGGCTAACTTAAAGCTCGTGATCGTGGCCCCTGTCGCGCTCCCGCCTTGCGGCCCGCTCCAACTCCCATTCGTGCGCTTTGCGCTCCTGGACTAATGTCAGCGTTCTTTCAGCAACGCGTTCACCTGCTGCACCAAGTGCGTGGTTGAGGCGGTCTGCTTGGCTAAGGCCGCGTTCAAGTTCTCCAAGCCCGCGCTCAAGCGCTGCTGTGTGGCCTCGATCTGCGACAAGCGGGCCTCGATCGCTGATTGTCGCTGCGAGATGCGCTGCGACCATGCGCCCACCTTCTTCGAATATTCCTCGGACGCGCTCTCCGATTGATCGAACTCGTTCGCCAAGAGCCTGAACTGTTCGAGCAAGGCGCGCTCCAATGCCGTGAGCTGGTCCATGGCTCAGTCCCCATTCTTCATATGCAGGCAAATCGCTTTCCGCCCCGAGGGCGTGGTGCATTGCAGCGGGGTCGCGTTCTCGGGCACCACCAGGTAGCTCTGCCCCTCGCTCTGGAACGTCTCCAAGGGCATGTCCTCCACCACCCTCAAGGGCTGGCTCGAGCGCCAAAGCAAGAAGCCGGTCAGCATCAAGCTCACGATCAGCGCGCCCCAGGTCAGCCCCAAGATCCATTTCAGCTGTGGCAGCGCGCTCCTGATCCCATGCGTGGCTCGGGCGATAGCGATCTCGATTTCGGTCAGCTCGGTGCTCACGCTCGCGCTCACACGCTGCGAGAGCTTCTGCAGCTCGCTCTCGGTCAAGGCCGCGATCTCGGCCGTCTGGCTCTCCAACCTCTCGTGCAGCCGCTCGGCCAAGCTCCGCGTCATCGTTCCAGTCCTTCTCGTAGATGCGGCCCCTGAGCCGCAGGCGCTCGTCGGTGTCGGGATCGCGCACCGTCACGTAGTCCTTGCCTGCCCGCGTGACCTCCAGCCCGGCCTCGGTCAGCGCATCGACCAGGCTGACACGGTCATGCACCGCCCCCCGCTCGATCAGCCCCACCACATAGCCGTGGACGGCCTCCTTGCCCTCTTTCAGGTGGAATCCGTGCTGCGCCCAAGGCGGCGACAGCTCGAAGGCCACTTCCCGCGCCCGCGCCGGATCATCCGGGCGCGCCCAGCCATGCTCCAGGTTCAGTGCGTCCCGCAGGGTGGAAAAGCTCCGCTCCCAGCCGGGCGGCGCGATGTTGAGCGCCCGCCCGGAGGCCAGCTCCATGCGCGGGGTCACGAAGTGCAGCTCCACCCGCCCACCCTCGGTGTGCTGGTGCCGCACCCAGGAGATGTCGAACTGATCGACATCGAGGCCGGCGAAGGCAAAGGCTTCGAAGGCGTCCATCGCGGCCTCCTGCTCGATCACAGTGGGCGCATCCTCGGGCGCGAAGGACAACACTCCGTGCGTGTAGGTCCACTGCCGCCCGATGCTGTCGATCAGCTCCTGCGTCCGCGCCAAGTCGCCCCGCACCACCTCCGGCGGGCAATGCTCCCGGCCTTGGCGCTCCGCATCGACTAGGTAGCTGCACACCGCGCCCCCGCCGCCGCGCCCGCCGCTGGTGAACTTGATGAGCATTAGCCGCGCTCCGGCGGATCGGCCCGCGTATGCGCCGCCCGAAGCGCCCCAAGATCCCGGTCGATCTCGATCAGCCGCGACAGCAGCGCGGTTGCTGTCACCGGCTCGTGCCGGTTGGCGGCCCGCGCGAGCTGGTTGAGGTTGTTCCCGATCCGCGCCAGCTCTCGCAAAAGCTCAGGCGCGACCGGCGGCACCTCCCGCCGCGTCCGCAGCCGCAAGCCGCCCAAGGACGCCCGGATCAGCTCTGACAGGCTCATGCCCCGGCTCGCCGCCAATGCCTGCCATCGCGCCCGCTCGGCCGCGCTGGCCCGCAGCTTGATCCAACGGGCAGGCTCGGAAGCAGCGGAAGGGTCGTTGGCCATGAGGCAGGCTCCAAAGAGTGCAGGGGGATCGCCCCTGCCGGGGTTCGGGGCTGGTCCCGCCGTGCCAAAGGTGCGGGCCGGGGGTTTGAAGGGGGCGGCACGCCCCCTCACCAGCGCGAGTGGACAGGGCAAGGCAAAGCCTTATCGTGGCCACGAGAGTATGCTGGCGAAGAAGTCAGTTTGCAAGATTGACACTGCCGGGTTAGACAGCGTCCAAGCAGCTGATCGGTCTGGAATTGATATACTAACGCGGTATATACTCCGTTAGTATCTGTGGGGATGAGCTATGAACACCAAAGCCGTATTCACGATGAAGCTGGAACCGGATCTGCGGGAGAGCTTCATGGCCGAAGCCGCAGCCGCTGACCGTCCTGCATCGCAGGTCGTTCGTGAGCTGATGCGCGACTACATCGAGCAGCGCCGCCATGAGCGGGCCTACAGCGAGTATCTGGGTCGCAAGGTGGACAAGGCTCGCGCGTCGATGCTGAACGGCCAGGGACGCAGCCACGAGGCCGTGGAAGCCGATTTTGCGGCCAGGCGGGCCAAACTCGCCGAAGGCTCCGCGTGATCGTTCTCTGGGCGCCTGAAGCCGAGCAGGACCGCGCTGACATCATGGATTACATCGCGGCCGACAGCCCGTCTGCCGCGATCCGTATGGACCAGCTGTTCGGGGAAGCCGCAGCTCGGCTGGCAGATCACCCCTTCATGGGAAAGCCGGGCCATATTCCCGATACCCGCGAGCTGATCCCGCATCCCAGCTACCGCCTGGTCTACACCGTCAACCAGGACACGATCTGGATATTGGCCCTCGTCCATACTGCCCGCCTTTGGCCCTGATCGCTGGCTAGGACAGAAGGACTTGGCCGCGCACCTGTCCACCCTCTGCCCGCAATGGAGCGCCATTCATGGAGATTTCTGAGCAAGAGTTTCAGTCTGCCGTTCGCCAAGGCGAGGAGCTGCGCCGCAACGGCTATGCCGTCAGTGCCGAATATGACGCCCGCCAGAACCGCCTCGTGGTGGGCCTGAGCAGCGGCGTCACCATCATGGTCCCGGTGCATCTTGTTGAAGATCTGGCCGGTGCCGATCCGGTCGATCTGGCCGAGATCGAGATCACCCCGTCGGGCCTTGGGCTGCATTGGCCCAGATTGGATGCGGACGTTTACGTTCCCGGCTTCATGAAGGGCATCTATGGGACGCGCCGCTGGATGGCCGCGCTGCTTGGCGCGGAAGGGGGCAAGTCGTCCTCCCCCGCCAAGGCCGCGGCCGCACGGACCAACGGCGCCAAGGGCGGCAGGCCCCGCAAGCAGGCGTGAGGGTTCCGCAGCGCCTCTAGGACTCTCTCCAAGCCTTGGTGCCTGGTCTGACCCTCACAGGGCGCCACCGGCCCTCTGGCACAGCCTCGCCACGTCCTTGTTCCCCAGCATGTCCCATCCGTGCAGTACGACCTGACGGACGATCTGCGCGCATCAGTGCACTAAGACTCTTAGGATATATGGATACGCTGGTGCATTTTGGCCGTTTCGGCCTTGCTGGGCTGAGAAAAACAGAAATTGACAGTTGGCTGGTGGCCAACTAAAGTTGGCTGGTGGCCAACTATCGAGGCGAGGGATGGGCAGGATTTCACTTCACGAACTGCGGCGGATGGGGGTGTCTGTCGAAGACATCGAAACGGCCAAGGTCACGCAACTGGCGCAGCGCCGGACAGGCTCTCCGGTGCAGTCCATCGGCGTCATTGTCGGGGCAGCAGAACAGCGCCAACGCATGAACCCGAACCCGCCTGCCGATCTGACCGCCCGCGCAATGCGCAAGCGCGGTGTTTACGACCAGGCGGCGCTCCTGCTCGATCAGC
>NZ_JBQEOI010000088.1:0-4565 GCF_052045125.1 Paracoccus sp. 22332
CATCCAGCACGGGAAGCATCATGAAGACGTCTCTCATCCTCGGCACTGCCCTTGTTCTAATCGCGTCCGCCGGCATGGCGGAACAGATCACTGTCATGTCCTGGGGCGGCACCTACAGCCAGAGCCAGGTCGAGGCCTATCAAAAGCCCTTCACCGCCGATACCGGCATTACCGTCGTATCGGTCGACAGCGACAATCCGGCCATCCCGATCAAGGCGCAGGTCGAGGCCGGGAATGTCACCGTCGACGTGGTGGACATCGAATATGCCGATGCCATCCGCCTGTGCGATGAAGGTCTGCTGGAGGAGATCGACTCCGCTATTCTGCCCCCTGCCCCGGACGGCACCCCAGCGACCGACGACTTTCTGCCTCAGGGTCTCAGCGATTGCGCCGTGGGATCGATCGTCTTCTCGACCGTTTATGCCTATGACCGCACCCGCTTTCCGGACAGCCCGCCCACGACCATCGTCGATTTCTTCGACACGGCGAAGTTTCCCGGCAAGCGCGGCCTGAAGAAGGCGCCCAAGGCGCTGCTGGAGATGGCGCTGATGGGCGACGGCGTTCCGGCGGATCAGGTCTACGACCTGCTGTCCACGCCCGAGGGTGTGGACCGTGCCTTCGCCAAGCTGGACACGATTAAGGATGACGTGGTCTGGTGGGAAACCGGGGCGCAGGCGCCACAGCTTCTGGCCGACGGCGAGGTGGTGCTGTCCACCGCCTATAATGGCCGGATCTTCAACGCCGCCGTGTCGGAGGGCCGCCCCTTCGACATGGTCTGGGACGGGCAGGTTTATGAATACAACCTGTTCGCCATACCCAAAGGCGCGCCCAACAAGGACGCGGCACTGGAATACATCGCCTTTGCCACCGGCACGCAGCGGCTGGCCGATCAGGCGAAGTGGATCAGCTATGGCCCGGCCCGCAAATCGTCGGCGCCATTGGTCGGTCTTTACCAGGACGGCAAAACCGAGATGGCCCCGAACATGCCGACAAACCCAGACAACATGAAGAACGCACTCGCGTCGTCCTATGACTTCTGGGTCGATCACGAGTCCGAGTTGACAGAGCGCTTCAACGCCTGGCTCTCGGCAAGCTGACGGCAGGACAAATCGCGCAAGGGGTGAGCCTTGCGCGATCTTGTCAGAGTGCTTCGCCCTCGCGCTATACCCCGGTGGATAAGGTCCTCGCCCGAGTCAGAATCTTGAATAGATCATGTGGATCGTCCGAGTCGGCGATGATGTTAAGGTTCTGGAAGAAGCCGGTTCCCTTCAATCGATCGTGCGCCAGCGCAGTGCCGAGAAATCCTCGGTGGCAATCCGCCATGTCTGTGTCAGCAGTATAGCCGCAAGTAAGGCGGGTCACTGCGGCGAGTGGTGATCTAAACTCGCGCAAATACTGTTATCCACAAGATCGCGGTTTCATCTTTGATGTCCGAAAGGGGATGGTCTAACGGACACTTCATTTGCTCTCCGAGTATAGCGGTAACGGCACCGCCAAGCGGCTGCTCTGCGGACAGCTGACGAAGTGTGACGCACTCAAGGCATCTTCTAGACCGGAATGGCGGTGGTCTGCTTGACCTTCTGCATGGGGATCTCGGTCTTGATGCTCTGGACGCCCTTGATCCGGCCCAGATGCTCTGCCTGGAACCGCCGGTAGGCGTCGATGTCTGCGCCCACCACGCGCAGCAGGAAGTCGCAATCGCCTGCCATCAGGTGGCATTCGACGACCTGCGGGAGTGACTTCACCGCATCGACAAAGCTGTTCACGGTGTCCTCGTCCTGGCCGGTCAGCCAAACACGGGCGAAGAACGTCATGCCCATGCCGACCTCAGCAGGATCGATCAGCGCGACATAGCGGGTGATGACGCCGCGCTGCTCCAGAAGACGCACGCGCCGGAGACAGGAAGAGGGCGAGAGGCCCACCCGTTCCGCCAAGTCGTTGTTCGGCAGGCGGCCGTCCTCCTGGAGAGCGTTCAGGATCGCGCGGTCGATGCGGTCGAGTTCAGCTGGCATAGGATTCTAATCATTATTCCTGCAGCAGAATCATAGTCCAAGACCACAGAGAATATCAGCAAGAAAGGCGACAAATGCCACGGGCAATAGGCTATTCAAAGGCGCGAGACAACCAAGGTGATGCCCATGGCGGACAGCGACCTGGCCTTTGTGCCACCGACTGAATATCCCTCCCCTGCTGGGGCTATGCGCGGACTGCGGGATGCCGTGCCGGTGCTGCTCGGGTTCCTGCCCTTCGGGCTCGTCCTCGGTGCCCAGGCCACCCAGAAAGGGCTGTCGGCAGTTGAGGTTCCCCTGCTGACCGGGCTGAACTTCGGGGGCGGGTCCGAGTTCGCGGCCATCGCCATGTGGACGTCGCCGCCTCAGGTCGCGCTCTCGTGGCCATCACGTTCCTGGTCAACAGCCGGCATCTGCTGATGGGCATGGCTCTTGCCCCAATGGTGCGCCACCTGCCGCGGCGCACGGTCCTGCCGGCGCTGTTCCTGATGTGCGACGAGTCCTGGGCAATGGGGTTGGCGGACGCCCAACGCCGCGGCGGACAGCTCGATCTCGGATACTATCTCGGGCTTTCCCTTGCGCTCTATCTCACCTGGATTGCGGCAACTGCCGCGGGCGCCGTGATCGGACCGGTGCTGGGGGATGCCACCCGCTTCGGCTTCGACATGGCTTTCCCTGCCGTGTTCCTCGTCATGCTGGCCGGGATGTGGAAGGGCACGCGCGCCGCGCTGCCCTGGCTCGTGAGCCTTGTCTGCGCGGCTCTGGTGTATCTGGCGCTTCCGGGGGCGTGGTATGTGCCGGCCGGAGCCCTGTCCGGTGTGATCGCCGCATATCTGCTGGCAAGGCCGCAATGATCGACCCTCTTGTGATCCTCACCATCCTGATGATGGCGTTAGTCACCTATCTGACCCGGATCGACGGCTATCTCCTGCTGCGCGACCGGACCGTGAGCCGCCTTCCCTCGATCTCATCGCCGAGGAAGCCGAATGGATCGTGCCGTATCTCTGCAGCGCTCTCGACCTACAGCGCGTGATTGCCTGCGGCCACAGCATCGGCGGCGGCATGGTGATCGAAACCGCCGCGCAGCATGCCGAACTCGTGGTGGCTGCCGTCACCATCGCGGCCCAGGCCTTTGTCGAGGGCCGGACACGCGCCGGCATCGAGGACGCGCGGCGCGCCTTCTCCGATCCGACTGCCCTGCAGCGCCTTGCCCGGTATCATGGCGAGAAGGCCCGCTGGGTCGTCGATGCCTGGACCGAGACATGGCTGGCGCCCGGCTTTGCCGATTGGTCACTGGCTCGTGCGCTGCCGCGGGTCACCTGTCCGGTGCTCGCGATCCATGGCGAGAAGGACGAGTATGGCTCGAAGGCACATCCTGAGCGGATCGCGGATGGTCCATCACGGCAGATGCATATGCTGCCGGGCACGGGCCATGTGATCCACCGCGAATGTCCTCAGGACCTGGCACAGATCATCAGCGGCTTCCTGGCGGAGGTCGGGAGAGGACCCGAGGGGGAAATTTCTCGTCAGATAGAACTGCCGGTGCGCTGAAGGAGGCTCGGCAGGGGCGGGATGTTGATTGCAGGCGTTCTCAAGCCTGCCTTGGTTGGAGCGCACAGCACATGACATCTCGATTGTTCGCCTTGTTCTGTGCCCTGATCACCATCTTCGTATGGCGGGCAATGACCTCGCCCCGGCAGCCGATCACCACGTCGTGGACATAGGCCCGGATCCAGACATCCTGATGGCCGAAGGCAACCGGCACCGAGTAGTCGTTGGTCTTGTAGCGCACCAGACATTGGGACGAGACGCGGCCACTGTCCTGGTCGCAGGCATCAAAGGGCGCGACCGGGAGGGGGCGCATGGCAGCCAGATCCCGTTGCAACCGCTCGCCGATCGTTTCGCTTTCGCCGCGCAGGACATCGTGCTGGCGCTTGCGGCATTGCTCCTCCAGCCGAAGGTTGAATGCCTCCCAGCTCGTGAACTCGGGAAGCGGCACCATGAAGTTGCGGCGGCAATAGCCCACCAAGCCCTCGACATTCCCCTTGTCGTTCCCTTTGCCAGGACGGCCGTAGCGGTCCCGGATCAGGTAATGCGACAGGAAGCCGCTGAACAGGACGGCCCGCTTGCGGGTGCCATCGGGCAGGATCTTCGCCACCAGACACCGGTCATTGTCATAGACGATCGACTGCGGCACTGCCCCAAAGAAGGCAAAGGCGTGGATGTGGCCGTCCACCCAAGCCTCGGCCACAGCCGCCGGATAGGCGCGGACGTAACAGGCGTCGCTGTGCGGCAGATCCAAAACAAAGAAATGCGCCTTTTGCTCGACACCGCCAATTCTGACCATCGCCTCGCCGAAGTCGGCCTGCGCATGGCCCGGAGGATGCGCCAGCGGCACAAACACTTCCTGGCCCCGCCGTTCCCGCTCCCGGATGTAATCCTTGATGATCGTGTAGCCGCCGGTGAACCCGCATTCGTCACGCAGCCTGTCGAACACCCGCTTCGCCGTGTGCCGCTGCTTCCGCGGCATGGAGCGATCCGCCTCAAGCCAGCCCT
>NZ_JBQEOI010000089.1:0-4497 GCF_052045125.1 Paracoccus sp. 22332
CTGCCGACATTCCTGCGGGAACATCAGAAGCTGGCCTGGCAATGCGCGGCCGAAGGCATGGACCATGTCCGGTATCTCGCCCGGCTTGTCGAACTGGAGTTGGTTGACCGGGAGCGGCGGATGGTCGAGCGCCGCATCAAGGCCGCCAGGTTCCCTACGGTCAAAAGCCTCGACAGCTTCGACTTCAGCGCCATCCCGAAGCTCAACAAGATGCAGGTGCTGGAACTGGCCCGCTGCGAATGGATCGAGCGGCGCGAGAACGTCATTGCCCTCGGCCCAAGCGGCACGGGCAAGACGCACATTGCCCTTGGCCTCGGACTGGCGGCTTGCCAGAGGGGGCTCTCCGTTGGCTTCACCACCGCCGCAGCCCTGGTCAACGAACTGATGGAGGCCCGCGACGAACGTCGCCTGCTTCGCTTTCAGAAGCAGATGGCTGCCGTCAAGTTGCTGATCGTCGACGAACTGGGCTTCGTGCCGCTGTCCAAGACCGGCGCCGAATTGCTATTCGAGCTGATCTCGCACCGCTACGAGCGCGGCTCAACCCTGATCACCAGCAATATGCCCTTCGATGAATGGACCGAGACCTTCGGCTCCGAGCGCCTCACCGGCGCACTGCTCGACCGGCTGACCCACCACGTCAGCATCCTCGAAATGAACGGCGAGAGTTATCGCCTCGCCAACAGCACTGCCCGAAAGCGGCATCAAAAGTCCTGAGATCAGATCGCCTCGATTTGGCCCCAAGGGGCCAATGCGCCATGGCACGCGCCAGCTCTATGGTAAGCGCGCGCGCCATGGCGCAGGCCACCGCCACCTGGCCTGGTTTTACGCCGCCGAGTGGCCGGGTTTTGCACCGCCGTTGACACTGGTCGCCGTCGCCGGCCGCATCAACAATGCCGTGCGCCGCCTCGGCTCCGGCTGGAGCATCTTTGTCGAGGCGCAGCGCAGCGAGGCCGCGACCTATCCCCACAGCACTTTTCGGCCTGTTCGGCAAGACGGCGTTCATGGCCGAGAAGGTCTTGGGCAATGTGGTGTCGTCCGGCATCAAGGTTCTGGTGCTGGCCGTCATTATCGGCATCGGCTCGACCCTGTTCAGCCAGTTCACGGCCGGTTTCGGCGGGGCGACCCCCACCATCGACGACGCCATGGCGATTGTGCTGGCAGCCCTGTCGCTGCTCGGCCTCGGCATCTTCGGTCCCGGCATCGCCAACGGCATCGTATCGGGCGGGCCGCAGCTCGGCGCGGGAGCGGCCGTTGGCACGGGCCTCGCAGCCGGCGGCATGGTGCTTGCTGGCGGTGCGGCGGCTGGCGGCGGGGCCATGCTCGCCGCGAAGGGCGGCGCTGCTGCCCTGTCCGGTGGAGCCGCGGCCGTCCGCGGCGGCGCGACCGCTGCCTATAGCCTCGGCTCGCTCGGCCAGTCCGGCGCGGCCGGTGTCGCTTCCGGCCTCGGCGGTGTTGCACGCGCCGCAGGCTCGGCCGCCGTCTCGCCGCTCAAACGCGCAGCCTCCAGCGCAACATCCCAAGCAAGCGAAAGCATCAAGTCCAGCTTCTCCGCCGGCGCAAAGGCCGGCTTCGGCGCGACTGGCGGCAGTTCGACCATGGGCACGGTCGGCGGTGCGAGTGCCGATCCCGCAGCCGCTCCATCCGGCCCGGCGGGCAGCCCTCCGGCATGGGCGCAGCGGATGCAGCGCCGGCAGGCCCTCAACCACGGCACCACCATGACCGCCCATGCCGTCCGCTCCGGCGACAGCCACGGCTCCGGTTCCTCCGTCAACCTTTCCGAAAGTGACCGCTCATGAGCATCTTCAAACGACCAGAAACCCACTACGGCAAGACGCCGGAACCCACCCGGCTATGCGGGTACGCAACGCCTCTTCGTTACCGGCGAGCCATACGGCGAAGTCGTCCCGATTCAAGAGTGAATCCGCCTTTCGAAAGCCGGAAACGCTTCCCAGAACTGAAAACAGATCGTGTGGCTGGTCCGGGTCGATGATCGGAAGACGATCCTGATGATAGTTCTGCAGGAGGAACGCGCGGATGTGACGGCGCACGATCTCAGGATTGTCCAATGTCAATTTCGGGTCGACGACATCACCCCGGATCATCTCGTCGGGCTGGGAGAAATAGTGCTCATCATGGCTGTCTGCGCTTCCAAACGCGACGACTGTGGCTACAGCATTGCCGCGGCGACCTGCACGGCCTGCCCGCTGCTGATGGTTGGCACGCCCGGGTGGCATGTTTCGCAGGGCCACGCCTGACAAGGCTCCCAGGTCGATACCGACTTCCATAGTCGTCGTGCTGGACAAAATGTCGATTGCGGTGGAACGCCCTCCAAGACCGCTCCCACTCAGCGCGATATCCTGGAACAAGAGCTCATTTTCTTCCGCTTTGGAGAATACATCCTCGTTTTGCGGCGCGTTGAGCTGGGCAGTGTGTTCAGCGGCAATTAGAGCCATCGGCTGCCGCGGCGGGTCCTCAAGGGCTTGCGTAACCGGTTTGCGATAAAAACCTTTGCGCGCAAGGAAGACCGGGTCGGATTCTGGGTCAAGGGCGGAGACGTTCTCACTTCCGCAGTCAAGGCAGCTTTCAATGCCGGGGATAGGACGGTGGACTGATTTGCAACTTGAGCAATGCACCCAAGCGCCATCAAACTGGAGCGAAAGCTCGCTGCCGTTCAGGCAACGATAGCCACTCTCCACCGATTGCGTGAACCACTTTAGCAGTTCTGGCGACCAACTATCCCAAAAGATCTTCCTGGCGGCCTTATCGTCGATGACGGATTCAATCGCCTTGATCTTGGCTTTCGGGTTTCGCGGCTTGACCCGAAAGCCTTCTGACGGCGGGCGATTGATCCAGGTGCCCGGCATCTGCGCAAGCCTGAAGGCGGCATGCCAGATACTGGAGATCGAGCCTGGCGAACTGATGGCCGAGTATCGACCTGCGCTCACTCCTGCGGGCAAAAGCGGGTTGGAAGCGGAGATCTTTCTCTATGACACGCTTCCTGGTGGCGCGGGCTTTGCGAGTCAGTTTGCAGATCGCGGATTTGAGCTGTTCCAACGCGCACTCCAGTTGTTGAAAACCTGCCCCGAGGACTGTGACGCTTCGTGCTACCGATGTTTGCGGAGCTTCAAGAACAAATTCGAACATCGCCTGCTCGACAGGCATGTGGGCGCTGAACTGCTGGAATATCTGCTGACAGGACTGAATCCCGGATTCAGTGCTGAACGCCTCAAGCGGTCTACAGCCTTGTTGCTGAACGATCTCCTCCGGCGCGACGAGGGGATGGCGACATTCGAGGCTGGGCCAAAAATCGCCTATGGCAGTGGAAAGTCAGTAACGGCTCCAATTCTTGCTGAATGCAAAGGTCGGAAGTTCGTAATTGCGCTTTCGGGACCTTTGACGACAGGTCATCCCGCTGATCCGGCGATAGCTGAATTTCGCGACAGCGGCACTGAGTACCAGGTGATTGTCGAGAATGAACTCGTCATACGGGGGAACCTTCCAACGGCAACTCGCGCCATCTACCAGCAGATCACCGGTTGAAGTAGATGATAGAACTGGTTGGCGTCGGCGAAGGGAAGGAATACGAGGCAGCACTGCATTTGCGTAAGCAACTGCTTGCCGTCTGGCCCGACCTCAGCCAGCACCCCAACGATCATGTGAAGATTTTCGTTGGTCTCAAGCTTTACGGACATCCGATCGAAGACATCGACCTTTTTGTGGTAGGGCAGTTCTCCGAGCCACGCCAGTTTGACATTGAGTACAAATTCTATCCGCGCGAGGGCGAGCCTTTCGTTCCGCGGCGCGCTTCGGTGGGGTCGAGCGCCTGATGGCCGAACTCGGCCTTCACGGCGTCATTCGCGGCAAGCCGATCCGCACCACGGTGCAGGACAAGGCCGCGCCATGTCCACGCGACCATGTGAACCGGGTGTTCCATGTCCGGCGCCGAACAGGCTCTGGCTCTCGGACTTTACCTATGTCAGCACCTGGTCGGGCTTCGTCTACGGGCCTTCGTCATCGACGCCTACGCCCGTCGCATTGTCGGCTGGCGAGTGAGCAGGACCGCCCATGCGAGCTTTGTCCTCGATGCTCTCGAGCAGGCGCTGCACGAACGGCGCCCCGTTCATCGCGGCGGTCTGGTTCATCACTCCGACCGCGGATCGCAATATGTCAGCATCCGCTACACAGAGCGTTTGGCGGAAGCCGGCATCGAGCCCTCCGTCGGCAGCGTTGGAGATTCCTATGACAATGCTCTCGCCGAGACGATCAACGGCCTCTACAAAGCTGAGGTCATCCATCGGCGCGGGCCATGGCGAAGCTTCGAGGCCGTCGAGTTCGCCACTCTGACCTGGGTCGACTGGTTTAACAATCGACGGCTGCTGGAGCCCATCGGCAATATCCCGCCGGCCGAAGCCGAGGAACGCTACTACGCCATGCTGGAAGAACCGGCCATCGCGGCGTAACTTAAACCAAAAGGCCTCCGCAAACCCGGGCGGTTCA
>NZ_JBQEOI010000090.1:0-4443 GCF_052045125.1 Paracoccus sp. 22332
GGGTCCGTTGCATTAATGCCGCTTCGGCGCAGTAAAAGCAGGAGCTGCGATCATCAAGCGGCTTCCGGGAAGAGTTTGGCGACGAAGTCGATCTCGTTTTCAACTCCGGTCCTGCAGCTTTCGAACTGACCCTTGCGGATGGTGCGGAAGGTTTCGATCCCGGCGAGCGCGGCCTTGGCGCCGGCCATGGTCTGGAAGCCACGCATCGGCCGCAGCCGCTGTTTTATTGCAGCATGATCGCTCTCAATCCGGTTGTTCAGGTACTTGCGATCGACATGGCGGATTGTGTGCTCTGGCCCGAGCCGGTCGTTGATCTCGCCGATCACCTTGGCATAGCTGAGCGCCTTGTCAGTGACGATGGTCAGGGGCTGATACAGGCGAACGGTCTCTCGGGCTTGCCGCAGAAACGCCCTTGCAGCCTTGGCATTTCGCCGCGCCGTCAGCCGAAAATCGATCAGCTGGCCGAGCTGATCGACGGCGCGCCATAGATAACACCAGCGTCCACCGACGCGGATGTAGGTCTCATCGACATGCCACTGCTGCCCGCGCCAGGAACGATGGCCACCATAGGCCCGTTTGCGGATCTCGGGGCCGAACTTCCTGACCCAGCGGTGGATTGTGGAGGCATCGACTGTCACCCCGCGCTCGGCCAGCAAATCGCGGACGTCGCGGCACGACAGCGGGTAGCGACAGTACCAGCGCACCGCTAGAAGGATGATCTCCCGAGGAAAACGATGCCGCTTGAACGGATTCTTTTGCTGTGCCATCGGCCCCCCCATCATTACCAACTCAAGGAACTTGCGGTGGTCGGCTAGTTAATGCAACGGACCCGGCGTAACACTGAATCTAACACCTATTTAACACTCATGAAGATCACGCAATCTGTGGATAACTTGTCGTAACGCGTCAGTGTCGAAGCCCTGGCTCCTGATGTTTCGGGCTATCCTCTGCTTCAGAGAGCCGCTCGATGATGCCGCGACGGATGCCAGAACCGACATCAACGTCCACATGATCAAAATAAGCCAGCGCCAGGCTGAGCTGTTGCTGCTGAGAAAGATGATCGCCAAGCACGTCTTCCAGCACGGTCTCATCACCTTGCTTCAGGGCCACCAGCTGTTCCTCCGAAAGAGTGCCTTCAATCTCCGCCTGGAATGCCAGACGGTCGTCTCGGCTGGTGAAGGGCGGGTTCACTCGATCCTGTGCCAGGTGAGCAAGAGCTTTCTGAACATAGGGCAGGGCACGAGCCTCGATCGCTATCCGTACCGGGTCTTTCCGTTTCGCCACCTTGCCATCCGCCATGGCATCCAAGGTCAGGTCCAGCGCCCGGTCGAACCGGGCCTGCTCTTCGGTCATCGCGGTGCCGTCAGGAATGACCCGGTCATAGATGTCCACGATCTTATCGATCCGAGCTGGCGACCCCGCAGCATCCTTGAGGACGCCAAGATCACCATCGAGGATTTTCCCCTCCAGATCGGCATAGGCTTCGAGGGCAGCGTTTGCCTCAGCCCCCTTGTCAGCCAGTTCCAGGCTCGACACCAATCGCGACAGCGTTTCACGGGCTGCGTCGAGCTGGGTCTTATAGCTCCGCTGCAGTGTCTGAAGAGACTGGATCATCGACTGTGCCGTGTTCAGCTTCGCATCCATGTCGAGCTTTTCTTCCCGCATCTTCATCTGGAAGCCGCGGAGCGCGTCTGTGGCGGCCTCTGTGGCCCGTGCATGCCAGTCAGCGTCGCTTTCCTTGCCGCCGCGCAGGAGAGAGCCTCTGACGCGCTCAGGGAGGGCTACAGCGTTTTCGCCGGACATGTAGGCCCCATAGACCCGCTGCACGCGCTCGTGCCGCGCTGTGGAGCCCTTGATGCCCCGCCGAAGGCCATGCTTCTCGCTGACCTTCTCCGCAAAGTCTGTCTGGAGATCGGAAAGAGCCTTCTTGTTCCCCACGAACGACCGGCAGTTCAGCTTGCCCCTGTCATCGAGGGGGATAGTCATCACCGTCATGTGCGGGGTGGTCTCGTCGCGGTGGACCATCGCTGAGAGGACGTTTTCCTTGCCGTGCCGGTTCTCGATCCAGCCAAGCGCATCCCGGAAGTACGTGTCCTGCTCCTCCCTGGTCATGGCTTTCATCTTCGCGGGCGAGCCACCGATGAAGTATTCCAGACCGTGCACGGCGTTCTTCCTGATCTTCTCGGGAGCCCGATCCTTCCACGCGGCCAGCACGTCTTTGCTGTTGTCGCCACCGACCAGGATCGTGTTGTCGCTGGTCCTGTCCGGATCGGCATTCGGGGTCTCCCGTTCCCGAAAGCTATGCTGAAGGCTGGCCCCCATGTTGCCGAGCGTTTTGATCTTCGCAGTTCGCATGATGCCGAAGGATTTCCCCTCACCGTGAAGGCGGTAGTGCCCCGGGAGATGGTGTAAGAGCGCCGACCTTCGGAGAGGTCCGAGGCTGATCAGGTTGCCACGGCGGACAGCCTAACGGTTGTAGTGTCGGTGACACGCGCCAGGCTTTCAAGAGACATGTATCTCCGCGCAACCGTCCATTCGTCATTGGTCTCGAGCATCAGCGCGCCGACGAGACGGACGATTGCCTCGTCGTTCGGGAAGATGCCGATGACGTCGGACCTGCGCTTGATCTCCCGGTTCACCCGCTCCAGTGGGTTCGTCGACGCGATCTGGGCCCAATGCTCACGCGGAAAATCCATGTAGGCGAGGACGTCGTCGCGCGAGGCGTCCATGAGGGCGCCGAGCCTCGCCTGCTTCTCGCGCAGCGCGTCAGCCACGACCTCCCACTGGGCTTCGGCATCCGCCTTGTTTTCTTGGGCGAAGATCGTCTTCAGCATTGCCGCCACGGCCGTGCGCTGCTTGGTCGGAGCATGGGCAAGCGCGTTTCTCATCCAGTGAACGCGGGGGCTGTTGAAGAAGTCCTATGGAATACTGCCGATGCCGTGCGTCATCGGGTGGAGCAGTGAGGTCGCCAACCTCCTTTGCAGGTAGCGCGGGAGGGTGGAAGAGGGTGAGAACAACTCTCCCCGGCGCCTGGCCGCCAGGATATGCAGCAAAAGCGCAAGGAATGCGGCCGCCAACCGCTTCAGGTTCACGGCCGCGGCGGTGAGGAAGGCCTGAATGCGCATGTTCTCGAGCCCGCGCCTCACCGCACGGGCGAGGCCGTGCCAGGTCTTTGCCTCGCCGTGGAAGCCCTCCGAGCGCCAGCGGTGGCGCCGATAGAGCCGGTTCTCTTTCTCGCCCCACCGCTCCCGCCGCCGGCGCGCCCGCAGCAGGGCCGGATAATCATGAACAATCACGACTGCCCGGGTCTTTCGCGACGGTGAAAGACACAGAGCCGCGAGATCGCACCCTGCACAGTCACGCACCCTGGTGACGAAGAACCTGCCGTGACTGATCCTGGTCTTCGTTGGCTGAAGGATTTTTCCGCGTGGGCATTTTACGAGATCATGGCGCGCATCGAACTTGAACCGGCGGAGCGGGACCTTGCTTCTGATCGGTTCGGCCTTGGTCGGAATGATGGCATCGATCCCGCGCGCCTCCAGCCCGCCGAACACCTTGGCGTAGGCATAGCCCGCATCTGCTGTCGCCACCCCGATGGGTTCTCCCATGATCGCGGCAGCCGTATCGAGGCTGTCAAGGATGTGGTCGCCCTCGTTCGCCTCCCCGGTCGTGACCTCCACCTCGACGATGACCCCGCAAAGATCGTCGACCACGCCATGCTGCTTGTAGCATGGCTCAAGGCGCCGGTTGCGCCCGCTGGTCGCCATGCTGGCGTCCGGATCGGTGACGCAGACCTTCTTATAGCGCCCGGTCTTCTTCGAGTGCTTGGCCTGGAGATCGGCCTCGGTGTCCTCCGGCACATCACCATTCGCGTCGGACATGGCACCAACATGGCGCACCGCGAGGCTTTCCCAGCTGACATCGGCTCGGATCAGAGACGCGTCGACATGCACGACCTCGCCCTTGGCGATCCCGGCTGCCACACAACTCTGAACCGTCCGCTCAAAGATGCGCCGAAACCGCTCGGCGCCCCAGCGTTGTCGAATACGGGTCAGCGAAGAATGATCCGGAAGCCGCTCGTGGAGGCCATAGCCAGCAAACCAGCGGATCGCGAGATTGACCTGTGCCTCTCGCATGAGACGCCGGTCATGGACGATCCCGAGAAGAAAGCCGGCCAGCATGAGACGGACGGCTGCCTCCGGCGCGACACCCGGACGACCGGTCCCGACGGCATAAAGATCGGCAACATCTTCGGCCAGCCAGCCGAGATCGAGCACCCGGTCGACGCGGGCAAGGACATGATCATCCGGCACAAGGTCACGCAGCGACCCGCAGACAAAAAACTCGAGTTGATCCCGGTTCTGATGACCAATCATCCTGGCCCCCGCGACAAAGTCCTGAAGCTATGGAATCAGCGATGCGAGGGTTTTTCAACAGCCCCAC
>NZ_JBQEOI010000091.1:0-4411 GCF_052045125.1 Paracoccus sp. 22332
GCGCAGGGCAGCACGGTCTGGGTCTTGATGCGGCGGCGGAACTCCTCGTTCAGACGCTCAATGGCGTTGGTGGTCCGTGCGGATTTCCATTGCGACGGATCGAGGCGGGTGAAGCTGAAGAGGCGATCGCCGGCCTCCTCGAGGCTATCGGCCACGGCCCGGCACTTGAGCTTCCACTTGCGGAGGAAGGCCTTGCGGCGCGTCTCGATCTCGGCGGCGCTGTCGGCGTAGATCATGTCGCGGTAGTCTTCGCTCAGCTCGTCATGCAGGCGCTTGGGCGCGTGGCCAAGCAGGTTGCGGTGCTTGTGAACCGTGCAGCGCTGGATGGGCAGGTCCCCGCCCCAGAGCGCCACGAGCGCGGCTTCAAGGCCGGGGGCGCCGTCAACGATTACGAACTCGGGCCGCCTGAGGCCCCGCGCGTCCAGATCGGCGAGGAATTGGCTCCAGGCAGCCGTGCTTTCGCCGCCCATGTTCCTGATTGAGAGGAGCACCTTTTGTCCGTCGCGCCGAACACCGATCGCCGCCAGCACCGAGATGTTGGTGGCCTTGCGGTCCAGCCGGGTCTTTATGACGGTGCCGTCGAGGATGAGCCGCACGATATCCTCCTCGGCCAGGTCGCGGGTGGACCACGCGTCCCAATCGACCTTCACCTTGCGCCAGGCCCGGCTGACCACGTCCTTGCTCACCGCCCCCTCGAACAGTCCGAACAGCGCCCGCTTGACCCGGCGCGTGTTGGTGCCGGCCAGGTAGACCGCCGCGATCAGGGCCTCGGCCTTCTTTGTCAGCCGCCTGTAGCGGGGCAGTGCCTTCGAGCGCCATTCGGTGATCTTGCCGGCCTCGTTCTCGATCCGGGCACGAGGAACCCGCACCGTCTCGGTGCCGAATGTGCCGGTCAGCTGCCGATCGCGATGCCCGTGGCGGTAGCCCTTGGCCCGCTCGTTGCCGCGGCCGTAACGAAGCCGTCCAAGAAAGTCGGCCAGTTCCTCTTCGAACATGGCCTCAATGGTGGCCCGGACATTCGCCCGCAGGCGGTCCTCGATCGGATCATACCCGCCTGCGTCGGGCAGTAGCGAAAAGGACGAGCTGTCGGTATTCTGCTTCATGGCGTGATCTCCCTGGCGGTTGCAGCCGCCGGCTGGGTGGGTGTCAGTTCACCCGGAGATTACGCCGCCATCCAATTTCCACCACTTCCGAGACACGACCCCCGGCCAGGAGCCTGCGGTCTGGTTTCAGGGAATGCGGCCCGAGCCGCCGCATTTGGTCGAGGCGGCAACCGAGTGGAGCACCGAAGAAATCCACTGGATCGTGACGAACGGCATCAAGATGTCCGGGATGCCGGCCTTTGGACCTCATCACACCCTGCAGGAGATCGCCGGCATCGCAGCCATCGTCAGCATGCTCCCCGGTCAGTCGGCGCAGGACTACCAGTCGCTGACCGGCAACCAGACGTCCACCGACGAAGCTGCCGGCTCCGGACACCATTGACTTCAACAAGCAGGAGACGAACTTGTCCTATATTCGCTTCGGCCTGATGATCCTCACCTCGACGGTGGTGATGTTCATCCTGATGTATCTGAACACATACGCTTGGGAGCACGTCTTCTTTTCGGAAACGCGCACCTACATGGCGATTATGATGGGTGCCACGATGGCGATCATCATGCTGGCCTACATGCTGGGGATGTATTCCAACAGGGCGCTCAACATCGCGATCTTCGCCGGATCGGTGATTGTCTTTGCGCTTTCCCTCTGGCTCGTTCGCAGCCAGGTCACCGTGTCGGGCACAAGCTACATGCGTGCAATGATCCCGCACCATTCGATCGCCATCATGACGTCGAAGCGCGCGCAGATCCGCGATCCGCGCGTCCGCAAGCTTGCCGACGAGATCATCGAGGCGCAGCGGCGCGAAATCGCGGAGATGCGGTACCTCATCGGGGAAGTGTCAGAGGGCAACACCGTGGAGAACATCTACCGCGACCCGCCGGCCGAGCCGGGCACCGTGGAGGAAGCGCTGGCCAACACGCTGATCTCCACCCTTGATCTTGCGCCCATGCCGGAAGCCGAAGCCGACCGGGTGCTTACAGCCGCTGACCGCTGCACCTTCAACCGCAGTCCCGAATCCAATCCTGTTCTGTGGGCTGCGGCGGATGGCAGCACGGCGGCCATGAAGCTGAACGGACGACTTGTCGATCTCCAAGCGAACGGCGACCCGCAGAGCAGCGCTGTAGAATTCTCGGCACCGGGCACAACCATCTCGGTGCTGTCGCTCGGCGACGAAGCGGACTGGCGCCAGAATGCCGAACTCGTCTTCCGGCTCGATCAGGGGTTCGAGGTCGGCTACCGCGGCTTTTACAGGTGCGGAGCAAGCTGACGACTGGAAAACCCGAATAGTACAGGAACGACGCTCACCTTGGCATTGGACACGATAGACCGGGCGAGAAGGGAACACCTAATCAACAAAAGAGCGGGTGTTTTTGTCCTATCAACATGGGAGCGGTAGGATTTTCTCTTCCTTCGCGATCTGACGGAGCACCGAAACGGGGATTGCACCATTCAGGACGGTCCGTCCGATCACAAGACCAGGGGTGCCGAGAAATCCAAAAAGATCGGCTAAAGCACGCGTTTGATCAAGTTCGGCCTGAATCTCCGGTGAGGCCATATCTATCGCAAGCTGCTCGACATTCAGGCCAAGGTCAGACGCCACACGCAATATCGAAGACTCATTGGCGACGAGCGGCGTTCGCATGAAGCGGCGCCGTAGGTCTTGCTGCCTGCCTTGCCGTGCGGCCGCGACCGAAGCGCGGGCGGCAAGTTCAGATGCCGGCCCAAAAATTGGGAGTTCATGCTGCACCAGCCGATAGGCGGCTCGGTCATCAGCCAGTAAGTCATCCAGATCCTGTTCAAGCGCACGGCAGAAGGGGCAGCGAAACTCGCTGAAATAAGCAATCGGGACGACATCGGTCGGAAGTTCGGTGCCGAAGAGGGCGGGGCAGGGGTCGGCGCGCAGGGCTTCCATCCGTGCATGGCGCGCCTCAGCATCATCCGAGGGTCCATCGAGACCAATCAGCGCAACGGATGCAGAGGAAGTTTGCCCCTCGGACTTCAGGCGCCGAAAGGGTGGCACGTCTGCGATTTCGACATAAGCAAGGCCGCGGCCTGTCAACTGCTCCCAGGGAAGCGCACGCAATCCATAAATTACTGCGACAATGCCCCCAAAAACGAACACATCACGTCGCCGGATTGTCATGCCACAGCCACCTGAGCTCCGAGCAGAACCCGCTTGTCGATCCGGATAACACGGTCGTTCAGCATCCCGATGCCGCCGTTACGCGCCGGTCGCCTAATCGTCCAAGGCTCAAGCTTGCCAGGGACGTGGTAATAGGCGTCTCTCCCGTTACGGCAGAGGCAGAGCGCCTGCACCCCGAGCGGTTTTTCGGGGCCAACGGGCACGCCATCGCTGAGCTGCGCATGGCGTTGAAGTCTGTACCGGAACAGGTTGTAATGTGAAGGCATTTTATGATCCACGGAAGATGACTATTCTGAGTCCAGCCTCGTCTAGGGCGTGTTGACAAAAGGGATTCACCGGGCGCGGTGATCGTGATTCAAGCTGGTATCTGCAATGGAGACCAGCGTGGCACGAAACCTGATGTCGAACGACGAGTGGGCGTTCTTTGAACGCTTCATCCTGGCTGTCCGTTCTCCGAACGGCCGCAAGCCCACGAACCATCGGCTTGTTCTGGATGGGATTTTCTGGATCGCCCGAACGGGGTCGCCCTGGCGCGACCTGCCGGAAGAGTTCGGCAAATGGTCGTCTGTCTATCGGCAGTTCCGGCGCTGGACGTTGGCGGGGCTGTGGGAACAGATCCTGGAGGCGCTGAACGAGAGCCGGATCGTGCCGGATGCGCTGCAGATGATCGACAGCACCGTGGTTCGCGCTCATCATCAGGCAGCGGGCGCAAAAGGGGGACTCCGCGCCAAGGTTTCGGCCGCTCGCGAGGTGGCTTCACGACCAAGATCCATCTGCGGGTCAATGCGGCAGGCCTGCCCATGAGAACCGAGATCACGGCCGGGCAGACATCGGACTACCTCGGCTTCGATCTGGTCATGGCTGACAACCTGCCCGAGCCAAGCGTTCTGCTCGCAGACCGCGGCTACGACTCCGACAACATCCGCAAGACCATGGAGGTGCGCGACGTGGTGCCGGTCATCCCCATGCGCAAAACCCGGAAGCTACGGGTCGCCGTTGACCGCAGGCTCTACCGCCTGCGCAATCTCGTTGAGCGGTGCTTCAACAAGCTCAAGAATGCCCGTCGCGTCGCCACCCGCTACGACAAGACCGCCGAAAGCTTCCTGGGCTTCATCGACATCACGTCGATCCGCCTCTGGCTCCGCCATTTGTCAACATGACCTA
>NZ_JBQEOI010000092.1:0-4347 GCF_052045125.1 Paracoccus sp. 22332
GATGTTGAAGGCCTTCGCCGCCTGACGCTGGCTCATGCCCGCCGCGCAGGCCTGGCGAACCCTGAGATATAGTTCCACGCTGAAAATCCTCGCGCCCTCCCTGCTGCCGCAGAAAGGGAAAGGGTGGACGACTTTTACGCCGCCCGCAGCAGCTCCATGCCGCCGCTTCCGTGGACTAGTTTCTCACCGCCGTTCTCACTTCGATACGCTCGGCATCCGACTTCGACAAGCGCCCGCTTGCGGTACCCCCTCTAACCTTTCGATAAATGGCACTCGTATACCTATCCGTGTGGCCGCCCTTCTTGGTATGGCGCAAGGTAAGGATTTCCGATGGCTTGGAGATCGGAAAGCACGATCGAAGGAAAGTCGTCCTTATCTCCGAATGAAGCTCGGCGCTATCGCCGCAGATTGCGCTTATGCCCTCCGAGAAGGCCCAGTCGAACAGGTTTTCCTGTGTTTCCCGGTGTGAAGCAATACTTGAGGCAACAAAAAAGGGATGTGCCGGATCGTTTCCAAGGCAGACGTCGCAACTTATGCCGGTTATACCGACAGGCAGACGCGCTGCAAAAATCTTTAGCCCGTTTAGCTCAAGCTCATCCGATAGGCTTCGGAACGAGCGAGAACCGATCCTCAGTCGATGCCGGATCATGTCTGTCACGCCAGGGGCAGTTCGATACTGCGGATCGCAAAGGTCGATCCTGCCGGGCGGAGCGATGGTTCCCGTGGCCAGAAACTCTGCTGAGATATAGTTTTCGACGGAAATATACGTCGCCACCAATGCCTGTGCCCTGATCGGCAGAGAGGCGATAGCGTCGCCGAAGTATTTCTGCACCTTGATATCTCTGACAAGCGGCGGCAGGAAGAAACAGATCGAGATGCCCGCCAGCGAAGCGATGGCCGTTAGGTCACGAATAGTCGGAGATGCCTCGTCGGCCTCCCACTTGGCAAGGGTAGCAATATTGCCATCCATGCCAAGCGCCGCGGCAAACTCGGCAATCTCCATGTCGAGACTTTGGCGCGCAATCTGAATTCGTTGTCCAAGCATCGCCGCACCTTGAATGTCAGTAAAGCACCACGGACCTGATGCTTTCGCCCTTGTGCATTAGGTCGAAGCCCTTGTTGATGTCTTCCAGCGGCATGGTGTGGGTGATCATCGGGTCGATCTCGATCTTGCCGTCCATGTACCAGTCGACGATCTTGGGCACGTCGGTGCGCCCGCGCGCCCCGCCGAAGGCCGTGCCCTTCCAGACCCGGCCGGTGACCAGCTGGAACGGCCGCGTGCTGATCTCCGCGCCGGCGGCCGCCACCCCGATGATGACCGACTGGCCCCAGCCGCGATGGGTGCATTCCAGCGCGTCGCGCATCACCTTGGTGCTGCCGGTGGCGTCAAAGGAATAGTCCGCGCCGCCGATCTGGTCGAAGGGGGTCTTGGTCATCTCGACGATGTGCTGGACGATGCCGCCGTCGATTTCCTTGGGGTTGACGAAATGGGTCATGCCGAAACGTTCGGCCATCGCCTTCTTGTCGTTGTTCAGGTCGACCCCGATGATCATGTCGGCGCCCGCCAGCCGCAGGCCCTGGATCACGTTGAGCCCGATCCCGCCCAGGCCGAAGACCACCGCCTTGGCGCCGATCTCCACCTTGGCGGTGTTGATCACCGCGCCGATGCCGGTGGTCACGCCGCAGCCGATGTAGCAGATCTTGTCGAAGGGCGCGTCCTTACGGACCTTGGCGACCGCGATTTCAGGCAGGACAGTGTAGTTCGAGAAGGTCGAGCAGCCCATGTAGTGGCGGATCGGCGTGCCATCCAGCATGGAAAAGCGGCTGGTCCCGTCCGGCATCAGGCCCTGGCCCTGGGTGGCGCGGATCGCGGTGCACAGGTTGGTCTTGCCCGAGAGACACGACGCGCATTGGCGACATTCGGGGGTGTAAAGCGGAATGACGTGGTCGCCCGGCTTCACGCTGGTCACGCCGGGGCCGACCTCGACCACCACACCCGCACCCTCGTGGCCCAGGATCGACGGGAAGATGCCCTCCGGGTCCGCGCCCGAGCGGGTGAATTCGTCGGTATGGCAGATGCCGGTGGCCTTGATCTCGACCATGACCTCGCCGGCCTTCGGTCCTTCGAGGTTGACCTCCATCACTTCCAGCGGTTTGCCAGCTTCCAGGGCTACGGCGGCACGGGTTCTCATTGTCTGTTCCTTCATTCCATGCCTGTCTACCAATGCGGGATAGGCGATCTTCGCGTACTAAGGATGCTAGCGAAGCCTCGACAAAGAGGGAGGATCGAGGCTTCGCCCCGTCCGGCGGCGGAGATTGTAGGCGCCAGACGTGTCTTGCTAGACAAGGCAATAATACAGTTATTCACTGTCCAAGGAGACAGTTTATCTGGACCTGAAGTCCATAAATTTGAACGTCGCACTGCTCTTGCGCATCGAGTTGCGATATCTAGAGCAAGGGTTGCTGGCCTTTTGCTGAACTATTTGGCCAGTTTATCCCAGCATAGCAGCAAGATGGTCGAAACCTGTCATCTGCAAGGCCATGGGGCTTGAAAAAAGCCCGTGATGAAGCGCGCCGTACCATATACGATCCCGGCAGCTAGGCCATGTTGCGGATTTTAGACACCCTGTTCATATATAAATTCTATGTAACAGGGACATGTTGGGCTGACACTGGTGATCTATTCTATGCAGCAAAAGCTACACAAGGAATGCTGGTATGGGCGCACGTCCCTTGATCGAGAACATGGAATTCCTCCGCCACTTTTGGCATCCGGTCGCGACCCTTGACGAGTTCGAGAAGGCCGACCCGTTGGGCAATGGCCCCATGGCGGTCACCTTGCTTGACGAGAAGGTCGTTCTTGCTCGTCTCGACGGAAAAATGGTTGCGATGAAGGACCAGTGCGTCCACCGTTCGGCCAAGCTGTCCGGCGGCAAGGTCAAGGACGACCAGCTTCAGTGCCCGTACCACGGATGGATGTACAATGCCGAGGGCAAGTGCACCCATATGCCGGCATGTCCGACGCAGAAGATTTCCTCGCGCGCCAAGGTTCCAAGCTACCAATGGGCACCTCGATTTTTGACCTTTTCCGGTCGCGGGTCGCGGGCTCGGCGGCTTGAAATGGGCGTGATGCCACCCGTCAGTGCCCTTGTGCGCTACGGGGTCTTTGATGCTTTGCCTGTCGCGCGCGGCGTTTCGTGCCGCACGACTTGATTTCCGCGCCCCTGGGTTAGCCCGGGCACGGGTTCAGGCGGCTCAGCTGGCCGAGGCGGCGCATGTTGTAAGCGAGGTTCTTCATCCCGATCTTCGCCTTCGCCCGCACCATGCCGATCGTGCGCACCAGCGTGCCGCCCATGTCATTGGTCTGCGCGCCGAAGACATGCTCGACCCGGGCACGCACCGAGGATTTGGTCCGGTTGCTGCTTTTGGCCTGCTCGGTCAGCGGCTTGCCGCGCTTGCCCTTGCGGTGGATGTGGCTCTTCAGCTTCATGCCGCGCAGCTTGGCTTCCATCTCCTCGGACCGATAGGCCGGATCGGCCCAGACCCCCGCGCCGGTATTGCCCCGCGTCAGCAGGTGGTCCACCGCTTGGCTGTCATGCAGGGCGGCATCGCTGACATGGTAACGTCTTACCAGCTTGTGCTTCCTGTCCATGCTCACATGGTTCTTGTAGCCATAGTGGGATTTACCGTGCTTCTTGGTCCAGCGGGCATCAACGTCCTTCTGTGACCGCTTGGCCGGTTTGTCGGACCAGCCCTCGGGCACCTCACCGCTCTTGATCGCCTTGTTTTCCTCGCGCGTGTTGTGGTTCTTCGGCACCGGGACGATGGAGGCATCCAGGATCTGCCCTCCCCGCGCGATGTAACCCCGGCGCGCCAGATAGCCGTCGAACTGCTTGAACAGCGCCTCCACCAGGCCCGCCTGCGCCAGCGCTTCGCGATAAAGCCACACCGTCTTGGCATCGGGCACCCGGTCCTCAAGCCCTAGGCCGAGGAACCGCATGAATGACAAACGGTCGCGCACCTGATACTCGATCTGGTCGTCGGACAGGTTGTAGAGCGCGCCCAGGACCAGTGTCTTGAACATCAGAACGGCGTCCATCGGCTTGCGCCCGGCGCGCGACTTCCGCTCCGCATCTGGCTTGCGCCAAACCCGCTCCAGCGTCGGGCGGAACTCCTCCCACGGCACAACGGCGTCAATCTCGACCAAGGGGTCCTTCTTGGCATCCAGGCTCGCATAGCGGTCCGAAAGATCGAAGAAACCCATCTGTGCCATCGTTACGCCCAAGCAGCCGATCACCCCCCGTTCATACCGCAGCAACTCGGGCCGGGCAATTTTTCGAGGTGCCC
>NZ_JBQEOI010000093.1:0-4130 GCF_052045125.1 Paracoccus sp. 22332
GGCTCACGGTCCGGTCGCGCAGCAGGAGATAGCCGTCGATCCGGGTCAGATAGGTGACTAACGCCATCATCAGGATGGTGAGGATCACAAGAGGGTCGATCATTGCGGCCTTGCCAGCAGATATGCGGCGATCACACCGGACAGGGCTCCGGCCGGCACATACCACGCCCCCGGAAGCGCCAGATACACCAGAGCCGCGCAGACAAGGCTCACGAGCCAGGGCAGCGCGGCGCGCGTGCCCTTCCACATCCCGGCCAGCATGACGAGGAACACGGCAGGGAAAGCCATGTCGAAGCCGAAGCGGGTGGCATCCCCCAGCACCGGTCCGATCACGGCGCCCGCGGCAGTTGCCGCAATCCAGGTGAGATAGAGCGCAAGGGAAAGCCCGAGATAGTATCCGAGATCGAGCTGTCCGCCGCGGCGTTGGGCGTCCGCCAACCCCATTGCCCAGGACTCGTCGCACATCAGGAACAGCGCCGGCAGGACCGTGCGCCGCGGCAGGTGGCGCACCATTGGGGCAAGAGCCATGCCCATCAGCAGATGCCGGCTGTTGACCAGGAACGTGATGGCCACGAGAGCGCGACCTGAGGCGGCGACGTCCACATGGCGATGGCCGCGAACTCGGACCCGCCCCCGAAGTTCAGCCCGGTCAGCAGGGGAACCTCAACTGCCGACAGCCCTTTCTGGGTGGCCTGGGCACCGAGGACGAGCCCGAAGGGCAGGAACCCGAGCAGCACCGGCACGGCATCCCGCAGTCCGCGCATAGCCCCAGCAGGGGAGGGATATTCAGTCGGTGGCACAAAGGCCAGGTCGCTGTCCGCCATGGGCATCACCTTGGTTGTCTCGCGCCTTTGAATAGCCTATTGCCCGTGGCATTTGTCGCCTTTCTTGCTGATATTCTCTGTGGTCTTGGACTATGATTCTGCTGCAGGAATAATGATTAGAATCCTATGCCAGCTGAACTCGACCGCATCGACCGCGCGATCCTGAACGCTCTCCAGGAGGACGGCCGCCTGCCGAACAACGACTTGGCGGAACGGGTGGGCCTCTCGCCCTCTTCCTGTCTCCGGCGCGTGCGTCTTCTGGAGCAGCGCGGCGTCATCACCCGCTATGTCGCGCTGATCGATCCTGCTGAGGTCGGCATGGGCATGACGTTCTTCGCCCGTGTTTGGCTGACCGGCCAGGACGAGGACACCGTGAACAGCTTTGTCGATGCGGTGAAGTCACTCCCGCAGGTCGTCGAATGCCACCTGATGGCAGGCGATTGCGACTTCCTGCTGCGCGTGGTGGGCGCAGACATCGACGCCTACCGGCGGTTCCAGGCAGAGCATCTGGGCCGGATCAAGGGCGTCCAGAGCATCAAGACCGAGATCCCCATGCAGAAGGTCAAGCAGACCACCGCCATTCCGGTCTAGAAGATGCCTTGAGTGCGTCACACTTCGTCAGCTGTCCGCAGAGCAGCCGCTTGGCGGTGCCGTTACCGCTATACTCGGAGAGCAAATGAAGTGTCCGTTAGACCATCCCCTTTCGGACATCAAAGATGAAACCGCGATCTTGTGGATAACAGTATTTGCGCGAGTTTAGATCACCACTCGCCGCAGTGACCCGCCTTACTTGCGGCTATACTGCTGACACAGACATGGCGGATTGCCACCGAGGATTTCTCGGCACTGCGCTGGCGCACGATCGATTGAAGGGAACCGGCTTCTTCCAGAACCTTAACATCATCGCCGACTCGGACGATCCACATGATCTATTCAAGATTCTGACTCGGGCGAGGACCTTATCCACCGGGGTATAGCGCGAGGGCGAAGCACTCTGACAAGATCGCGCAAGGCTCACCCCTTGCGCGATTTGTCCTGCCGTCAGCTTGCCGAGAGCCAGGCGTTGAAGCGCTCTGTCAACTCGGACTCGTGATCGACCCAGAAGTCATAGGACGACGCGAGTGCGTTCTTCATGTTGTCTGGGTTTGTCGGCATGTTCGGGGCCATCTCGGTTTTGCCGTCCTGGTAAAGACCGACCAATGGCGCCGACGATTTGCGGGCCGGGCCATAGCTGATCCACTTCGCCTGATCGGCCAGCCGCTGCGTGCCGGTGGCAAAGGCGATGTATTCCAGTGCCGCGTCCTTGTTGGGCGCGCCTTTGGGTATGGCGAACAGGTTGTATTCATAAACCTGCCCGTCCCAGACCATGTCGAAGGGGCGGCCCTCCGACACGGCGGCGTTGAAGATCCGGCCATTATAGGCGGTGGACAGCACCACCTCGCCGTCGGCCAGAAGCTGTGGCGCCTGCGCCCCGGTTTCCCACCAGACCACGTCATCCTTAATCGTGTCCAGCTTGGCGAAGGCACGGTCCACACCCTCGGGCGTGGACAGCAGGTCGTAGACCTGATCCGCCGGAACGCCGTCGCCCATCAGCGCCATCTCCAGCAGCGCCTTGGGCGCCTTCTTCAGGCCGCGCTTGCCGGGAAACTTCGCCGTGTCGAAGAAATCGACGATGGTCGTGGGCGGGCTGTCCGGAAAGCGGGTGCGGTCATAGGCATAAACGGTCGAGAAGACGATCGATCCCACGGCGCAATCGCTGAGACCCTGAGGCAGAAAGTCGTCGGTCGCTGGGGTGCCGTCCGGGGCAGGGGGCAGAATAGCGGAGTCGATCTCCTCCAGCAGACCTTCATCGCACAGGCGGATGGCATCGGCATATTCGATGTCCACCACGTCGACGGTGACATTCCCGGCCTCGACCTGCGCCTTGATCGGGATGGCCGGATTGTCGCTGTCGACCGATACGACGGTAATGCCGGTATCGGCGGTGAAGGGCTTTTGATAGGCCTCGACCTGGCTCTGGCTGTAGGTGCCGCCCCAGGACATGACAGTGATCTGTTCCGCCATGCCGGCGGACGCGATTAGAACAAGGGCAGTGCCGAGGATGAGAGACGTCTTCATGATGCTTCCCGTGCTGGATGGCCTCAGCGGCCACAGCCTGGTTCATGTCGCCGATCCGGCGCCGATGCTGATGACGGACCCGGCGGTGCGGACCCGCGCCGACCGGCGCCTGCGCACGGCGCTGCGCCGCGCCCGCCAGCTTCTCACTACGGAGTATCACTGGCTGCTGCACCTCGCGGACCGGCTCCGCGCCGAGCGCATCGTCACATATGGCGAGGACGGACTTGAGCGGCCCGGCCCGGACCCGGAGGCGCGCCATGAGCCGTGAGGCCGGCCTCCCGGCGCTGCTGGCCGAGGCGCGGGACGAGGCGGCGGTCCTGGGCGAGATCCTCGATCTCATCTTCCTGGCGGCCGAGGGCCTTGGCGACAGCCATGGGGCCGCCCTGGCCCGCGGCGCCATGCTGGCCCGCGCCCGGCTGGACCAGCTGCGGGACCTGCTGCGCGACGCCCAGGCGCCGCCGTGACGGGCCTCGCGCAGGAGGCGCGGGGTCGTGGACACGGCCGATGCGCGCTCCGCGGGATCGTCCGGCCTGGACGGATCCAATGCCTTTCCCAGGCTCGCAAAGGCCTCCCTTCAACGTCCCACCGGGGATTTTAATAAAAAGACTAAAGAAACCCTGACCATCTGCCCCCGTCCGGAAGACCTTTGTCCAGGGAGCGTTGCCAAAACGGAAAGCCGCCGAAAGCCGACCAAGTCCCGAACGTCTTTCCGGGGAGATGAGCATGAAACGCGTCGGGGATGCGCGACGCCGCGTCTCGGGACAAGGTCGGCGGGCGTCGTGCAGGCTTCGGGGCGAGAGCGGGATCCAATCGGTGCCGGGGCATCATCAGCCGCATGCTGGCGGTCCGTTTCCCGCTCTGTCCTGCTCGCCGTTCAGGAGCAGCCCGAGGCTCCACACCGGCGCCGAACGATCCGCCCCCTCTCCCCTGGAGGTTGCCGCTCCTGGGCGCCGATGCCGCGTCGCGCGTCAGCACCCCCCGGTCAGGCGGCGGGACCGTCGCGCTCCGCCTCCGCCTCGCGGATCAGCTCCGACAGCGGCGTCTCCAGCCGGGCGGCCAGCCTGGCCATGGTCAGCAGGCTCGGGCGGTGCTTGCCGGCCTCGAGCAGCGAGACATAGCGCGGGCTGAGCCCGGCGCTGTGGGCAAGCTCCTCCTGCGCCATCCCCCGGGCGGTCCGGTGGCGGCGCA
>NZ_JBQEOI010000094.1:0-3922 GCF_052045125.1 Paracoccus sp. 22332
TAGGGCGTGTTGACAAAAGGGATTCACCGGGCGCGGTGATCGTGATTCAAGCTGGTATCTGCAATGGAGACCAGCGTGGCACGAAACCTGATGTCGAACGACGAGTGGGCGTTCTTTGAACGCTTCATCCTGGCTGTCCGTTCTCCGAACGGCCGCAAGCCCACGAACCATCGGCTTGTTCTGGATGGGATTTTCTGGATCGCCCGAACGGGGTCGCCCTGGCGCGACCTGCCGGAAGAGTTCGGCAAATGGTCGTCTGTCTATCGGCAGTTCCGGCGCTGGACGTTGGCGGGGCTGTGGGAACAGATCCTGGAGGCGCTGAACGAGAGCCGGATCGTGCCGGATGCGCTGCAGATGATCGACAGCACCGTGGTTCGCGCTCATCATCAGGCAGCGGGCGCAAAAGGGGGACTCCGCGCCAAGGTTTCGGCCGCTCGCGAGGTGGCTTCACGACCAAGATCCATCTGCGGGTCAATGCGGCAGGCCTGCCCATGAGAACCGAGATCACGGCCGGGCAGACATCGGACTACCTCGGCTTCGATCTGGTCATGGCTGACAACCTGCCCGAGCCAAGCGTTCTGCTCGCAGACCGCGGCTACGACTCCGACAACATCCGCAAGACCATGGAGGTGCGCGACGTGGTGCCGGTCATCCCCATGCGCAAAACCCGGAAGCTACGGGTCGCCGTTGACCGCAGGCTCTACCGCCTGCGCAATCTCGTTGAGCGGTGCTTCAACAAGCTCAAGAATGCCCGTCGCGTCGCCACCCGCTACGACAAGACCGCCGAAAGCTTCCTGGGCTTCATCGACATCACGTCGATCCGCCTCTGGCTCCGCCATTTGTCAACATGACCTACCTTTCCTTGGGATTGATGGCTGCTCTTGCCGCATGTGGGAGGTCGGGATCATCAAACCGCACAGGTGGTGCTCCTGAGTTCAAGCATTACTTCGGCCCTCCTGTCACACAGGTAATGGTCCAGAAGGCACAACGCAGAATGCACCTGCTCAACGGACAAACCGTGCTGAAGTCGTATGATTTTGGTCTGGGCAATCAGCCTGTTGGTCACAAGCAGTTCGAGGGAGATGGGAAAACCCCCGAAGGGCTTTATTTCGTGGACCGCTTCAACCCGCGCAGTCGTTATCACCTGTCTGTTGGCATTTCCTACCCAAATGAGCAGGACAAGGCCTATGCCGCACAGGTCGGCCGCGATGCGGGCGGCGACATCATGTTCCACGGTCGTGGCCTAGAGGGCCGAAAACTGGCACCCAAAAATCGGGACTGGACAGCCGGCTGTATCGCACTCACCGACGAAGAGATCGAGGATGTCTATGCAATGCTGCAGCTCCGCACCCCTGTGATGATCTATGCCTGACAAGAACCAAAGCGCTTGAGCCTCCACGCATGCTGCTGTGTTGCGCAAGGCTGCGTCCGCCCCAGGCGCAGCCGTTCGGCGACTGCGCTTGACCGTTTTGCACATGCATCGAATGCCGTATTGGTCTGGGTTGCTGCCCTCAATCGAAGCAGGCATCGATGAAGGTTTTCAGAGCCGTTATTCGAGTTCCATGTGGCGGCCTTTAGCTTACCTGCCTTCAGAGCAGAATCTAGTCGTCGAACGCAAAGAGAATAGGGCAAGCTCCTGATTGGTCTTTCGCACAGGCCTCTGCAAGTCTTTGCAGGCTGGCCCGGGCGCGCTGTAGTTCAGCGATCTGCTCATCAAGTTTGGCTAGCCGCTTCTGTGCCATATGTTGTGCGCGATCGTGGTCATGTCCGGAGTCCAGCTCGATAAGTTCCTTGATCTCCTCCAACGTAAAGCCAGCCTGTTGCGCTTTGCGAATGAAGCGGAGCTGGCGCAGGACCTTTTGATCATATCGACGAATGCCGCCAGCACGCGCCGGCGTCGGCAATAGTTTCTTGCGTTGGTAAAAGCGGATGGTCTCAACGCCGACGCCGCCGGCCTCGGCAAGTTTTCCAATCGTCAGCAATTTTGCCTCTTGATTCCGTACTATGGTACAGGACTTATATACGATCCGACTCGCTCCAAGACAAGAATAGCAAGGAGACTTCAAAATGTCGGATGCTGCCGTCTCTGCCGTTGTTAAGACGGCCCAACTTCACCGGATAATGATGCCGGATCACACCTGCCCCTATGGGCTCAAGGCCCTCGACCTGCTCAAACGGTCGGGCTTTGCGGTCGAGGACCATCATCTCGCCACGCGGCAGGAGGTCGAGGCCTTCAAGGCCAGCCATGATGTCGCGACCACGCCGCAGATCTTCATTGATGACCGGCGCATCGGCGGCTACGATGACCTGCGGCGCTTTCTAGGAAAGCGTGTCACCGATCCCAAGGCCACAAGCTATCGCCCAGTGATGGCCCTGTTCGGCATGACGCTTCTGATGGCGCTTGCCGCAAGCTTTGCCGTCTATGGCACGCCCTTTACCCTCCGCGCCGGCGAATGGTTCATCGCCTTCAGCATGGCCATCCTGGCTCTGCTCAAGCTGCAGAACGTCGAAAGCTTCGCGACGATGTTTCTGAACTACGACCTGCTGGCCAAACGGTGGGTGCCCTATTCCTACATCTACCCCTTCGCCGAGGGACTGGCGGGCATCCTGATGATCGCAGGCGCGCTGACTTGGCTGTCCGTTCCCATTGCCCTGGTCATCGGCACGATCGGTGCGGTCTCGGTCTTCAAGGCCGTCTATCTGGATCGGCGCGAACTCAAATGTGCATGCGTCGGCGGATCGAGCAATGTGCCCCTGGGCTTCGTGTCGCTGACGGAAAACCTGATGATGATAGGCATGGCTCTCTGGATGGCACTTGGTGCCTTCGGGCTGCTGCCTGTTGTTGGCCACGGGATGTGACCGTTAAAGCGTTTCGGTAAAAACGTGAATCGCAGAGGGATTCCTGCAAGACCCAGTTTGTGCTCCTCTTGTTCGGGGAGGATGGGTCATGTCAGCACCTTTGCCGAATGCGCTTCGGACGCGGTTTCAGCGGTATATTGAAGAGGGACTGAGCGGCCGTGCCGCAGCCATGCGCTTGAAGGTGTCAGCTGCAACAGGCGCACGGTGGGCACAGTTGATCCGGACACGCGGTCACGCTCATCCCGCGCCTCAGGGCCGCCCTCTTGGGCGAGGCAAGCTCGCGCCCTATCAGGCGTTGTTCGAGGAACTGGTCACCCAGGATCCTGACATCACGCTCTTCGAGCTGCGCGACGCCCTAGCGATGGCGGAAGGTGTCGAAGTTCACCATTCCTCCATTGCCGCGCTGCTGTCGCGGCTCGGCTTCACCTATAAAAAAAATCGCTGGTGGCCAGCGAACGGGGCCGCGCAAGGGTAAGGCAGGCCCGGCACGATTGGTTGACGCGCCGCTTGCCTGCAATGCGGCGCCAGCCGGAACGGCTTGTGTTCATTGATGAGACGTCCATCAAAACGAACCTTACCCGCCTCCCTGGTCGCGCTCCCTGCGGTGAGCGGCTCGCCATGGACGCGCCCTTCGGACACTGGAACAGCCAGACCTTCATTGCAGGACTGACCCAGAACGGCCTGATTGCCCCTTGGGTCATCAAGGGCGCGATGGACGGACCTGCCTTCGCCGCCTACGTCGAAAAGGTTCTGGTGCCGGAACTGATGCCCGGCACTGTTGTCATCCTGGACAACCTCGCGACACACCGGAACGTCGAGGCAGCCAAAGCCATCAAGCAGGCTGGCTGTTGGTTTCTCTACCTGCCGCCATACTCCCCAGACCTGAACCCCATCGAGCAGGCGTTCTCGAAGCTCAAAGCGCATCTGCGCAAGGTCGGCGCACGCACCTTTACCGAACTGTTCGACGCGCTCCGAGACATCTGCGGAATGTTCACGCCCGCTGAGTGCTGGAACTACTTTCAGGCAGCTGGCTATGTCGCAGGTTAATCCCGAAACGCTTTAG
>NZ_JBQEOI010000095.1:0-3799 GCF_052045125.1 Paracoccus sp. 22332
GGCCGACAGCGCCGACGATCCGGTGCCGGTCGCGGCCTGACAGCCGCCTTTCCCTCACATCCCTCCCTGCCGTGACCGGTGCGTGCTGCGCGCGCACCGCCCGGTCGGCGCATCGCCGCGTCCCTGCCACCCAATCGCGGCGGTCCCACCCCTGTCTTCATGAGGATTTGCATGTCCATCCTGCCTCATCCCACGGCCGCTCTGCCGCAGCTCGCCGGCCTGGTTCTTCACCCGGGCCCCCTTCATGCCCACTGGATCGCAGCGGCGGAGCAGAAGGGTTTCGATGTCCTGGCCCGGGTCAAGGACCGCCTTCACCTGGCCCTGCGCTGCCGGTGCTGCGGCGCCGTCAGCGTGACCAGGCTCTTCGTGCTGATGACCAGCCAGCCGCTCTGCCGCACCTGCCTGGAGACGGCCCGCGCCGCCCGCGCGGCGGCGGCGGGCCTTGCCTATCTCGGCCCCGGTCCCGATCACCCACAATACGGCCTTTTCCGCGCCACCTGCGGGCACGTCCTGCGGCGGCAGTTCGAGATCATCGACCGCGTCGCCCGTGGCGAGACCGGCCTGCGCTGCGAGACCTGCTTTGCCGAACGCGAGAGGCAGATCGCCGCCCGGCAGGGCTGGACCCGGATCGGNTCCGCGCGGCAATCCGAACTATCACATGTATGTCCACGAGGCCTGCGGGCATGCCCAGCGGATCGCCCGCGCCAATCTCGGCTGGGGCCAGTGCGACTGCGCCGGGTGCGGGGAAAGCTGGACCGCCAAGCCGAGCTTCCTCTACCTGTTTGCCATCAGTCACGACGGCATGGACCTCTTGAAGCTCGGCTACAGCGCCAATCCGCTGAAGCGCCAAAGACACCAGCTTGGGCTGCCGAAGACCGCGCAGGTGACGTTGCTGCGCCGTGTCGCCATGCCGACGGGACACGCGGCCTGCGCCGCCGAGAAGCGCCTGCACGCCCGGCTGCGCCGGCAGCATCCCGAGGCGGTGGTGCCGCCCGGGGACTACCGGGGCATCCTCAACGTGGTCAGCGAGGTCTACCGGCCCTGGCTAAGGGCCGAACTGGAGCGCCGACTCGACAGGATCGATAAGGCCGCCGCCGGGGGCGGCATGGCCCCGGACGCCGGCGCCCAGGACAGCCGAACCGAGGACTACCGAGCCGGGGATGACGGGGGCGAAGGCGCACGAACCGGAGCCGGCAACGACGATGGCGACGACGGCGGTAGCCAGGATGGCGGAGGCGACGACAGGGCGGCCTGCTGAGCCGCCTCCGCCCGGGGGCGATCGCCGCCGCCCCCAGCCCTGGGGCCTCCCCTGCCACACCCCTGCCCCTGCCCTTCCCGAAGGAGCTGTCCATGCCCAGCCCGTCCGCCATGCCCGCCTGGCTGCCCCACTACCTGACTGTCGCGGCCTGCCTGGACGCGGCGCCCTGTCCGCCGGTCGCTGATGCGCCGGAGATTTCCGAGACGGTCTTCCAGGCCCTGGTCGAGGGCCGCCTCGACGACGTCGTGGACCAGATCGAGGAGCTGCCGGACTGGGAAGAACGCCCGCGTCCGGCGACCCCGCTGGGGGACGACCCGCTGCGCGCCATCGCCCTTGCCGGGCTGTGCCGGGCGCTGCCGACCTCTGAGGCCATCGCCGCGCTGACGGCGGTCGGCGCCGTCACGGTGCTGGACTGCCCGCCTGGCGGGATGATCGACGACGCGGCCTCCCTGCTGTCCGCCCTGCTGGCACCCGGCACCGGGCGCCCGCCGGTGCGGGTCGTCACCCTGCGGGCGACCGGCGACGCACGTGCGGCGGGACGGTCTGAGCATGCCCTCGCCCAGGCCGTGGCCGCGATCACCGCGACGACCGCGCCCCATGTCTTGTTGCTCGAGGAGGGCGTGGCCCTCCCGCGTGACATTGCCGCCATGCTGCCCCCGCTCCTGCGCCTCGGGCCCGTGGACGGATGGCTGATCGCCGCCGCCCTCAGCCTGCGTGGTGGCGACGCGGCCGGTCTGCGCAAGGGCCTGCCTGGGGACGCCGCGCTGCGGGCGCTGTCGCCCCTTCAGTTGCGTTTCGCCCTGCGCCACCGCGTCCGGGAGCGGCAGATCGCGGAGTTGCACCGTATGACCCGGTCCAACCGGTCCAACGGTCCGACCCTGGACGTCATCGTGGGCGATGGCGAGGCCGAGACGGCCGCCCGCCGCCTGGTCGCCGATCTCGCCGCCTGGTCGGCCGGCCACATCGAATGGGGCGAGATGACCCGCTCGCTGCTGTTCGTCGGCCCGCCCGGCACCGGCAAGACCTGGCTGGCGCGCGCCATCGCCGCCTCCGCCGGTGTGCCGCTGATCGAGGGCAGCCTCGCCGCCTGGCAGGCCGCCGGCCATCTGGGCGAGATGCTGCGCGCCATGCGCGCCAGCTTCGCCCAGGCCCAGGCGGCCGTCCCGGCGGTGCTGTTCCTGGACGAGATCGACAGCGCCGGCGACCGCGACAGCGACGACAGCCACGCCCGGACCTATCGCCGCCAGGTGATCAATGCGCTTCTCGAACTGCTGGACGGCGCCGGCCGGACGCCCGGCCTGGTCGTCTTGGCCGCCTGCAACGACATGGACGTCCTCGACCCGGCGCTGCGCCGCCCCGGCCGGATCGACCGGATCGTCGCGGTGCCGCCCCCCGGTCTTGCCGCCATCCTCCACATCCTGGGCCGGCGACTTGACGGCTCGCTGTCGGCCAAGGCGATCGACAGCCTGGCGCGGCGCGCCATCGGTCACAGCGCCGCCGCCATCGACGGCGCGGTGCGCGAAGCCCGCAGCCAGGCGCGGAATGCCGGCCGGGCGCTGACCGGCGGCGATGTCGCCCGCGCCCTGGGACTGGCCCGGGAGGAGCCGGCGATCATCCGCCGCTTCGCCCTCCACGAGGCCGGCCATGCCATCGCCGCCACCTTGTTGGCGCGCGGCCGCGTCCAGGAGATCCGTGTCGGCATGGCGGGCGGCCATGTCGCGTTGGGACACCGGGCCTCGCTGCTGACCCGGCGCGATCTGGTCGATCAGCTGACCTGCCTGCTGGCGGGCCGGGCGGCCGAGGAGCTGGTGCTGGGCAGCGGCTGCACGGGCGCCGGACGCGGCGCCGACAGCGACTTGGCCAAGGCAACGGACATCGCTCTGCGGCTGGAACTGGTCTACGGGCTGAGCGGCCACAGCCTGGTCCGGTTCGCCGATCCGGCGCGGATGCTCGTGTCCGATCCGGCGGTGCGCACCCGGGCCGACCGGCGGCTGCGCACGGCGCTCCGCCGCGCCCGCCAGCTCCTGGCTGCGGAATATCACTGGCTGCGGCACCTCGCCGACCGGCTCTGCGCCGAGCGCGTCATCGCCTGCGGCGAGGACGGCCTTGAGCGGCCCGGTCCGGACCCGGAGGCCCGCCATGAGCCGTGAGCCGGGCCTCCCGGCGCTGCTGGCCGAGGCGCGGGACGAGGTGGCGGTCCTGGGCGAGATCCTCGATCTCCTCTACCTGGCGGCCGAGGGCCTCGGCGACAGCCCGGGCGCCGCCCTGGCCCGCGGCGCCATGCTGGCCCGCGACCGGCTGGACCAGCTGCGGGACCTGCTGCGCGAGGCCCGGCCGCCGCCGTGACACAGCCGCATGATGCCGCGACTTCCTCCGGGCGGCTCCCCGGTCAGGCGGCGGGACCGTCGCGCTCCGCCTCCGCCTCGCGGATCAGCTCCGACAGCGGCGTTTCCAGCCGGGCGGCGAGCCTGGCCATGGTCAGCAGGCTGGGGCGGTGCTTGCCGGCCTCGAGCAGCGAGACATAGCGCGGGCTGAGCCCGG
>NZ_JBQEOI010000096.1:0-3690 GCF_052045125.1 Paracoccus sp. 22332
GGGGCTGTTGAAGAAGTCCTATGGAATACTGCCGATGCCGTGCGTCATCGGGTGGAGCAGTGAGGTCGCCAACCTCCTTTGCAGGTAGCGCGGGAGGGTGGAAGAGGGTGAGAACAACTCTCCCCGGCGCCTGGCCGCCAGGATATGCAGCAAAAGCGCAAGGAATGCGGCCGCCAACCGCTTCAGGTTCACGGCCGCGGCGGTGAGGAAGGCCTGAATGCGCATGTTCTCGAGCCCGCGCCTCACCGCACGGGCGAGGCCGTGCCAGGTCTTTGCCTCGCCGTGGAAGCCCTCCGAGCGCCAGCGGTGGCGCCGATAGAGCCGGTTCTCTTTCTCGCCCCACCGCTCCCGCCGCCGGCGCGCCCGCAGCAGGGCCGGATAATCATGAACAATCACGACTGCCCGGGTCTTTCGCGACGGTGAAAGACACAGAGCCGCGAGATCGCACCCTGCACAGTCACGCACCCTGGTGACGAAGAACCTGCCGTGACTGATCCTGGTCTTCGTTGGCTGAAGGATTTTTCCGCGTGGGCATTTTACGAGATCATGGCGCGCATCGAACTTGAACCGGCGGAGCGGGACCTTGCTTCTGATCGGTTCGGCCTTGGTCGGAATGATGGCATCGATCCCGCGCGCCTCCAGCCCGCCGAACACCTTGGCGTAGGCATAGCCCGCATCTGCTGTCGCCACCCCGATGGGTTCTCCCATGATCGCGGCAGCCGTATCGAGGCTGTCAAGGATGTGGTCGCCCTCGTTCGCCTCCCCGGTCGTGACCTCCACCTCGACGATGACCCCGCAAAGATCGTCGACCACGCCATGCTGCTTGTAGCATGGCTCAAGGCGCCGGTTGCGCCCGCTGGTCGCCATGCTGGCGTCCGGATCGGTGACGCAGACCTTCTTATAGCGCCCGGTCTTCTTCGAGTGCTTGGCCTGGAGATCGGCCTCGGTGTCCTCCGGCACATCACCATTCGCGTCGGACATGGCACCAACATGGCGCACCGCGAGGCTTTCCCAGCTGACATCGGCTCGGATCAGAGACGCGTCGACATGCACGACCTCGCCCTTGGCGATCCCGGCTGCCACACAACTCTGAACCGTCCGCTCAAAGATGCGCCGAAACCGCTCGGCGCCCCAGCGTTGTCGAATACGGGTCAGCGAAGAATGATCCGGAAGCCGCTCGTGGAGGCCATAGCCAGCAAACCAGCGGATCGCGAGATTGACCTGTGCCTCTCGCATGAGACGCCGGTCATGGACGATCCCGAGAAGAAAGCCGGCCAGCATGAGACGGACGGCTGCCTCCGGCGCGACACCCGGACGACCGGTCCCGACGGCATAAAGATCGGCAACATCTTCGGCCAGCCAGCCGAGATCGAGCACCCGGTCGACGCGGGCAAGGACATGATCATCCGGCACAAGGTCACGCAGCGACCCGCAGACAAAAAACTCGAGTTGATCCCGGTTCTGATGACCAATCATCCTGGCCCCCGCGACAAAGTCCTGAAGCTATGGAATCAGCGATGCGAGGGTTTTTCAACAGCCCCACCCGGCATCTCTGGTGGGTTGCATTGAAGACCCGGCGCGCGGCGGCCCGCAGACCCTTGTGGTCGTCGGCGATTACCAGCTTCACGCCGCGCAAACCGCGGTCGGCAAGGGATCGCAGGAACTCTATCCAGAATGCCTCGGCCTCAGAGAGGCCAGTCGCGACCCCCAGCACCTCGCGCTTGCCGTCCTCGTTGACCCCGACGGCGATTATCACGGCGTGGCTGACAATCCGCCCGCCTTCGCGCACCTTCAGATAGGTCGCGTCGAGCCACAGATAGGGCCACGCGCCCTCCAACGGACGGCTCAGGAACGCGTTCACCCGCTCATCGATCTCGGCGCAGAGGCGGCTGACCTGGCTCTTGGACATCCCGCCCGCGCCCATGGCCTTGACCAGGTCGTCGACCGAGCGGGTTGAGACACCGTGAACATAAGCCTCTTGGATCACCGCCACCAAGGCCTTCTCGGCTGTGCGGCGCGGTTCCAGAAAGCTGGGAAAGTAGCTGCCCTTCCGGAGCTTCGGGATCTCCAGCGTGATCCGCCCGGCCCGGGTGTCCCAATCGCGGTCGCGGTATCCGTTGCGCTGAACCTCCCGCAGGGCCGTTCGCGCCCCCTTGGCAGCCCCGGTCCGCGCCTCAACTTCGGCTTCCATGATCCGCTCGGCCGCAAAGGCCAGCATCTCGCGCACGAGATCGCCATCAGCCTGCTTCTCAACCAGCTCGATAAGCGCCATTCTGTCATTGGTCATCGTCGTCTCCATTCCAGGTTTCAGGTCTTGCAACCCAAACCTACTCCGAAGATCGGCGATGACCGCCAGCGTTACCTACGGCCGCGCGGCTCGCGCTACGCCAAAGGCTCCGCGCGCGGCCTCCTACACCACCACATGGGACACAGCCGGGACATCGTTTGTAAGCGGGAAGCTGTGGCCGTTCAGGTTCTGTAGTTCCACGGCATGAGAGCGCACATGCGACGTATCCGTCCGGTGTGCCTGCCCTGACGGTGAAAGTCAGCGCTTGATAATGTCCATGGTTAATAATGGACATCTTGAGGCATTCAATGGCGGGCACGAAGGGGCAGAAGAAGCGGTTCTGGTCTGATGAGGAGAAACGCGCGATCTGCATGCAGACACGGGCGTCCGGCGTATCCGTAGCGCAAGTGGCGCGGCGTTATTCGATGAACTCGAACCTGCTTTTTACCTGGCTGCGGGACCCACGATTTTCTCCCAGTGGCGCCAAGTCCTCCGACGCTGTCGAAGATGGCAGTATCTTCCTACCGGTGGAAATCTCCACTTCGGCCAGCCGCGCAGGGGCAGCCGCCTGTGCAACGCCATCCGTGCAGGAGCGGCAGGCATATTTGGGACGGCGGGTGACGATGACGCGGAACTGGGCGGGCACGATGTCGAGCCGTTCCGAGACGTCCTCACCGATGCAATGCAGGCAGCCACCGCAGGCGCAGATCAGGCTGTCCGGCTCGATGACCTCTTCGATACGCGGAAGGTGCTTGGGCCGCGATCCACGGTTGGCAGCACGCGGTTTGGCGGGGCGCTTGGCGGCCCGATCTTCGGCGTCCTCTTCAGCATAGATCACGGCCATGGCCGTTTCGAGGTCTTCCAGCGCCAGTTCGAACTGGTCCGGGTCAGAACGGCGCTTACTACGGTCTATGATGCGCTTTACTTGGAACTGGCCTTGCGGCAAGGCGCGAGTCTGGCCTCTCTCGACACCGCGCTGCTGGCCGCAGCGCGAGCCGAGGCAGTCCCCGTCATCGGTTGAGGAAGGCCCAAGGTCAATCCCGTTGGTCACGGCAGTCGGCGGCAGTTCGGGTGCTGGCCGAACGTTTCTGACTCCTTCTGACCCCGGCGCCGCGCGCGGCCCAAGGTGCGGATGAGGACCACGCTTCCGAAGAGATCGGGTGCGATCCCCAGACCGTAGAAGCGCGCCATGTTCCGGGATGGATCGTTGCAGACCAGGGGGGATTCTGGTCGGCCCGGTCTCCACGCGGGCAGCTTAGCACGCGTCCGGGGAAAGCGGTCCAATGACGATCCTGAAGTAACCGGCCGATTGTTACCGCGGCGGTTGAGCCTTGAAGCGTTGCGCGAGTTCAGGATCGCTAACGAAGTCGTCGAGGAACTGGTGCCAGGTTTCTGCTGTGAGG
>NZ_JBQEOI010000097.1:0-3629 GCF_052045125.1 Paracoccus sp. 22332
GTAAGCGCGACGACGAGGCCCTATGCAGCGAGGCTTGACGCTTGGTCGTAGCACCAGGGCATGAGGTCCTCGATGCGGGATCTGGGGTGTCCGTCGAGGATGGCCCGGAGGGTATCGGCGAGGTAGTCGACGGGGTTCACGCCGGACAGCTTGCAGGTGGCAACCAGCGAGGCGAGCATGGCCCAGTTCTCGGCGCCGATTTCGTTCCCGGCGAAGAGGGCGTTCTTCCGGGTCAGCGCGATCGGACGGATCTGGTTTTCGACCGGGTTGGTGTCCAGCTCGAGGGTGCCATCGTCGATAAAGCGGATCAGGCCGGGCCAGTGCGCGAGGGTGTAGCGGATATCCTCGGCCAGCAGGGACTTCCGCGGGATGCGCGAGAGCTGGGTCTCCAGCCAGGGCTTGAGCGCGGAGATGATCGGGGCGGATTGCTCGCGTCGGATGGCCATGCGGACGGCCGGGTCCTTGCCGCGCACGGTCTTTTCGATCTGATACAGCAATGCGATCTGGCGCAGCATCTCCTCGGCGATGGGCGAGCCGTCGCTCTCGACGCGTTTGACGAAGCGGCGGCGGACGTGGGTCCAGCAATAGACCAGCTGCCACGGCCCCTCATCGCGCGTGATCTCGGTCAGCGCATTGTAGGATTGGTAGGCGTCGCATTGCAGGAACCGGCCGCGGTATCCGGCCAGGAACCTAAGCGGATGTTCCCGTCCCCGACCGGGAGCGTAGTGGAACAGCACGAGGGGCGGGCCGGCACCGCCATGCCCGCGATCGTCGGATACGACGGCCCAGAAGTAGCCGCTCTTGGTGGCCTTCCGGCCCGGCTCCAGAACAGGCGCGCGGGTCTCGTCGACGAAGATCCGGTCGGCGACGCGCAGGTGGACCTTCATGTGGTCGATCACGGGCATCAGGTGGAAGCAGGCGCGGCCGACCCAATTGCCGAATGTGCCGCGGTCGAGGTGGAGCCCCTGCCGCTCGAAGATCCCCGCCTGGCGGTAAAACGGAAGGTGGTCGCCGAACTTCGAGATGATGATCCATGCGATCAGCCGCTCGGTGGGCAGGCCGCCCGGCACGACGTGCTCGGGCGCATGAGCCTGCACTACGGCCTGCGAGCAGCGGCGACAGGCATATCTGGGGCGCCGCGTCACAAGAACCTGGAACTGCGCCGGGATCACGTCGAGCCGCTCGGAGACATCCTCCCCGATCCGGGCCATCTCACCACAACCGCAGGGGCAAAGGGTGCTGGCCGGCTCGATCACGCGCTCGACCCGGGGCAGATGCGCCGGCAGATGCCCACGGTTGCGCGCGGGCTTGCGAGGTTCTTCCCCTCGCGCCCGGGAAAGCGCGGCTTCAGCCTTCTCCTGCGCGGCCTCAAGCACGCCCTGGGCCAGTTCGGCGTCCTCGAGCGGCAAATTGAACTGGTCGGGTGACAACTTCTCGGAACTCTTGCCAAAGCGCTCGCGCTGCGAGGTGCGCAGGATACCCTCCAGCCGGCGGTTTGCCTCCTGTACCTCCGCGAGCGCTGCCTCGACCTCCGCGAGGCGGGCCTTCAGATGAGCGTTCTCGCGGCTGAGAGTGTCGGCATCCATGCCTGAAGTGAATCACGCTGATGCCGTTCTGGCCAGTAAAAACGGGGCCTCCAGTGCGTCGGATGCACTTACCCTGCAACCAGCGGGCGGCGCACCCGCTCGGGTCTTACCAGTCTCCAGTCCAACCCCTCGAACAGCGCCGCCAGCTGCGCCGAGGACAGGCGCATCACCCCATCCCGCACCTGCGGCCAGACGAACTTGCCGCCCTCGAGGCGCTTGTGAACGAGCACCATCCCGGTCTGGTCCCAGACCAGAATCTTGATACGATCTGCCCGCTTCGCCCGGAAGACGAAGACCGCCCCGCAGAACGGGTCGAGCCCGAACATCTCCTGCACCGCCAGCGCCAGCCCGTCGATGCCCTTGCGGAAGTCCACCGGCCGCGTCGCCACGTAGACCTTCACCGGCCCGCCCTGGCCGAGCATCACCATGCCGCCGCCCGCGCCGCTCGGATCGACCGCGTAAGCAGAACCTCATCGGTATCTGCGCCGACGCGGATCACGACATCACCCACAACAATCTCCACGCCGGTGCTGGCCTCCGTCTCTGCCGGCATCTCCGCTGCGGCGCCCTCGACGACCAGTTCTGCAAACATCGGCAGTGCCGCCACGCTCTCGGGCACGACAAGCTGTCCGTCCCGTAGCTTCTTCCGCCAGTCATAAACCTGCCAGCGCGTCGTCCCGTGCCGCCGCGCGACTTCGGTCACCGAAGTTCCCGGCACCAAGCTTTCCGCCGCAATCCGCGCCCGCTCCGCCTTCGTGCGTCGCTGACGCCCGGTCGGCCCCTCCATCACTTCCAGCCGCGAAACCCCACCATCCGAGAAGCCGTCCAAATGGCCGCCCATTTTGCCGTCTCGTTCCAAGCCAACACCTCCGACGTTCATGCGCACGGAGATTGGCCCGTTCAGATCACCAGCGGCAGGAGGGGATCAGCGTCGCGCTTACTGTGCTTCGACATAAGCGGCTGATATTCGTGCGATATCCCCCGATCGGAGTGAGTACCCTTGCGATACATTGACTCAGCATCTCGAAACACGTCGGACGTACTCGGTGACTGGCTCGCTAGCTTTAATCCGCAGGCAGTCGACGCCCTACGCTGGCAAACCGGATACTTCAGTGCGGATGGATTGGCTCCTTTGGTGCCAGTGCTCAATGAGCTCAAGGCGCAAGACCGATTGACGAACTGCGTGATCGGATCAAACGGCGGAGAAACTGGAGAGCCCGACATCGAAGCACTGGTCAATCTCGTTGGAAATCCAAGAACAAATGCTAAGATTGGGGTCGTCAGCTTCTCCGCGGGACTATTTCATCCAAAAGTCTATCACTTCACACGACAGGATGGGTCGCAGGCGGCATATGTTGGATCGGCAAATCTGACCACTCCGGGCATTTCCGGTATGAACATCGAGGCGGGATTGCTCTTGGATTCGTCGGCCGGCGATCCTGCAAACGTTCTTACGGACGTGGCGGCCGCGATTGACGCTTGGTTTAATGGAACTCGCCCTGGGCTCTCAACGGTGTCCTCGCTTGCCGACCTTGCGCCGCTTGTTGCCGCTGGAATACTTGGTGTGGCCCCTACGCCACGCACCACGCAGTCCAGTTCCACGAACAGTGGGGCGGCGACGAGCAAAGTTCGTCTCAAGCCGCTGATCACGTTTCCTCCTGTCTCAGTCAAGAGCAGCACCGCCCCGTCTGCAGCCCCGCCGGCTGTTACGCCGCCGGCAGCAGCGCCGTCTGTTCCGACCGGAGCGGCGACTGCAACGTAACCGCCCGATTCCCGCCCCAGTCTGACCGTAGTATGCTCAGTCCATGGAGATTGATCGGGACAAGATCGACGAGGCCGTTCTGGCGCTTATGTGGTTGACGCTGCATGACGAGCGGCGGGCGTGGAAAGGCTTTGACTGGGACGCCCTAGAGCGATTGCATGGGAGGGGTCTGATTGCCGATCCGGTCAACAAGGCAAAGTCGGTTGTCCTGACCGATGAGGGCCTGCGGCAGTCCGAGGAACTCTTCCGGGCGCTGTTTACGCGGCCTCGGTCTTGACCGT
>NZ_JBQEOI010000098.1:0-3616 GCF_052045125.1 Paracoccus sp. 22332
CTGCCGACATTCCTGCGGGAACATCAGAAGCTGGCCTGGCAATGCGCGGCCGAAGGCATGGACCATGTCCGGTATCTCGCCCGGCTTGTCGAACTGGAGTTGGTTGACCGGGAGCGGCGGATGGTCGAGCGCCGCATCAAGGCCGCCAGGTTCCCTACGGTCAAAAGCCTCGACAGCTTCGACTTCAGCGCCATCCCGAAGCTCAACAAGATGCAGGTGCTGGAACTGGCCCGCTGCGAATGGATCGAGCGGCGCGAGAACGTCATTGCCCTCGGCCCAAGCGGCACGGGCAAGACGCACATTGCCCTTGGCCTCGGACTGGCGGCTTGCCAGAGGGGGCTCTCCGTTGGCTTCACCACCGCCGCAGCCCTGGTCAACGAACTGATGGAGGCCCGCGACGAACGTCGCCTGCTTCGCTTTCAGAAGCAGATGGCTGCCGTCAAGTTGCTGATCGTCGACGAACTGGGCTTCGTGCCGCTGTCCAAGACCGGCGCCGAATTGCTATTCGAGCTGATCTCGCACCGCTACGAGCGCGGCTCAACCCTGATCACCAGCAATATGCCCTTCGATGAATGGACCGAGACCTTCGGCTCCGAGCGCCTCACCGGCGCACTGCTCGACCGGCTGACCCACCACGTCAGCATCCTCGAAATGAACGGCGAGAGTTATCGCCTCGCCAACAGCACTGCCCGAAAGCGGCATCAAAAGTCCTGAGATCAGATCGCCTCGATTTGGCCCCAAGGGGCCAATGCGCCATGGCACGCGCCAGCTCTATGGTAAGCGCGCGCGCCATGGCGCAGGCCACCGCCACCTGGCCTGGTTTTACGCCGCCGAGTGGCCGGGTTTTGCACCGCCGTTGACAGGCGGTGTCGGGCTTCCAGGGCTTGGCGTTCTTTCGGGGCGGAATGATTGCGGCGGCGCCCCGGGCAGCGATGGCATCATGACACTTGCGCGTGTCGAAGGCACCGTCGGCGGTGACGGTGGCGATCTCCTGATCGGGCGGGATCTGGTCCAGCAGCTCAGGTAGTATGGGCGCATCACCGATCCCACTCGTGGTGAATTCAGCTGCCCGGACTTCCAAGGATTTCTCGTCAATTCCGATGTGGATCTTGCGCCAGACCCTGCGTTTAGCGCCGCCATGCTTGCGGGCGTTCCACTCGCCTTCGCCTTCAACCTTGATGCCAGTGCTGTCGACCAGCAGGTGCAGCGGCCCATCCGACCCACGATAGGGAATGCTGACCTTCAGGGTTTTCTGGCGACGGCTAAGCGTGCTGAAGTCCGGCACCGCCCAGTCCAGACCGATCAGCCGTAGCAGGCTCTCGACGAACCCAGTGGTCTGTCTTAGCGCCAGGCCGAACAAAACCTTCATCGTCAGGCAGGTTTGGATGGCGGCATCGCTATAGTCGGGCTGGCGGCCACGCTTGCCGGTGGGCTCGGCTTCCCAAGTCATGGCGGGGTCAAACCATATCGTCAGCGAACCCCGACGCTTAAGCGCTCTATTGTACGCGGGCCAGTTCCTGGTCTTGTAGGTTGGCGGTGTAGGTTTGCTCATGCCGTCCAGCTACCACGCTGGATCCACCAGATGAATCCCTCTCAGGATTTGTGCAACAGAGCCTCGCCAACGCCATAGACGCTGTCGGCGGCCACCCAGGAAAATGGAACCTTGGCCGAGAGCACGCGCTCGATCATGCTGCGCGCGATGGCAGGTTTAGTGGCGAACTCCACCACCTCGGGCACATGGGCCCGGCTTCGTCTGACCGGGGCTTCAGCCCATGCTTTCGGCAGATAGAGGGCCCGATCGATAAACGCATGTCCGTGCCGCGAGACGTAGCTGGCGAAGACGCCGATCTGGCAATTGGTGATCTTTCCTGCCGACCCCGTATATTGGCGCGCGACCCCACAGGAGGCGTGGCCCTGCTTCAAAAAACCGGTTTCATCGATCACCAGCACCGCCTCGGGATCAGCCAGCGTGTCCACGGCGTAGCCCCGCACAATATCGCGCAGCGCGTCGGCATCCCAATGGCCACGACCCAATATCGCCTGCTGACGCCAGGGACCCGGATCTCCAGCCGCTTCGGCCCGCATCCAACCCGTCTTGCGCCGTTCCTCACCCAACAAGCCGTCGAGAAACTGACCGGCCGATGCCGCAACCCGTTCCTGCGTAAACAGCGGCCGAATTCGAGCCTTTACTTCACGTAGCGAGGAAGCCCAAAGCTCCAGCGTCTCTTCGACCGACAACCCCGCCATCCATGATCCCTAACTTAGTCATGGTAGCGCATTGATTCAGAGCGGAGAGAAGAATGCAACTGTAATGCTAGGTCATGTTGACAAAAGGGCACCTCGATTTTTGACCTTTTCCGGTCGCGGGTCGCGGGCTCGGCGGCTTGAAATGGGCGTGATGCCACCCGTCAGTGCCCTTGTGCGCTACGGGGTCTTTGATGCTTTGCCTGTCGCGCGCGGCGTTTCGTGCCGCACGACTTGATTTCCGCGCCCCTGGGTTAGCCCGGGCACGGGTTCAGGCGGCTCAGCTGGCCGAGGCGGCGCATGTTGTAAGCGAGGTTCTTCATCCCGATCTTCGCCTTCGCCCGCACCATGCCGATCGTGCGCACCAGCGTGCCGCCCATGTCATTGGTCTGCGCGCCGAAGACATGCTCGACCCGGGCACGCACCGAGGATTTGGTCCGGTTGCTGCTTTTGGCCTGCTCGGTCAGCGGCTTGCCGCGCTTGCCCTTGCGGTGGATGTGGCTCTTCAGCTTCATGCCGCGCAGCTTGGCTTCCATCTCCTCGGACCGATAGGCCGGATCGGCCCAGACCCCCGCGCCGGTATTGCCCCGCGTCAGCAGGTGGTCCACCGCTTGGCTGTCATGCAGGGCGGCATCGCTGACATGGTAACGTCTTACCAGCTTGTGCTTCCTGTCCATGCTCACATGGTTCTTGTAGCCATAGTGGGATTTACCGTGCTTCTTGGTCCAGCGGGCATCAACGTCCTTCTGTGACCGCTTGGCCGGTTTGTCGGACCAGCCCTCGGGCACCTCACCGCTCTTGATCGCCTTGTTTTCCTCGCGCGTGTTGTGGTTCTTCGGCACCGGGACGATGGAGGCATCCAGGATCTGCCCTCCCCGCGCGATGTAACCCCGGCGCGCCAGATAGCCGTCGAACTGCTTGAACAGCGCCTCCACCAGGCCCGCCTGCGCCAGCGCTTCGCGATAAAGCCACACCGTCTTGGCATCGGGCACCCGGTCCTCAAGCCCTAGGCCGAGGAACCGCATGAATGACAAACGGTCGCGCACCTGATACTCGATCTGGTCGTCGGACAGGTTGTAGAGCGCGCCCAGGACCAGTGTCTTGAACATCAGAACGGCGTCCATCGGCTTGCGCCCGGCGCGCGACTTCCGCTCCGCATCTGGCTTGCGCCAAACCCGCTCCAGCGTCGGGCGGAACTCCTCCCACGGCACAACGGCGTCAATCTCGACCAAGGGGTCCTTCTTGGCATCCAGGCTCGCATAGCGGTCCGAAAGATCGAAGAAACCCATCTGTGCCATCGTTACGCCCAAGCAGCCGATCACCCCCCGTTCATACCGCAGCAACTCGGGCCGGGCAATTTTTCGAGGTGCCC
>NZ_JBQEOI010000099.1:0-3488 GCF_052045125.1 Paracoccus sp. 22332
GCGGCCCGCAACCAGTTCGCCATAATGTTCGGCGAGCGCTTCGACGCTTGAGTATCTGAAACCGCATGGACCGGGCCAGATACACAAAGTTCAGGACACTCCCGCCGCAAGAAATGGCAGGAGGAGCACGCTGCAGCCAAGCCGGCCCCCACAGGAAAGCGCGGTAAATGAACTTCCGCATCGCCGACACCTTCACCGACAGCCTCGCCCGCCTGACCGCACAAGAGCAGAAGGCCGCCAAGATCACCGCCTTCGACCTGCAATCGAATCCGGCCGGCAATGGCTTGTCGTTCCATAAGCTCGATCGGGCGAAGGACAGCAATTTCTGGTCGGTCCGCGTCAATGCCGATATCCGCATCATCGTCCACCGCACGGATGGCGGCATCCTGCTGGCTTATGTCGATCATCACGACGACGCTTATAAATAGGCCGAGCGGCGCAAGATTGAGCGCCACCCGACCACCGGGGCGATGCAGTTGGTGGAGGTGCGCGAGCGGATCGAGGAAATAGAGATCTATCAGCCGAAAGAGCCCGCTGCCCCAGCTGCACCGCGCCTCTTCGACAACCTGCGGAAGTTTGAATTGATGAGCTTCGGCGTGCCTGAGGATTTCCGATGTAGACGGTAATGCAGAAAACAGACGCGGCACTGTGTCGATTTTTGACGGCCCGTCGGGTATCGAACCCCTCTCGGAGTTCGTTGCTGATCTGATATCGTAATTGTCGAACAGTGTGAAAAGCTTCATACTGCGCATCTGAGTTCAGGCAAATGACGGCGGTTGCCTGCCCCCGCAACCACCGATACCAACAAACCCGTCGCGCCAGCGGCGGGTTTTTTCATTTTTTCAGTCTTTCCAAGAGCTTGACGCTCCGTCCATTCGAGGATCGTGCGCAGTTCGCCATGCAGCGTGGCGTAGAGTTCCCCCCGTTCCGGGCCGGGAGTCAGCACGATCTTCTCGATCAGGGCGCGCAAATCCTGCGACGCTTCCTGCCGCTCTTCCTTCCGGTTGAGGGCCTTCGTCAGCGCGACGACCTTCTTCGCATAGATGGCCGACGCACTCGGCAGAATGTCCGGCGTGTCCGCCGGCGCGTCGGCGAGCAGGGCCGTCAGTTCTTCCCTGCGCGCTTCCAGCCCGGTCATCTTCTCCTTCATCGACGGATGATACATGCCGTCCGCAATGGCCTCGACGATCTGCGCGATTCACGCTGGCCCATCTCGACGGCCTCGATCTGCGCCGCGCGGACGATGGCTGGCATGGCCTCTGGCGGGTGGATGGCGTCGCATCAGTTCTGGCTTCCCGAGGCGGTCCCGACGCGGCGGCGTTCTATGCCGTCACTCTGCCGATGGATTCCTTCCTCGAGCTGCGCGCCCATGCGGCGCGGCGCTTGTGGCGATCCCTGAACGGGCCGCACACCAGGCCCGGACTTCCGCGCCATGCCCCCGCAGATGCGGCAGTTCCATATTCTCTCCCTGCGCGCGCTTGACGCCAAACTGCATGGCGAAAGTCATCGCACTATCGGCGAAGTGCTGCTCGGGTTTCGCGGCGACAATATCGATTGGGAAAGTGATCCGCGCCGCAACAAGGTCCGCCGCTTGGTCGTCCATGGTCTTGCCATGATGAAAGGCGGCTACCGGCTACTGTTGCACTATCCGATCAAGCGTCGGCACGAATATCTCGCCAATGGCATCCGCGAGCGCGCCAGCGAATTGACCACGCTGGAGCTTGGCCCCGTCACCGAGATCGATCAGACCCGCAAGCTGTCCGCCGAGATCGGCCATGACCGTTTCACCCGCATCGACCGGGCGATGGCCGACGAGGCGGATGGCCGCTTCCTCGACCTGCGCCATGAGCGGTCCGATCACAAGCGCCAGTTCAACCGCGCCCTACGCCTGCGCCGCCTCGCCAAACTGGAGAGGATGGGGCTGGCGACCGAACACGCACCGGGTGTTTGGGAGTTGAGCGACCGCATGGAGCCGACCTTGCGCGAGATGGGAGAGCGTGGCGACATCATCCGCAACATGCACAAGGCGCTGAAGGCCGATGGCATGGAGCGCGACCCGCTCACTTTCCAAATCCATGACGAGCCGCCCGAGACGCCCATCGTCGGCCGCGTCGTCGACAAGTATCTGTCCGACGAGTTGGGCGAGAACCTGACCCTTGTGGTGGACGGGATTGACGGGCGGACGCACCATGTCGCCGGCATCGACCCGGCCCGCGTCGAGGATGCGCGGATCGGCAGCATTGTGGAGATCGGCCCGGCTGACACCGGGCAGCGACCATCCGACCAAAGCATCGGGGCCATTGCCGAAGATGGCGTCTATCGGCCGAGCCGCCATCTGGAGCAGGCGAAGTTCGAGGGCCGTGTTCCGGGCGGCGAATACGAGAAATATGTCGATGCCCATGTGCGCCGGCTGGAGGCGTTGCGCCGCGCCGGGATCGTCGAGCGGATCGACGCCGACCAATGGCGCGTCCCCGATGATTTCGAGAGCCGCGCCGCCGCCTACGATGCCGGGCGCAACCGGCAGGCCGGCGTTCGCGTCCTGTCGGCCTTCGACCTTGAAAAGCAGATCGGCGCGGACGGCGCCACCTGGCTTGATCGGCGACTACTATCCGCCGACGCATCGGATCTCGCCCCGGCCGGTTTCGGTCAACAGGTCCGCGAGGCGATGGACCAGCGCCGCGAGCATCATGTCAAACAGGGCGACGCCATGCGCAGCCGGGACGGCCGAATCTTCTACCGGCGCAATCTACTCGCCACCTTGCGCGAGTGGGAGGTTGCCCGCGTCGGTGCGGAGATGGCCGAGGGCAAGGCGCTGCCGTTCCGCGCCGCCAAGGATGGCGAGAGCGTCAGCGGCAGGTTCACCGGGACTGTCCAGCTAACGAGCGGCAAATTCGCCCTAGTCGAAAAGAGCCACGAGTTCACCCTTGTCCCATGGCGACCTGTCATCGACCGCCAGTTAGGCCGCGAGGTCATGGGAGTCGTGCAGGGCGGTTCCGTGTCGTGGCAGTTGGGATGGCGGCGGGGGTTGGGGTTGTGATGCGGGCAACTCTTGCGAATCAGATAAGTATATGGTTATCTGTTGGCATGATCCAGAATGACATATTCAAAGCTCTGTCCGATCCGACGCGCCGCTCGATTTTTGAGAAGCTGGCGTCTGGCAGCATGAACGCCGTCACCTTGCGGCAAGGCATGGAAATTAGCCAGCCTGCGATGTCGCAACATCTGTCTGTACTGCGCAACGCCAAGCTCGTGCGGGAAGAGCGTCATGGCCGGTATGTGAACTATGAGGTCGATCCGGAGGGGCTGGCGCTCATTGCGGAATGGCTGGCAAAGTATCGGGCTTACTGGCCAGCCCGGATTGATGCGTTGAAGGCTCTACTAACAGGGTGCTGAAGAAGTCGGGCCTTGGCCCCATGTGAAGAACATGATTCAGCCCTCGCAGGCTTTAGCGGGGGGCGGTAATGCGCGGAGCGGACGAGACGAGCGGA
>NZ_JBQEOI010000100.1:0-3177 GCF_052045125.1 Paracoccus sp. 22332
CGAACGCGGGCCATGTCGGCGCGCCGATGCCGGGCGTTGTGGCCTCGGTCGCGGCCACGGCGGGGGCGAAGGTCCGCCAGGGCGACCTGCTGCTGACCATCGAGGCGATGAAGATGGAAACCGGCCTTCACGCCGACCGCGACGGCACCATCAAGGCCGTCCATGTCCGCCCCGGCGAACAGATCGACGCCAAGGACCTGCTGGTCGAGGTGGAACTGGCGGCGACTGATGAGGCTACTCAGCAGTCCAAGATCGCCCTTAACTCTACAGCTACGTGCGATGATATCGCATCCAAAATCTTGGCTATCGATCAAGTCTGACGACTTCGTCTTCCTCGTGAGGCCAGTGCAGGATTCAACTGAGTAGGAGATTGCCTCATGAAAATCGGCGCATTGAAGGAAAGTTTCGAGGGAGAGGCGCGCGTCGCGATCACGCCCTCTTCTGCCGGGCATCTCATGAAGCTGGGGCACCAGGTGTTCGTCGAAAGCGGCGCGGGGGCGCGGGCCGGGTTCTCGGATGACAGCTATCGCGCGGTCGGAGTCACCGTGGTCCCGACGGCCGCCGACCTGATCGCGTCGGTCGATGTCGTGGCAAAGGTGCGCCAGCCGTCCGAGGGCGAGATCGGCCAGATGCGGGAAGGCCAGACGCTGATCTCGTTCTTCTATCCGTCCCAGAATGCCGAAATGCTGGCCCTGGCCAAGGAACAGGGCATCACCGCCATCGCCATGGACATGGTGCCGCGGATCAGCCGGGCGCAGAAGATGGACGCGCTGTCGTCCATGGCCAATATCGCGGGCTATCGCGCGGTCATCGAGGCTGCAAACAACTTCGGCCGCTTCTTCACGGGCCAGGTGACGGCAGCGGGCAAGGTGCCGCCGGCCAAGGTATTGGTCGTGGGGGCAGGGGTCGCGGGCCTGGCATCCATCGGCACCGCGGTATCCCTGGGCGCGCAGGTTTATGCATTCGACGTCCGCCCCGAGGTGGCCGAGCAGATCGAGTCGATGGGCGCCGAGTTCGTTTACCTCGATTTCGAGGAAGCGCAGGACGGCGCCGCAACGGGCGGCTATGCCGCGCCCTCGTCGCCTGAATTCCGCGAAAAGCAGCTTGCCAAGTTCCGAGAGCTTGCGCCTCAGATGGACGTGGTCATCACCACCGCCCTGATTCCCGGCCGCGATGCGCCCAAGCTGTGGACCCGCGACATGGTCGAGGCGATGAAGCCCGGCAGCGTGATCGTGGACCTTGCGGCCGAACGCGGCGGCAACTGCGAACTGACCATTCCCGACGAACGCCACGTGACCGAAAACGGCGTGACGATCATCGGCTATACCGATTTTCCGTCGCGCATGGGCGCGCAGGCCTCGGAACTTTACGGCAACAACGTCCGTCACTTCGTGGCCGACCTGACACCCAAAAAGGACGGCGTGATCCTTCACAACATGGAGGATGACGTGATCCGTGGGGCCACGGTGACACGCGACCACGACATCACATGGCCGCCGCCTCCGCCGAAGATCGCGGCCATCGCCGCACAGAAGCCCAAGGAGAAGAAGCGCGAGTTGACGGTCGAGGAACGTCGCGCTGCCGAAGTCGCGGCCTTCAAGGCCGAAACCCGGTCGCAGGTCACGCTGCTGGTGGTCGGGGCGGCGGTCCTTCTGCTGATCGGGCTGTTCGCGCCCTTCAGCTTCATGCAGCACTTCATCGTCTTCGTGCTGGCCTGCTTCATCGGGTTCCGCGTGATCTGGAACGTCGCACATTCGCTGCACACGCCGCTGATGGCGATCACCAACGCGATCAGCTCCATCATCATCCTGGGGGCGCTGATGCAGATTGGCTCGGGGTCCTGGTGGGTCGTCCTGCTGGGCGCCTTGGCCGTGCTGATGGCGGGGGTCAACATTTTCGGTGGCTTCATGGTCACCCGGCGCATGCTCGCCATGTTCCAGAAGTCGTAAGGGATCGCAGGAATGGAATACGGATTTACCACTGCGGCCTATGTGATCGCCGCTGTCCTGTTCATCCTGTCCCTGGGCGGCCTGTCGGGACAGGAAAGCGCCAAACGCGCGATCTGGTACGCCATCGCGGGTATGGCCCTGGCGGTGCTGGCGACGCTGTTCGGGCCGGGCGCGGGCAACTGGCTGTTATCGCTGGTGATGATCGCGATCGGCGGCGCCGTCGGCTGGGTCGTGGCCAAGCGCGTCCAGATGACCGAGATGCCCCAGCTTGTCGCCGCCATGCACTCGCTGGTCGGTCTGGCGGCGGTCTTTGTCGGCTTCAACGCCCAGATCGAGCTGGCTCGCGTGCTGCGCGCCAAGGCCGAGGGCGGGGTCCATGTCTTCCATGGCTTCGCGGCCGTCCTGGCGCACAAGACCCCGGCCGAGATCGCCATGCTGAAGATCGAGGTGTTCCTGGGCATCTTCATTGGCGCCGTCACCTTCACCGGGTCTGTCGTGGCCTTCGGCAAGCTGGCGGGGCGCGTGGACGGCAAGCCGAAAAAGCTGCCGGGCGGCCACATGCTGAACGCAGGCGCGCTTGCGCTATCGGTGCTGCTGGGCATCCTTTACTTTACGGGCGTCGGACCTGCGATCTTCTGGCTGATCCTGATCACGCTGCTGGCCTTCTTCATCGGCTATCACCTGATCATGGGCATCGGCGGGGCGGACATGCCGGTCGTGGTGTCGATGCTGAACAGCTATTCTGGCTGGGCCGCCGCCGCCATCGGCTTCACGCTGGGCAACGACCTGCTGATCGTGGTCGGCGCCCTGGTGGGTTCGTCCGGCGCGATCCTGTCCTATATCATGTGCAAGGCGATGAACCGCAACTTCGTCAGCGTGATCCTGGGCGGCTTCGGCGGCGAGACCGGCCCCGCGGCCGAGATCACCGGCGAGCAGATCGCCATCGACGCCGAGGGCGTGGCGGCGGCGCTGAACGACGCCGACAGCATCGTCATCGTGCCGGGCTATGGCATGGCGGTGGCGCAGGCGCAGGGCGCGGTCAGCGAACTGACCCGCAAGCTGCGCGCGGCCGGCAAGGAGGTGCGCTTCGCCATCCACCCCGTTGCGGGCCGCCTGCCGGGGCACATGAACGTGCTGCTGGCCGAGGCCAAGGTGCCCTATGACATCGTGCTGGAGATGGACGAGATCAACGACGACTTCCCGAATACCGACGTGGTGATCGTCATCG
>NZ_JBQEOI010000101.1:0-3174 GCF_052045125.1 Paracoccus sp. 22332
GCTTCGCCGCGGCCTATACCGCCTGCATGGACTCCGCCGGCAATGCCAACGGCATCAGCCTGGGCGACTGCAACGAGGCCGAGATCCTCAAGGCCCGGATCGACGAGGCCGGCCTCTGCATCGACTACGACAACACCCGCCAGGACACCTATGAGGACTTCTACCGCTGCGGAAGCGCACGGTGAGCGGAGATCGAGGGTAACGGCGTGCGGCGACGTTGCATAGCATAATAGAGTAATAGTGTAATATTACTCTATTATGCTATCATTCCGCCGAAGAACACGCCCGAAGCTATCACAATAGCAACCTAGGGCAATAGCATCCTAGCACGCTATCACCTGCCGCCGGGAAAAAGCCATGATCGCATCAGCGCCGCCCTCAGGGCCAAGGCGACAATTCCAACGGCAGCTATTACAATATTATCCTAGGATGCTATCATCGGGAGCCGCGACAAGTTGAGATTAGCCTTCTCGTTGCAAGCAGCTCGATCCTGTGAGCCGCCACCTTATGGTGGCGGCGAATGGAGTTTCTGAGGCGCCATCATAGGCTGGGTTTGATGTCCGTGTCCGCGTCGGTGCTGTCTGCGTCAAGGTCGCTGGCGGCCTCCGCAGGGTCGCTTGGCGTAGCAGCTTCCGACACAGGTCTCGTCGCCTCAGGCACGACGTCGGTAGGCTTCTCCTTGGTTGAGGGCGCGGAACTCTCCGGCGCCGTCTCAGCCGCCTTTGCGTCGGGGCCCGGGCGACCGAGTTCTGCCAGGTCATAGCCGGCTTCGGCCAGGGTGGCAGCTATCAGGGCATTGGCCCTTTCATCGAGACCGACCGGCCTCATCCCAAGTTCGGCGCACTCGATTGTCATCCGCGCAACAAATTCCCGACTGCCTGCGATATCACAGACACTCCAGCCTTTTGCCTTTGCTTCCAAGGCCATCAGACGTATCGAAAGATCAGTCGATCTCGTAGTAACGATGCTGTCGCCTTTGTCCTTGACAACAGCGCCGTCACTCAACGTCACGGAACGGCTTGCAACATCAATATAGTGAAGCGCAGCGGCGATGTCGGATGGCACCTCAACCGGATACAGCGATTTCCAGAGCCGGACCTTGAAGTTCGCCGCTGGTGTTTGGACCCTGTGCGGCCGGATTCCTGCCACGGGCTCTGAATCCGGGGAAGCCACAGGAACGTGTTGAGGCTGCAACAGGTCAATCCGGTCGGAAAGAGGTTCAGGCTCCGGCTCAACCACAGCTGGGTATTTCTTGCGATTGAACAGGTTTCGCCGCTCGAGCCGCTGCTGGTAAATGCCCGTAAGATCGATGTCGTCGAGACGTGCCCCGACATCCTTGTATGGGGAGGCTTCGATCAGCTCCATCGCGTAATCCCGGGAGACGAACTGCCTGCTCCAGAGCCCGCCCTTCATCCGGGTCGAGGTCTTGAACTTCGGAAAGCCGGGCTGGTGAGGATCCTTCGATCTGAGGCTGAGGTAATCGTGCCCTTCACGGGCGATTTCATAGCCGCTATTTTTCAAAGCCTCGATCAGTTCGCTGCGATCGGACACCTCCTCATTCCGGATCCAACCCACGGCGATTTCATGCAGCAGCTCCCTGGGATCAGGATCCCTGGCAGCTTTGCCAAGGCGCTCGGCGTTACGATCAAGCTTCAGGATGTGGTCCGGAAGCCTCAACGCCCGGCGGCGGGACGCATCGAGGGGATCGGCCCATCCGGACCTGGCGTTCCATTTGTCGCGGAACGCGTCCAGCAACTCAATCGAAGCCTCGCCGGGAGGGTGCGGGTTGAAGTTCTGGTCACGTCCGTCAAGCTGGTGTAATTTCCCAGATGGCCTGAGGTCATGATCAGGCGGCTTTTGTGGTAATGCTGAGAATGGGGTCGATCTCCTCCTTGTCGATCTGAGCGAAGGCCTCGACCATCATGTAGCGGCTCGAGGTCTGCCATTCGTCATTCTGCTCGAACAGCACCGCGCCGATCAGGCGCATGATCGAGGCTTCGTTGGGGAAGATCCCCACGACATCGGCGCGGCGCTTCACCTCCTTGTTGAGGCGTTCGAGTGGGTTGGTGCTGTGCAACTTGGTGCGGTGCTGGCGGGGGAACGCCATGTAGGCCAGCACGTCATGCTCACTGGCGTCCATCAGGTCTGCCAGCTTGGGCCAGCGGGTGCGGACCTGCTCCGCGACATGGCGCCAGGTATCGCCAGCGTGCTTGCGATCGGGCTGTTCGAACGCTTGCCGGATTGCTGCCGCGACCACCGTATGTTGGCCTTTGGAGACGTGGGCGAGTGCGTTGCGCATCCAGTGAACCCGGCATCTTTGCCAGGTAGCTTCAAAGATCCGTGCAATGGCGGCCTTCAGACCGGTATGGGCATCGCTGATCACGAGCTTCACGCCGTCGAGACCGCGGGCCTTCAGCGAGCGCAGGAAGTCTGTCCAGAAGGTCTCTGCCTCCGAGGGGCCAATGCCGAGGCCGATGATTTCCCGGCGGCCTTCGGTATTGGCGGCCACGGCGATTATGGCCGCAACCGAGACGATCCGCCCGCCCTGGCGCTGCTTGAGATAGGTGGCATCGAGCCAGACATAGGGCCACTCCCCCGTGAGCGGGCGGTTCAGGAACTCGCCGACCCGTTCATCGATGTCCTTGCACAGCTTGGAGACCGTGCTCTTGGAGATGCCGCTCAGCCCCATGGCCTGCACGAGATCATCGACCCGGCGGGTCGAGACGCCGCCGATCCAAGCCTCCTGGATCACGGCAACCAGTGCCTGTTCCGAGGTCTTGCGGGCTTCGAGGAAGCCGGGGAAGTAGCTGCCCTGCCGCAGCTTCGGCACCCGCAGATTCAAAGTGCCCAAGCGGGTATCGAGCGCGCGTTCGCGATATCCGTTGCGCCAGGTTGTACGGTCTCCGCTGCGCTCGTGCCGGCCGGCGCCGATCAGGCCGTCAACATCGGCTTCCATGATCAGCTGAAGAACCGCCTCGGCGATGCTGCGCAGCAAATCACCCTGATCGTGCTTTGCCAAAAGCTCGGACAGGTCCATGGTGGTCTTGGTCATCGGGGACTCCGTATGGTCCGGGGTTGAAGCGTCGAAACTCCACCTCGATCATACACCTCGATGGCCACCCGAGATTACACCGAACGTGTCGGTGAAATTACACCACGTCCGCGGACACTACC
>NZ_JBQEOI010000102.1:0-2831 GCF_052045125.1 Paracoccus sp. 22332
TAGGGCGTGTTGACAAAAGGGATTCACCGGGCGCGGTGATCGTGATTCAAGCTGGTATCTGCAATGGAGACCAGCGTGGCACGAAACCTGATGTCGAACGACGAGTGGGCGTTCTTTGAACGCTTCATCCTGGCTGTCCGTTCTCCGAACGGCCGCAAGCCCACGAACCATCGGCTTGTTCTGGATGGGATTTTCTGGATCGCCCGAACGGGGTCGCCCTGGCGCGACCTGCCGGAAGAGTTCGGCAAATGGTCGTCTGTCTATCGGCAGTTCCGGCGCTGGACGTTGGCGGGGCTGTGGGAACAGATCCTGGAGGCGCTGAACGAGAGCCGGATCGTGCCGGATGCGCTGCAGATGATCGACAGCACCGTGGTTCGCGCTCATCATCAGGCAGCGGGCGCAAAAGGGGGACTCCGCGCCAAGGTTTCGGCCGCTCGCGAGGTGGCTTCACGACCAAGATCCATCTGCGGGTCAATGCGGCAGGCCTGCCCATGAGAACCGAGATCACGGCCGGGCAGACATCGGACTACCTCGGCTTCGATCTGGTCATGGCTGACAACCTGCCCGAGCCAAGCGTTCTGCTCGCAGACCGCGGCTACGACTCCGACAACATCCGCAAGACCATGGAGGTGCGCGACGTGGTGCCGGTCATCCCCATGCGCAAAACCCGGAAGCTACGGGTCGCCGTTGACCGCAGGCTCTACCGCCTGCGCAATCTCGTTGAGCGGTGCTTCAACAAGCTCAAGAATGCCCGTCGCGTCGCCACCCGCTACGACAAGACCGCCGAAAGCTTCCTGGGCTTCATCGACATCACGTCGATCCGCCTCTGGCTCCGCCATTTGTCAACATGACCTAGCCATCATTTTTACTGGCTTGAACAGCCTGAATTCGCTTCGGCCAAGACGACTTGATGAACGCGAGTATGGCGCCAACGTCGTCGTCGCTCAGGATCGAGCCAAAAGCGGGCATGCCGGATGTCATGCTCACCCCTATGTCATCCAGGACTGCCTGACCTCCCCGGCGGATATAATCTTCCAGCATAGCGTCGGCATGATGCCAGGTATGGCCATATCTGTCATGCGGCGGGGCAGGGAGAATGCCGTTTTCATCCGCAATCTGCCAGTCGGGTTGCCCTTCGAGCTGGGCACCGTGGCATACTGCATAGTGTTCGGAATAAAGTTGAACCCCGCGTTGCAGATCGGCTGTCTTGCCATAACCCCAGACCACCCAACCGACTCCGGTAGCAAAGCCGACGACAAGCAGCCGTATCGCCCATTTTGGGATGGCAGGCAGATAGCTTCTCTTCATGCCCGTCAGATTGTACCGGTTGCGCAAAGGTCAACCTTGAAAGCTGTTTTGAGGTTGCCGTCTTGAACTTCTGCATTGGTAGTTCCCATTTTGTCAGACATGGCAAGCTTAGGAGAGATCATGCGTTTCCACATCCCAAACATGAGCTGTGGCGGCTGTGCACGCGGTGTCACCCGAGCCATCGAGTCCGTTGATCCGGATGCGCGCATTGTCATTCACCAGGACCGTCGCGAGGTTGAGTTGGCCAGTGATCTGCCGCATGCCCGCTTTGCGTCTGCTCTTGCTGCGGCGGGCTACCCGGTCGCGCCGACCACAGGCTAACGAGATTATCGTTTCGATCTTCAGTTGGTCCTAGGCCGATGAGAAAGCCAGCCTGCTGCCGATCAGCAGCAGGCTGCCAGAAGAGCTGATAGGGGTAGCGATGACCCACCGTAAGGTTGGAGCATGAACCGCCTTTTTCCTGCTAAAGCGTTTCGGGATTAACCTGCGACATAGCCAGCTGCCTGAAAGTAGTTCCAGCACTCAGCGGGCGTGAACATTCCGCAGATGTCTCGGAGCGCGTCGAACAGTTCGGTAAAGGTGCGTGCGCCGACCTTGCGCAGATGCGCTTTGAGCTTCGAGAACGCCTGCTCGATGGGGTTCAGGTCTGGGGAGTATGGCGGCAGGTAGAGAAACCAACAGCCAGCCTGCTTGATGGCTTTGGCTGCCTCGACGTTCCGGTGTGTCGCGAGGTTGTCCAGGATGACAACAGTGCCGGGCATCAGTTCCGGCACCAGAACCTTTTCGACGTAGGCGGCGAAGGCAGGTCCGTCCATCGCGCCCTTGATGACCCAAGGGGCAATCAGGCCGTTCTGGGTCAGTCCTGCAATGAAGGTCTGGCTGTTCCAGTGTCCGAAGGGCGCGTCCATGGCGAGCCGCTCACCGCAGGGAGCGCGACCAGGGAGGCGGGTAAGGTTCGTTTTGATGGACGTCTCATCAATGAACACAAGCCGTTCCGGCTGGCGCCGCATTGCAGGCAAGCGGCGCGTCAACCAATCGTGCCGGGCCTGCCTTACCCTTGCGCGGCCCCGTTCGCTGGCCACCAGCGATTTTTTTTATAGGTGAAGCCGAGCCGCGACAGCAGCGCGGCAATGGAGGAATGGTGAACTTCGACACCTTCCGCCATCGCTAGGGCGTCGCGCAGCTCGAAGAGCGTGATGTCAGGATCCTGGGTGACCAGTTCCTCGAACAACGCCTGATAGGGCGCGAGCTTGCCTCGCCCAAGAGGGCGGCCCTGAGGCGCGGGATGAGCGTGACCGCGTGTCCGGATCAACTGTGCCCACCGTGCGCCTGTTGCAGCTGACACCTTCAAGCGCATGGCTGCGGCACGGCCGCTCAGTCCCTCTTCAATATACCGCTGAAACCGCGTCCGAAGCGCATTCGGCAAAGGTGCTGACATGACCCATCCTCCCCGAACAAGAGGAGCACAAACTGGGTCTTGCAGGAATCCCTCTGCGATTCACGTTTTTACCGAAACGCTTTAA
>NZ_JBQEOI010000103.1:0-2496 GCF_052045125.1 Paracoccus sp. 22332
CTCACAGCAGAAACCTGGCACCAGTTCCTCGACGACTTCGTTAGCGATCCTGAACTCGCGCAACGCTTCAAGGCTCAACCGCCGCGGTAACAATCGGCCGGTTACCCAGATGGCGCGCCTGAAGCCGTTCTTTCCAAAGAGTCATGGCAAGCCCCGCGTCGATGATCGCCGCGTCCTCAGCGGTATAATTTTCATCAATCGTAATGGCTTGCGCTGGTGTGACGCGCCGAAGGAATACGGGCCAGCCAAGACCCTCTATAACCGCTGGAAGCGCTGGAGCGAAAACGGAGTCTTCGCCCGGATCATGGTTGGCCTGGCCACTGAGCGCGCCGAGCACAAGACGATCATGATCGACCTATCTCAATGCACACCGCACGGCGTCGAGCCTGTGCGTGAAAAAAGGGGGCGTGGGCGCCAGATCGGGCGCACCAAAGGCGGCATGAACACCAAGCTGCACGCCGTCGCCGATGCCAAGGGGCGGCCGATCGGGTTCTTCATGTCGGCCGGCCAGGTCAGCGATTACACCGGCGCGGCGGCACTATTGGGCAGCCTGCCGAAAGCGCGTTGGCTGCTGGCCGACAGGGGCTATGATGCCGATTGGTTCAGAGAAGCGTTGAAAGACAAGGGGATAAAGGTCTGCATCCCGGGCCGCAAGTCTCGCAAGAAGGCCGTGAAATACGACAAGAGGCGCTACAAACGGCGCAACCGCATCGAGATCATGTTCGGCCGCCTCAAGGACTGGCGCCGTGTCGCGACCCGATACGACCGGTGCCCGGAAACCTTCTTCTCTGCGATCATGCTCGCCGCAACCGTCTTGTTCTGGCTGTGATCCAGAACGAGTCCTGAGCCTAGTCATCAGGACCCCTCCTGGGGTGCGCCTTTGCCCGCAACGCCACCGCACGTCGCGCCATGTCCTGGCCTTCCACATCGGACATGCCCATCGAGTTGCACGCAAACCTGATGCGGGCGGCGACAACCTCATCCGATTGCCGGTCTTCTGCCATTTCCGTCATGATGCGCCCTTTCATGGCTGAGCGCTCACCTGATCATGGCAGCCCCATCAATGCAAATCACCTCAGGAAGATGACCCGGGGTCTGGGTTGGCTGGTCCGCCGCCAGGTCAGTCACACGCCTTCCAAGGAACAGCAGGCGCTGCCCCCTGAGATCTCACGGTTCCAATTCATGATCTTCGCCATCTGCTTATTGCGGGAGAGAAAACACAGCCCAGGGAACAGGAATGACCCGCGGAAGTTGAATCCCCCGTGCCGGCGAACCTGACGGAGCGGAACACATGATCACTCACGGCGAGGCTGTCCGACTGAGGGACGAGCGCCTGGTCCGGGCTGTAAAGAGCGCGGAGGAGGCGAGTGGCTTTCGGACCGGGATCCGGTATTCCGAGCGGGGTCGTCATCTGGTCCAGGTGTCGCTTGTTCCCCGAAGACATTGGTGGATCTGCGATCTGGATGACGAGGGCAGGCTCTTCAACTGTCGGATCATGACCGCAGAGGATTACGCCCGGATGAGTGAGAGGCCTCGCCACTGAAGTGCCGCGGGCTTCCTGATTGCCCTTGGGCTACGGAGGATCGTCCAGAACGACGGGGCCAGGGCAGTTGACCAGACATCCTGATCGGCGCGGCTTCCCGTATCAGCCTCGCCGTGCCTTGCGGGCCGCGTAACGCTGGTCGCGCATGGCCTCATCGCAATAAACTTGCGCACGAAGGCGGCGTCAGGATGTCCAGCTTTTACATCGACAAACAGAAAAATAGAAATATCCTCCTCTTGGACAGGCAGGCGGTTCACATGCTGACTGCCTGATCGCGTTCGCAAAGGACGCCAAGAAAACAAGAACAATCACCAACAGGAGGGAGAACATGAAGACTGTCCTTGCAGTCACGGTCGGACTGGCGGCGTCGGGCATCAGTGCTCAGGCCGAGGAGATCAACGTAATGTCGTGGGGAGGCGCCGTGGCGGCCGCCCAGATGGAGGCCTATCACAAGCCCTACATGGCCGAGACGGGCATCAAGATCAATTCAATCGATGCCGACAACCCTGCCGTTCCCATCAAGGCGCAGGTGGAGGTCGGCAACGTGACGGTTGATATCGCCGATGTCGAGCCTTCGGATCTGGTCCGGCTCTGCGACGAGGGGCTGCTGGAGCAGCTTCCCATCGACGAACTCCCTGATGGCAGTGACGGCACGAAGGCTGCCGATGATTTCATCGAGGGCGGCCTTTATGACTGCGGTGTGGGGATCCTCGTTTATTCCACGGTGATCGGATACCGCGGTGACCAGCTGGAAGGTGTTACGTCGGCCAGCGACTTCTTCGATCTGGAGAAGTTTCCGGGCAAGCGCGGCCTGCGCAAGGGCGCCAAGTTCTCGCTTGAACTGGCCTGAGAGTGTCCGATCTTCTGTGTATGAGTGATCCGGTCCATGCTTCACCGAAAGGAAGCATGCATGACGATCTCCAAGGAACTTCTGGATGAACTGCTGAAGGGTG
>NZ_JBQEOI010000104.1:0-2187 GCF_052045125.1 Paracoccus sp. 22332
GCAAGATCGACTGGCACTACATCGCGCCAGGAAAGCCGACACAGAACGCCTTCATCGAGAGCTTCAACGGTCGCCTGCGCGACGAGCTATTGAACGAGACCCTGTTCCCGTCCCTGCACCATGTCCGCGTCACGCTGGCCGCCTGGCGCACGGACTATAACACTGAACGGCACCACTCCCGTCTCGGCTGGCAGACCCCAGCCGAGTTTGCCCAAACCTTCGCCCTGCAACGGGGCTTGGCGCTGCGCAACCTGCAAGGCTCCGCACCAGCCCCCGTTGCTCAACTCGCCCGAATGGGCAAAACTCAAGCCCGGAGTCTCGCTCACGCTGGATAAAAGTCGGGGGCAACGTCACTGGGAATACTCCTTCGGCGCATCGCGCCACCGCAACCCATTGCGATTAAAGAAGATTATGCCGCTCAACACCCGCCGGTCATCGACGCGCGGCTTGCCATGGCTCTTGGGAAAGAACGGCTGAACAGCGCCATTTGCGCGTCCGTCAGCCAGAAAAGATTGCTCATCAATCAGTCTCCTTGCGGAGGCTGAATCATGCCGCAAGCGGATGATCAATGGGTCCTGACCCTAGGAACAAACGGGACCAGAACAAAATGTGATAACCGGAGTGATAACCCCCTTGACCCCATCAACCGAAAACCCTAGCAAACGCAAGGCTCCGGCGGGTTGGCGGAGAGGTTACGCAGCGGATTGCAAATCCGTGAAGACCGGTTCGATTCCGGTACCCGCCTCCAATATTCTCAGTGACATAGGTACTACCACTCCTTTCAGGGTATCAGTCTGGGTATCAGATTCGTGTTCTGGACGCGTTCTGTTCACTGGCGCTTCTCCCGGGCTTGGCGTGCCCGCATCTCCTGCCGAGCCTCGCCCGCGTACTTGACGATCATCGCTTTGGTGCTGTGACCGGAATAGGCCGCGATCTCATCGTCATCGCAGCCGGCCCATGCCAATTCCTTCATGCCTCGGTAGCGCAGCGCATGCAGGTCATAAGCTTCCAGCCCAAGCCGCTTGCGTTCTCTCAGCATCAAGTCGGCCATGTAGCGATAGCTGATCGGATTGCCGTCCCGCTTGATGAGGATCGGGCGGGCGGCAATCGGGACCACGCCCAGCGCCGCCTTTCTGCTATCCAAGGCAACCTTGAGGTGATCCGTACAGGGCAGCACCAGCGGCTTGTCAGTCTTATGCTGGCGCAGGCTCAAAGAGTCGCCGTCATAGTCGCCCCAGCGCAAGCCAAACCCAATCTCCCGGGCGCTGGACGCTGCCCACACCAATCTCGAATATCAGGCGCGGCAGTTCATCGCTTCGGCGCGAAACTTCTCCACTGCCCAATCTGGCCAAGGCAAATGCTCACGCTGCCTTTCGGCTGGTGGCTTGAGCGTGCGGACGCCCTTGGCCGGGTTGTTCTAGATCCAGCCAAGGTCGATGGCATGTTCGCACAACACGTCCAGCATCTGGGGGATATAGTTTGCGAACCGGGTGCGAGGCGCATTGAACCGCCCGGGTTTGCGGAGGCCTTTTGGTTTAAGTTACGCCGCGATGGCCGGTTCTTCCAGCATGGCGTAGTAGCGTTCCTCGGCTTCGGCCGGCGGGATATTGCCGATGGGCTCCAGCAGCCGTCGATTGTTAAACCAGTCGACCCAGGTCAGAGTGGCGAACTCGACGGCCTCGAAGCTTCGCCATGGCCCGCGCCGATGGATGACCTCAGCTTTGTAGAGGCCGTTGATCGTCTCGGCGAGAGCATTGTCATAGGAATCTCCAACGCTGCCGACGGAGGGCTCGATGCCGGCTTCCGCCAAACGCTCTGTGTAGCGGATGCTGACATATTGCGATCCGCGGTCGGAGTGATGAACCAGACCGCCGCGATGAACGGGGCGCCGTTCGTGCAGCGCCTGCTCGAGAGCATCGAGGACAAAGCTCGCATGGGCGGTCCTGCTCACTCGCCAGCCGACAATGCGACGGGCGTAGGCGTCGATGACGAAGGCCCGTAGACGAAGCCCGACCAGGTGCTGACATAGGTAAAGTCCGAGAGCCAGAGCCTGTTCGGCGCCGGACATGGAACACCCGGTTCACATGGTCGCGTGGACATGGCGCGGCCTTGTCCTGCACCGTGGTGCGGATCGGCTTGCCGCGAATGACGCCGTGAAGGCCGAGTTCGGCCATCAGGCGCTCGACC
>NZ_JBQEOI010000105.1:0-1967 GCF_052045125.1 Paracoccus sp. 22332
GGCGCTGCGCCTCGGGGCGGGACAGGTGGCGAGGGTCAGTTTCTCAAACCCCTTTACGTCCGGCCTGATGGTTGAAAGATCTGCTGAGAAAATCAGAAAGGCGCTCAGAAGCTCTGGAAGGCCCTCTGGAGGCCGGAAGCATATTGAGAGTGGAAAGCTCTACCCAAGAACCCGGAACGAGCCTCTAGGGGGCCTCTCCGTGGCTCTGCGAGGGTATCCTTGAACTATCATTGGCTGCGAACTGCAAAGCGGTGATCTTGTCATCTGGCTCTGTTTCGCGGTCTCTCGGACCACCGAACCAGACTCGAAATCAGCCTTAATGTCCCTTTTTTTGTGAAGAGCAGTTTTAGAGGTTGTGTAAATGGCAGGAAATATGACTTGAATACTTCATAACCCCGATATTGGATACTTTACACATGCCGAGACGCAAGTTCAGCCGCCTGACGAACGATCAGAAGCAGGCGCTGCGGGGTGAGCTGGACGCGAAGATCCCGGTCACGGACCTGGCGAAGAAATACGGGGTCAGCCGCCGGACGATCTACAACCTCAAGAACCGCTGGGAGGAGCGCCTGCCGCAGTCGCGCAGCAAGGTGCTGACGGTGCGGGTCAGCGCCGAGGACATGGAGCGGCTGGACGCCCTGGCAAAGGAGCTGGACCTGAGCAGGGCCGACATGGCCCGGCGGGTGCTGCTCTATGCGGCGGGCGTGTATCACATCGAGCCGCCCGAGGTCGGCGAGATCACGGCCTTGACGAAGGAGGTGTCCGCGATCGGGCAGAACGTGAACCAGGCCGTGAGGGCCATGAATACGGCCGTTCTGCGCGGACAGAAGATCTCCCGCTTGCATCTGGACCAGCTAGCCCAGCAGCTGCACGAGATCGCCCGGCACAACGACCAGGTCCGCAGCCTGATGGTCCGCCGCGCCCAGCAGCAACGGACGCATGTCGATCAGATTGTGGAAGCCATGAGGAGCGTGGAAGAAGCAGAAGCACTGGATTGAATAATTATACTTTTATAATTACATTTGCCACATGAGAATGCGGTTTGTCTGGGATCCGGCCAAAGCGGAATCGAACCAACGCAAGCATGGCGTTCGGTTTGAAGACGCCGTGCAGGTGTTCTTCGATCCGCTGCACCTGACAGTGCAAGACCGGGTCGAAGGTGGCGAGTATCGCTGGCAGACCATCGGCCAGGTCGGTGGCGCGGCCGTCCTGCTTGTGGCTCACACTGTCACCGAGGACAGTCCCGAGCCTGTTGAGGTTATCCGCATCATCTCCGCCCGCCGTGCTACCCCGCAGGAAAGGAAGCGATATGCCAATGGTTGAATACACCCTCGACACGCTGCCCAAGCTGACCGAGGAGCGGCGCAAGGAGCTTGCCAAGCTAGACACGCTGCCGGTCGATCAGATCGACACCAGCGACATTCCCGAACTAACCGACGAGCAATGGGCCAGCGCGGTTCGGGGCCGGTTCTATCGCCCCATCAAGCAGCAGATCACCGCGCGGGTGGATGCCGATGTCCTGGCTTGGCTAAAGGCTGGGGGACAGGGCTATCAGAGCCGCATGAATGCGATCCTGCGCCGTGCCATGATGGCTGAACTCGACCGGCACTCCTGAAGCAAGGCGAACTGGGCAGGCTTCCTGCATCAGACAGCACTTTTCAGTTTTACCCGTTGTTCCAGCCTGGCCGCGGTTTCCTTCCGCTCGCTGTATCGGTCGGTGAGGAAGTCTGAGAGGTCGCGGGTCAGCAGCGTAAACTTCACCAGCTCTTCCATCACATCGACGATGCGGTCGTAATAGCTCGACGGGCGCATCCGGCCGGCCTCGTCGAACTCGTCATAGGCCTTGGCGACCGAGGACTGGTTCGGGATCGTGATCATCCGCATCCAGCGGCCGAGGATACGCATCTGGTTCACGGCGTTGAAGCTCTGCGAGCCGCCCGAGACCTGCATGAGAGCCAGGGTGCGGC
>NZ_JBQEOI010000106.1:0-1958 GCF_052045125.1 Paracoccus sp. 22332
TTCATGGCGTGATCTCCCTGGCGGTTGCCGCCGCCGGTTGGGTGGGTGTTGGTTCACCCGGAGATTACGCCGCCAGACAATTTCTACCACTTCCGAGACACGACCACTTTGGGCTTCAACTGCGGGTGCGCGCTTTCACCGGGATATTACCATGTCGCTTCTGGACGAGAACCTGCAGCAGCACTTCGCGGCAATCGTCGAAGGCTCCAACGATGCGATCGTGGCCAAGGATCTGAACAGCATCATCCTGAGCTGGAACCCCGCCGCAGAGCGCATGTTCGGCTACCCGGCCAATGAGGTGCTGGGCCGGTCCATCACCCTCATCATCCCCGAGGACCGGCAGCACGAGGAGGTCGACTTCATCAGCCGGTTGCGCCGGGGCGAGCGCATCCAGCATTTCGAGACAATTCGCGCAAGAAGAACGGCCAGTTGTTTCCGATCTCGGTCAGCATCTCGCCAATTCGCGACAGGCATGGCCAGGTCATCGGCGCCTCCAAGATCGCCCGGGACATCACCGCCCAGCATCGTGCGGCCGAGCAGCAGCGTCTGCTTCTGTCGGAGATGAAGCATCGGGTCGGAAACAGCTTCGCAATCGCCAGCGGCTTGCTGAACCTTTGCAGCCGACAGACGTCCACGGTCGAGGACCTGGTCGCCCAGATGCGCGGCCGCTTCCTGGCCCTGGCGGCCGCCCATTCCCTGACGGCGCCGGGGGCACACGAGGAGAATGCCGCAATCTCCGAAAAGCGGTCCTTGCGCGGGCTTCTCGAGGCGATCCTCGAGCCTTTCGCCGGCTCGCTGCCGGTCGACCTGGCCATCGAGGATGTCCTGGTCAGCGAGGCCGCCGTCACACCGCTGGCCCTGGTCTTCTACGAGCTTTCCACGAACTCGGTCAAATACGGGGCGCTGTCCCGCGACACCGGTCGGCTGGCGATCAGAACGGAGCGGCAAGGCAACCGGCTGATCATCCACTGGGACGAGACCTTCGCCCCGGAGCATGCAGGGCCAGCTATGCCCGGGCAGGGCTTTGGCACGGTCATGTGCGAACTGGCCCTGCAGGATCAGCTGGAGGGATCGTTTTCGCGGCAGTTCACGACCAGCGGCATGCATGCCGTCCTGGACGTCAGCTCCGCGCGACTGTCCGCGGATCTTCCCGAGCACGGCGTCTGACCGCACCAAGCGCCTGTGGTGAGGGGGATGGAAAGAGGAGACGACGGCGAGCGGAATGGCCAGTTGAGATGTCTTCCCCAGCCGAGTGAAGAGAGCTCAGAAACCATCCCCCGTGCTGCTCGGCTGATGGAGGGATTATGCTGCAGATCGCGGCACCCGGCGGCGCTTTCTGCGCAACGGCCAGTGAAAGCTTCAGCATGGGCCGTTGAGATTTAGTTTTCGCTCGCGAATTGATGTAACGTAACCGCCCGGTTGCCACCGCCTGCCTGAGCGTGGGGTGATCGGCTAAGACACGTGCATAGCGACGTCGTTAACGACGTATCTTATGCGGGGCTTTCGATGCGTGGTGACATTCTGGGTCTGGAACGGCGTCGTCGCTGGAGCGACGAGGAGAAGCTCGGGATCGTGCTGTCGGTGGGGGTGGCGGGCGCGACGGTGACGCAGGTGGCGCAGCGCCACGAGGTAACCCGACAGCAGCTTTATGCCTGGCGGCATGAGCTGAAGAAGAAGGGGCTGCTTTCCCCGCTTCCGGAGACTGTGTTCTTGCCTGTGGAGTTGAGCGCGCCCGCCGAATTGGCGGTGCCTTCCTTGGCTGAAGATTTGACGCCGCAACGCCCCGCCCTGATTGAGCTTCAGCTGGCCAATGGCCGGTGCCTGCGCTTTGACCCGATGCTGGACACGACCACGCTGACGCGGTTGATCCGGGTGGTGGAGGCGGCATGATCGGGCCCGGCACCGGTGTCCGGGTTTATCTGGCCTGCGGGGTGACCGACATGCGCAAGGGCATCGAG
>NZ_JBQEOI010000107.1:0-1852 GCF_052045125.1 Paracoccus sp. 22332
ATCCGCGCGGCGGCGGGCTTCAGCAGGCCCGCCATGTCCTTCAGGCCCAGCACATGCGCGCCGGCGGCCTTCAGGTCCTGGGCGGTCCTGACATAATAGGCCAGGTCGTACCTGGACCGGTCCGGGTCCAGCATGTCGCCGGTATAGCAGACCGTGCCTTCGCAGATCTTGCCGGTCTCGATCACCGCGTCCATGGCGACGCGCATGTTCTCGACCCAGTTCAGGCTGTCGAAGACGCGGAACACGTCCACGCCGCTTTCCGCCGCCTGGCGCACGAAGGACTGGACCACGTTGTCGGGATAGTTGGTGTAGCCCACCCCGTTCGAGGCGCGCAGCAGCATCTGCGTCATCAGGTTGGGCATCCGTTCGCGGATGTCGCGCAACCGCTGCCAGGGGCATTCCTGCAGGAAGCGATAGGCCACGTCGAAGGTCGCACCGCCCCAGCATTCCACGCTGAACAGCCCCGGCAGGTTGGCGGCGTAAGATGGCGCCACGCGGATCATGTCGATCGACCGCATCCGGGTCGCCAAGAGCGACTGGTGGCCGTCGCGCATGGTGGTGTCGGTCATCAACAGGCGCGTCTGCGCGGCCATCCAGTCGGCCACGGCCTGCGCGCCCTGTTGTTCCAGCATCTGCCGGGTGCCCGGCGCGGGTTCGGCCTTGGGCGCGGGCGGCACGGGTGGACGGGCCTGGGCGGGCGGCATGGGGCGGCCCGCAGTCTCGGGGTGGCCGTTGACGCTGATGTCGGCCAGATAGGTCAGGATCCGCGTGGCCCGGTCCTGCTTCTTGTCGAACTGGAACAGCTCTGCCGTCGTGTCGATGAACTTGGTCGTGTAGGAGTCATCGAGGAAGGTCGGGTGCTTCAGCAGGTTGATGAGGAAGTCGATGTTCGTGCTGACGCCGCGCACCCGGAACTCGCGCAGCGCGCGGTCCATGCGGCGGATCGCCGCCTCGGGCGTTTGCGCCCAGGCCGTGACCTTGACCAGCAGCGAATCGTAATAGCGCGTGATGACCCCGCCGGAATAAGCGGTGCCGCCGTCCAGCCGGATGCCGTTGCCGGTGGCGCTGCGATAGGCGGTGATCCGGCCATAGTCGGGGATGAAGTTGTTCAGCGGATCCTCGGTCGTCACGCGGCATTGCAGCGCATGGCCCGACAGGGTGACCTGATCCTGCGACGGCACGCCCGTCGCCTCGGCCAGCGTCGCCCCCTCGGCGATGCGGATCTGCGACTGGACGATGTCGATGCCGGTGACTTCCTCGGTCACGGTATGTTCGACCTGGACGCGCGGGTTCACCTCGATGAAGTAGAACTGCTGGCTGTCCATATCCATCAGGAACTCGACCGTGCCGGCGTTCTGGTAGCCGACGGCGCGGCCGATCTTCAGCGCCAGTTCGCAGACCTCGGCGCGCTGTTCGGCAGTCAGATAGGGCGCGGGGGCGCGTTCCACGACCTTCTGGTTTCGGCGCTGCACCGTGCAGTCGCGCTCGTACAGGTGATACAAGCCGCCATGGGTGTCGCCCAGCAACTGCACCTCGACATGGCGAGCGCGCAGGATCATCTTCTCCAGATAGCCCTCGCCATTGCCGAAGGCGGCCTCGGCCTCGCGACGGCCCTCGCGGACCTTGTCCACCAGTTCCTCGGGGCCATTGATCGGGCGCATCCCGCGCCCGCCGCCGCCCCAGGACGCCTTCAACATCAGAGGATAGCCGATCTGGGCCGCCTCGGCCTTGATGGCCTCGAAATCCTCGCCCAGCACCTCGGTCGCGGGGATGACCGGCACGCCCGCCTGGATCGCCACGCGCCGCGCCGACGCCTTGTCGCCAAGTGCCCGCATGGTGTCCGCGCGCGGGC
>NZ_JBQEOI010000108.1:0-1709 GCF_052045125.1 Paracoccus sp. 22332
TCGGCCCCTCATGAACCGTCTGATTCATGAGATGTCACCCCTGCCCGCCGAGGCGCGGCGCTCGATCACCTTTGACCGCGGCCTGGAGTTCGTGGCCTGGCGCGAGCTGGAGAGTGGCATGGGCACGAAGGCGTGGTTCTGCGATCCGCAGGCGCCTTGGCAAAAAGGCTCGGTCGAGAACATGAACAGGCGGCTCCGTCGCTACCTGCCCCGAGACACCGCTGTGTTGCAGCTGACGCCTCGTTCGATGAGAATGATGTGTCAGCGCCTGAACGCCACGCCCCGGAAGTGCCTGGGCTACCGGACACCCATCGAAGCGTTTCGAGATGAACTGATAAGACTGGAGGCACCATGACAAACCCTGCCCCGCAGGACTGGTGCATTCAGAATGGAGCCTGCACGGATATGAGATGGACGGTTGAGATCCTCGATGCCGTTGATGAGGAGATCGAGGCCTTGCCGCCGAAGCTTCAGGCCCGGCTGCTGCGCCTGCTGGAGATGGTCGAGAGTGTCGGGCTGGAGCAGATCCACGAGCCGCATGTCAAACATCTCGACGGCAAGCTGTGGGAGCTACGCGCTAAGGCGCAGGAAGGTATTGCGCGGGGGATCTATGTCACGGTGACGGGGCGCCGTGTGGTAGTGCTGCGTCTTCGTCAAGAAGTCGCCCAAAACCCCAAAGCCAGCATTGGAGCTGGCGCGGGAACGGATGAAACAGGTGAAAACATGAGCAAGCTGGCTGATCTGAAGGCGCGCCTTATGGAAAACCCGGAAGTGCGGGAGGAATATGCGCAAGCCGACGCCGAGTTCTCTCTGATCGAGGACATGATCCGGGCGCGGATGGATGCAAAGTTGACCCAAGCACAGCTGGCCGAGCGCATCGGCACCACACAATCCGCGATTGCACGGCTTGAAGGCGGGAAGGTATCCCCGTCGATTGCCACCCTGCGGCGGTATGCCGAGGCGACAGGGCATCAGTTGCGGGTAGGGTTCGAATAGGCAGGAAGGGCGGGGAGCGGCCGTTCGCTGCACTCAGCCCGGAGGTCGGCGAAGCGCAAAACGCTTCCTGTACGACCGCAAGGTGCCCTCAATGCCGCAGCTGATACTCAGGCAACATGATCTGGTGGCTATGATTGCCCGGACTGATTTCGTTTTCCAGTTCATCAAGTCGAGCGGCTGCGCTAAAAATACCGCTCCGGACATTAGCGTTGTTGCCCGCCTCCTCATAGATGTCGCGAAGAAGGTCGAAAATTGGGTCGGTCGGTTCGAAACCATCTGGCAGACCGCGAATACCGCGAACGACCTGAAAGTCGTTGAACCTTTGACGCAAGTCGTCAATGCGACCAGCCTGCAAGTCCGCGACCACGTCAAGGATCGCACCACCGGGCCGTTCGAACGCGGATCTCTGCCCTCGAAGGCATTCTAGGGCATTTTCTTTCGAGACCCGGTAGACAGCATTCGTGGCATCAAGCGCCTCGATTGAGAGTGTCCGATCTTCTGTGTATGAGTGATCCGGTCCATGCTTCACCGAAAGGAAGCATGCATGACGATCTCCAAGGAACTTCTGGATGAACTGCTGAAGGGTGTTGAGCGCCCTGAGGATCTGCTCGGCGATGCCGGGCTGATGAAGGAGCTGAAGATCCGGCTCATGGAGCGGATGCTGGGCGCGGAGCTGGCCGCGCATCTGGGCTATGAGGAAGGCAAGGAAGCGC
>NZ_JBQEOI010000109.1:0-1693 GCF_052045125.1 Paracoccus sp. 22332
GATGTTGAAGGCCTTCGCCGCCTGACGCTGGCTCATGCCCGCCGCGCAGGCCTGGCGAACCCTGAGATATAGTTCCACGCTGAAAATCCTCGCGCCCTCCCTGCTGCCGCAGAAAGGGAAAGGGTGGACGACTTTTACGCCGCCCGCAGCAGCTCCATGCCGCCGCTTCCGTGGACTAGTTTCTCACCGCCGTTCTCACCTCTGCAGAGAGACGCGCAACTTCACAAGCGTACTCACCGGGAGTTCCGCCAGGGTTCTCCGCCAACCAATCGCGGTAGTCCTGATCCTCAAAATAGACGATGGCCCCCGCACCCACAAACGGTACCGCCGCCACGAGCCGACGAAGACGCGCCTTCGCCTTCGTCCGCGCAACAGCTTCAGCGAGTTCATTACGATGACGGATAGCGGCTGCGGCTGCGTTCGCACTCATCGTAGCAACCGCAGCTGAAAGCTGAAGCGCCCAGAGGGTCGTCCCGATGACCGACGAGGCGAGTACGAAAACGAGCGCAACTACAAAAGCCGTGCTCCGAAGGGCTCGTGTCAACCAAAGCATAGGAATGAGGACCAATGCACACTTGCTTCAGTCAAGGCTCTTGAGCGCCTATTGAGCAGGCGAAGATTGGGCAATGAAAGCAACGTTACCGATAACCGTGTTCAGTCCCCAGTCTCGGTGTTTCAGAACGCCGTTCACGACATAGAGATCCTCGACCGAATATCGCTGGGTGCTTTCTGCGCCATCACTTAGAACAAGCATGGCGCTCTCGCGGTTCATCGGATCGATCTCCAAGCGGAGGTACGCCGGATCAGCGTTCACCGCTATTGATTCCAGAATCCTCAGTACTTCCGTATAATCGGTGACGCGTTCGTCGTAGAAGTAGCAGACACCTTCATACCCACCTACTCCAACGGCGGTTACGGCACCGGCAATGATCGTTGCGGGGGCCATGAGCACGCCAGCCGCGGTTCCGACAAGGCCCGCGGTGCCGCCCATTATGCCAACTGTACCCGCTGCGGAAGCTCCCCCGGCGGTCGAACCAAGCATGGTCGCACCCGTAATGGCATGAGTGAGAGTGTAAAATCCTGCGCCTTTGGCAGCGATACCCGCCGCAGCGGTTCCAAGGCCCGTCGTCGCTACTACTCCCGCGCCGGATCCGCCGATCAACTGACTCGGGCGGTAGTCACACGCCCCGGCATTTGCCATGTTTCCCGAAAAGGACAAGGTCGCTGCCACAAAAACAGCCGGAGCAGACACTTTCATCATGGCACGACCCCCCCCCCTTTTCTTAGACGTCGACATAGGAGCAACCTTGGTCTCATTCAAGTATCCGTGATCAACAAGGGACGCGGACGATCGGCAGACATTGATTCTCCCTATGAAAACTGTTGCAGCTACGTCACACGGGCAGTGGGGGTCATGTCTCTCGATAACGAGCAATGGGATAGCTGATGGACGAGGATTTGACTGTTCGAGAGGCAGGAGAGCGTCGCCTCGTGGCCGAGATCGCTGGCATGATGGCCGCTCCGAGCATTCTGGTCGATGGATTTGGTCACGACGCCGCCTTCGTCGACCTCCGTCAAAAGGACAATGTGTTGATTTCCACCCAGAACTGAGCCGGCATTTCCATCGAGAAGTGAGCCACCTCTGACTATGGATTTCCGGTCATTCAGTGGTCAAGGCGTGATTGTTCTCCTT
>NZ_JBQEOI010000110.1:0-1550 GCF_052045125.1 Paracoccus sp. 22332
TTCATGGCGTGATCTCCCTGGCGGTTGCCGCCGCCGGTTGGGTGGGTGTTGGTTCACCCGGAGATTACGCCGCCAGACAATTTCTACCACTTCCGAGACACGACCATCATTGGCAATCAATGGGTCAATATCAGTGCGGTCGGGAGATAGGCCAAGCGGTTGCTTCACAGCATTGTAGAGGCCCTGCACATCCTTTTTTGCAGGAAGAGGTTGCCCGAGTTCGACAAGAATTGACCGGCATACGCTTTCGATCGTGCTACACGCGGCGGTTACAGCATCCTCGGGGTCGGTCTGGCTGCTGGCAAGGGCGCGGTCCAGATCCCGGCTCACCGTATCGAAGTCGATTACCTCTGATAGACCAGCAAGCTCTGCGAGAACAGGCACACCTTTGCCTGCTTCTAGAAGGCGTATCCGAGTGCCTTGCTGTTGCAGCTCAAAGCCGTCGAAGCGAAGGGCGCGATTGAGATAGTCCAGCACGGCATTGTGACGTTCAGGTTCATGGCTGAAGTCGCGAGGATCGGCGGCTGCTTCGATGATCCTTGTAAGGTGCGGCGGTGCCTCGAAGCCGTTGTTAAGTCTGTTGAGACATTTCACAAGCGACGGGACGCGAGAACCTTCGACTGTAAAGGCGACATTGCATCCCCGCATAAATTTTTCGAGTTTTGGCCCACTGCGGTAGAGGCCAACAGGAGGTGTCAGGTCGTTGCCGCCACCCCCGCTGATGATCTCGGCGATAGCATCGATGCTTTGAGGCGATAGCGGAAACGGCATGGTTGAAAATCGTCTTTTCGATGAAGCAGGTTGATGTTGCCATCATGTATGGCGGGCATAACGGAATATCCCTTGGCGGGAGCTTGTTCAGATTATGCCACGTCAGTTTTAGAGAAATCATAGCCCTTGTAGAGTAAGGGGACATGGTAGGCTTTGGCGCAGGCATAGGACAAAGCATCGCCCATGTTGAGTTGCGCCGGATGCCCGACCATCTTGCCATAGACTGACAGCGCGCGGATCGCCTCGGCGCCCATGCTGCCCGTGATGTGCATTTCCTTGGCTTCAAGCGCCTTCAGCAGCTCATCGACAAGATCCGTCGCGGCGGCAAAGTCCTCGGCTGTCGCCGGGCCTTTGCCGCGCCGCTCGACACGCTTGCGCACAAGGGCAAGTGTCGCTTCCAGGCGCACGATGGGCGAATAGCGCAGGGTGCCGCGCGTGGCCTCCATCGCCTTCAGGAACGCGGGGCCATCTTCTTCCTGCAACAGCACGGCGGCGACAACGCTGGCGTCGAGAAACATCAGTCCTCGCCCCACTGTTCGTCCATGAATGCCTTGTCCGCTGCAATGTCGCTGCCGCTGGACTGAGAACGGCGGTGAGAAACTAGTCCACGGAAGCGGCGGCATGGAGCTGCTGCGGGCGGCGTAAAAGTCGTCCACCCTTTCCCTTTCTGCGGCAGCAGGGAGGGCGCGAGGATTTTCAGCGTGGAACTATATCTCAGGGTTCGCCAGGCCTGCGCGGCGGGCATGAGCCAGCGTCAGGCGGCGAAGGCCTTCAACATC
>NZ_JBQEOI010000111.1:0-1471 GCF_052045125.1 Paracoccus sp. 22332
GCCAGCACCGGCCATGCTGCCCGGGATCGGTCGGCTGGGCGCGGGCAACTGCACCATTCGTTCGCAGCGGCGGCAGGACTTCTTGAGCCGGGCGATCTGCACGACCTTCAACTGCGCCGAGATCAGATCCAGCATCTCGCTGACATCTTCGCCCACCACGTGCAGATCACCACCGCAATCGGGACAGCAACTGCCGGGATCAAGCTCCTGCCGCTCGCGTGGCGTGCCGTCTGAGACCCGGGGCCGACGGCGTGACGGGCGATCAGCGGCATCACCGCCGGCAGAGGGTTCGGACACGTTGTCGTCTTGACCATCATCCGCCGCACCGGTCTCGCTTTCGGCGGTCGCGATCAGCAAATCCTCGAGGGCCAGTTCCAGCTGTTCGATCTCGCGCTCGATCTTTTCCGAAGACTGGCCGAACACCTGCTTCTTCAGCTTGGCGATGCGCAGTCGAAGCGTTTGGATCAGTTGGTCGTGGGCCCGCAGCGTGGCTGAGATCTTCGCGTTCTCTGCCTGCAAAGCAGCGATCAGCGCCTTCAAAAGCGCAGGTTCATCAGGAAGAGGCTCGGTCAAATCCGACATGAACCCGACTACCACAAGTCAGGCCTAGACACTACAAAAACAAAGGTATTCAAGCGGCTAATTCACCCCACGCGGGCTGGCGGCACACCCCAATCCGGCCGCCTCCAGTCGATTCCCTCCCACAGCATGGCCAACTGTGCCGAGGTTAAACGAACCGCGCCATCGCCGCCCGCCGGCCAGGGAAAGCGGCCGCGTTCCAGCACTTTGTAGTAAAGGCAGAAGCCCTGACCGTCCCAATACAAAAGCTTCAATCTGTCGCCACGCCGACCGCGGAATGCAAACACCGCACCGCCTGCCGGCTTCTGGCGCAACTGATCCTGCGCAAGCGCCGCCAAACCCTCGATGCCCTTGCGCATGTCGGTCACCCCGCAGGCCAGATAAACCCGGACACCGGTGCCGGGCCCGATCATGCCGCCTCCACCACCCGGATCAACCGCGTCAGCGTGGTCGTGTCCAGCATCGGGTCAAAGCGCAGGCACCGGCCATTGGCCAGCTGAAGCTCAATCAGGGCGGGGCGTTGCGGCGTCAAATCTTCAGCCAAGGAAGGCACCGCCAATTCGGCGGGCGCGCTCAACTCCACAGGCAAGAACACAGTCTCCGGAAGCGGGGAAAGCAGCCCCTTCTTCTTCAGCTCATGCCGCCAGGCATAAAGCTGCTGTCGGGTTACCTCGTGGCGCTGCGCCACCTGCGTCACCGTCGCGCCCGCCACCCCCACCGACAGCACGATCCCGAGCTTCTCCTCGTCGCTCCAGCGACGACGCCGTTCCAGACCCAGAATGTCACCACGCATCGAAAGCCCCGCATAAGATACGTCGTTAACGACGTCGCTATGCACGTGTCTTAGCCGATCACCCCACGCTCAGGCAGGCGGTGGCAACCGGGCGGTTAC
>NZ_JBQEOI010000112.1:0-1242 GCF_052045125.1 Paracoccus sp. 22332
AGCATGTAGAGGCCAGCGACTCCAGCGATGTAGCACCCGCCTATCCGCTCGGCACGTCCGTCCACGGTGGACCAGGTGACGCCGTTCTTCGGCACAAGGTCTCGCTCATCGAGGGTTTTCGTTCGATAGAGCGTCAGTCCCGCAGCCCGCTCCGCATTTGACCCGAAGTGGTTCCGCAGACGTGCGTCTGCGACCAGCCAGTTCTCAAAATTCCGGGTTTGTGCGGTGTCGGGACTAATGCCGATAAAGACATGGTTGGACGGGTAGAAAGGTTTGCCGCCGCCGAAGGTGATCCCCCTCGGCTCCTCCCCATTTCCGAAGCGGCGATAGACGCAGGGGTGGATCGGGCTTTCGCCATGCCAGTTTGGACTGATGTTAAACCCGGCGTAATCCCCGTCTGCTTCGAAATGGGCGTCCCAGGACGGCTTAATCTTGTGGCCCGTTGCCGCCGCCTGCATTGCAGACATAATCAGCCTGCCAACAGCAGCGGAAACCTTTTCTCCTTCTGTGCTGCCGTAAGTCGGATGGGCCAGAAGCCAAGCGCCAGTGATTGCCGAGGCAAGCAGACTTTCTGCCGCCGCAATGCTATCCACTGTCCATCCGGTGCCGGGTTTGCCAATCCAGATTTCGCGGTAGTTTTCACCGCGCTCGATGACGAAATCCTCGTTCGCGTCCTGCTCAAGCATGTAATACTCGGCGGGCGCCCAGCCGTGCTTGGACATCATGCGGCTGGCGGAAATCTGCATGGGGCGCCCGGCGGCGTTCACCCCATTGATCACACGCGCATCCGTCTCCGCGCGCAGGTCCAAGACCGCCGTGCCATCACTCTGCTGGGTCAAAACCCCCGCGTCGGCGCTGACCAGATCGACGAATTCATTGATCCGGCCTCCATAGGCGATTTCGTTCAGCACATCCGGCACATCCCCATACCGCTCAATGGTCCGGGATTTGCCGCGCAGGGTCGCGGTGATCTGATGGTCGGCCAGGTCGCCGGGGTAAAGATATGCGGTCATGATCAGACGATCTCCGTAACTTTGCGGACAAGGGTGGTGGCGCGGGTCAGGACTGTCCCCTGAGACGTAACAGACAGGGTGCGCGGGCTGGTGTCGCCCGGCTCCACCGTTGCCGTGCCGACATAGAGGTTGGTCCTGACAGCATCGCCTTTGCTCGGCGCACCGGCAAAATCCACCACCTCGGTATGCCCGACAGGGCTACCCCACCATCCGCCCGAGGCGGCTCCGC
>NZ_JBQEOI010000113.1:0-1234 GCF_052045125.1 Paracoccus sp. 22332
AGGAGAACAATCACGCCTTGACCACTGAATGACCGGAAATCCATAGTCAGAGGTGGCTCACTTCTCGATGGAAATGCCGGCTCAGTTCTGGGTGGAAATCAACAGCCAGCAGATAAGTTGCATGTTCGTTGCCGAAACCGGCGTCGATGTCGGCGATGATCGGCACGACATGGCTCTCGAAACCGTCGATGGCGGCGATGGCCTGTTGCTGCTCGTCCTCGGTCCGCGCTGCCTTCAGCACCTTGAACAGGTCGTTGATCGCCACCTCGTCGGCCTGGCGCAGCGAGGTGTAGATCTCGGCGATCAGGTCGGCCACGGCGGTCTTCTCGTGCATCGACTGGTCGGGCAGGTGGCCCCAGCGGTTGCGCAGGCCGGCGACCATCCAGCCGGACAGATAGACATAGGTGCCCTTCGCCGTTCCGCGCAGGCGCTTGACCGACTTGATCATCTGCTGGGCGTGGAAGCCGGACCAGCAGCCGAGCGATTGGGTGAACTTCGACGGATCGGCATCATAGGCCGCCATGTCGGCGCGCATGACGCGGGCCATGTCGCGGGCGATGTCGAGATGGGTATCGTAGCTGTTTTGCAGCTTCAACTGCACGATGTCATCGACCGAGACACCGCCGGCGGTTTGGCCAGAGGGATAGCGCGCGGCCACCTCGGCGCGGAGTTGCGCATAGGTCTTGCGGGTCATGGATGTTCCTTTCTTCGGATGATGGTTGCGGGCTACGGCCCAGGCGGACGCGGCGGAGGGAAAGCTTTCGGCAGGCAGTGGCCCGCCGAAGGGGACAACGTGCGGATCGGGTCCATCAGTCGAACGCGTTCAGCACGTCATAGGCGGGTGCAGTGATGAAGTTGGGCAGCACTTCGGCCATCACGGCCTCCTGCACGATGCGGGCGGCGCTGGCGTAGTGACCGCGATGGAAGCCATGGGGTCCCAGCCGGTCGAGAATCGCCACGATCTCGGAGAGTGTCCGATCTTCTGTGTATGAGTGGTCCGGTCCATGCTTCACCGAAAGGAAGCATGCATGACGATCTCCAAGGAACTTCTGGATGAACTGCTGAAGGGTATTGAGCGCCCTGAGGATCTGCTCGGCGATGCCGGGCTGATGAAGGAGCTGAAGATCCGGCTCATGGAGCGGATGCTGGGCGCGGAGCTGACCGCGCATTTGGGCTATGAGGAAGGCAAGGAAGCACCGCCCGGCCAGGCGAACCGGCGCAACGGCTCGTCGAC
>NZ_JBQEOI010000114.1:0-1035 GCF_052045125.1 Paracoccus sp. 22332
GCGATGCAGCGGGCGAGGCCGATCAGGATCAGGCCGGTCATGTATTCAGGGCTGTCGCGCAGGAAGGTCACGGCGAGGGCGAACATCAGGACCGGGCCGATAAACCAGTTCTGCACCAGCGACAGAACCAGGACGCGCTTGTCGGCGAAGACCTGGTGCAGCTCCTCGTAGCGGACCTTGGCCAGCGGCGGATACATCATCAGGATCAGCCCGATGGCAATCGGGATATTGGTCGAGCCGACCGACATCCCATGAAGGGCGTCCGGCAGGCCCGTGAACATCGTCCCGAGCGCGATGCCAAGCGCCATGGCCGCAAAGATCCAGAGCGTCAGGTATCGGTCGAGAAAGGAAAGCCGGGTGGCCGGGCGATGGGCGGTCATGGCAATGTCCCTTGGTCAGGCAGAGCGGGTGCGGTTGCCCTGGGCATCCACGACCTGTTCGCCGTCTTCCTTGCTGAAGGCGGATTTCTGGGGCGGAAGCAGATCCAGAACCTGTTCCGAAGGACGGCAGAGCCGCACGCCTTTCGGGCTGACCACGATGGGCCGGTTGATCAGGACCGGATGGGCCATCATCGCATCGAGCAGCGCTTCATCGGACAGGGACGGGTCGCCCAGGCCAAGCCCGCCGTAGGGCGTGCCCTTCTCGCGCAGCAGGTCGCGGGGCGTGATCCCCATGCGGGCGATCAGCTGTTCCAGCATGGCGCGTGAGGGAGGCGTCTTCAGATACTCGATCACATGCGGCTCGATCTCGGCATTGCGGATCATCGCCAGCGTGTTGCGCGAGGTGCCGCAGTCCGGGTTATGGTAGATGACGACATCCATGCTCAGGCGCTTTCGGTCAGGATGGGATCGCAGGCACAGTTCAGCGCCGCAACGGCGGGTGCGCAAATCTCGGGGTGGCCCTGGCAGCAATCCTTCAAAAGGAAGCCGACAAGCCCGGCCAAGGCGGAATAGACGGCGCTGTAGATGATGAAACGCCCGTCGCGGCGGGACTGAATCAGCCCGGCATGTTCGAGATGGGTCAGATGGAAGGACA
>NZ_JBQEOI010000115.1:0-1030 GCF_052045125.1 Paracoccus sp. 22332
GGCCTCGTCCGGCCCGGTGTAGACGCTGATGATGGAGCCATAGGTCAGATTGTCATCGTTGTAGACAATGGCTTCCAGAAGCTCCGGATCTTCGCCCAGCATCTTGGCGACGTAGTCGAGGGTGCAGATGTGAGTGACGGTTGCCATCAGGCGGCCTCGGCCTGCGGGGCGGCCCGCGATGACCAGTTCCATGGCAGCAGGTCGTCAAGCCGATTGATCTTGTGGTCGTGGATGCGGCCCAGGATGTCGGCCAGATAGGTCTGCGGGTCGAGGCCGTTCATCTTGGCGGTTTCAATGAGCGTCATGGCGCGGGCCAGTGTTTCGGCGCCGGTATCGGCCCCCGCGAAGAGCCAATTTTTTCTTCCGAGTCCAATCGGGCGCAGGGCTCGCTCGGCCGGATTGTTGTCGATCGCCACCCGGCCGTCTTCGAGGAACAGGCAGAATGAGCGCCAGCGGCTGAGAGCATAGCGGAAGGCCTTGGCCAAGTCGCTCTTGCCGGGAATGCGGGTCAGTTGCTGCTCGGCCCAGACCCGGAACGCCTCGACCTTTGGCCTAGTGTGAGCCCGGCGTGCGGCCAGACGAACATCGGCCGACTGGCCCGATATGTTGCGCTCGATGTCGTAAAGCGCACCGATCCGGTCAAGCGCTTCTCGCGCAATCTCGGATTTGGTCAGGGTCCAGGCATCATGGAAGTCTCGCCGCAGATGAGCCCAGCATGCGGCTTCGCGGAAGCGGGCCGCGCCGTCTGCTCCGGGATCGTAGAGCTTGGCATAGCCCTTGTAGGCATCAGCCTGCAGGATGCCGCTGGATTGGCCGAGGTGTTTGAGAACATGTCCTTCCTTCCAATCTGGAGCAAACCGGTAGGTCACGCCTGGCGGGGCGGCCCCCGCCCAAGGGCGCTGATCCCGCACATAGGCCCAGATCCGGCCCTTCTTCACGCCCTTGCCCAGACCCTTGTCGCGAAGTGAACGATCCAGAACTCGGATCGAGGTGTCATCCGCATGCAAAAGGTCGCTGGCCATCACCACGG
>NZ_JBQEOI010000116.1:0-984 GCF_052045125.1 Paracoccus sp. 22332
GGGTGTTTCGATGCCGTTCATTCTCGGCAACCGTCTCGGCGGCATCGTGGGGATCCTTCCAGCGCCAGCGGAAGGTGACTGCATGGACCGACCGGCCCTGCTTTTCCAAACTCATGCTGACCTCGACCGTGCCATAGTCGTTCACCGCCGCTAGAGCAGGATCAAGGACGCGCTTTCGAAACTGTCCCCAAACGGCATAGGCGCGCTTATCAGACACGCCCATCAGCGAACGCAATTCATCCACAGTGAACGTCCAGAACGGTCTTCCAAGGCGCTTCTTGTCGGCCAGCAGCACATAGAGCTGGCGGCCGTGGCCGGTCAGGCTGTGGGCAGCGCGGGCCTCGATCTTGGCGAAGTTCTGCGGACTGCGCAGGGCATGGACGCCAGCGGGCGGGATCAATGCCCGCACCATCGAGCCGCCCTGGGTGATCTTCCATTCGGCCAGCAGGACCGCGCCCCAGGGATCGCCGCGCCATTCGCCGCTGAGCTGCACTCCGGTCAGGCGCGTCAGGCACTCGCGCAGCCAGATGTTGTCGTTTCGTCCGTCCTCGCCGCGCAGCAGCCGCGCGGGCACTTCCAGCCAGACGCTGTTGTCCACCTCGGCGGGGATCCGGGCCGCGTCGAGCGCCGAGGCCAGCTCCCAGACGACCGAGACCATGGCCGGGGTCAGCGGCTTGTCGGATCGAAGCGCAACAGCGCTGCTCGGCACAGTGATTTCCCTCATAAGTGGACGCTATAAATGACTCACGTCCATTTATAAAGTGTCCTTTTTACCCTCCGGCGCGTCCATTCATACCCTCCGGCGCGTCCATTCATACCCTCCGGCGCGTCCATTCATACCCTCCGGCGCGTCCACTTTTACCCTCCGGCATGTCCATTTTTAGCTCTCTAGTGTCAGTGTCGGGTGTCGCGGGGAGCGAAGCGACACGCGACACGCGACACCCGACACTGCATCGAAACTGGCTGCCTGACACCGCCCGCCCC
>NZ_JBQEOI010000117.1:0-904 GCF_052045125.1 Paracoccus sp. 22332
GACGTGAACTATGAGCCCTGGTCCGTATTCATGATCCCCGGCGCGCCGAAGCGGTGGATGGCCTCATTCAACGCCTCGACGCAGAAGTCGGCCTCCAGCGTGTTAGAGATGCGCCAAGCCAGCACCTTGCGGGCGAACCAGTCCATGATCGCCACCAGATACAGGAAGCCGCGCCGCATCGGCAGGCAAGTGATATCGGCGCACCATACCTGACCGGGCCGATCCACCCGCAGCCGCCCAGCAGATAGTGATAGGTCTTGTGACCCTTCCTCGGCTTGCTGGTGTTGGGCTTCTGGTAGATCGGCATCAAGCGCAGGCCCCCGTCCATCCTGAACCGCCCCGGGTTTACCGGAGCGTTTCTAGTTCACTGATTAGGCTGCTTTTTCGGCAGCATTGAAGCTTGCGTAGAAGGTCTCCTCTGCTTCGTTCGGCGTGACGTAACCGATGGCGCTGTGCAGGGGTGTGTTGTTATACCAGTCGACCCATTTCAGGGTTTCCCACTCGACCTGGCCAACGGACTTCCAGGGACCGAGGAACTTGATGACCTCGGTCTTGAACAGACCGATAATGCTTTCCGCCAAGGCATTGTCATAGGAATCGCCGACGCTGCCGACCGAGGTGTCGATCCTTGCCTCGGCCAGGCGCTCGGTGTATCGGATCGACAAATACTGGCTGCCGCGGTCGCTGTGGTGGATCAGTCTGTCAGCCTCGGACGGCGCCCGCTGGCAGATGCCTGGTTCAGGGCATCAAGGACGAAGCCGGTCGTCATCGATGTTGAGACGCGCCACCCGACGCGATGGAGAGTGTCCGATCTTCTGTGTATGAGTGGTCCGGTCCATGCTTCACCGAAAGGAAGCATGCATGACGATCTCCAAGGAACTTCTGGATGAACTGCTGAAGGGTA
>NZ_JBQEOI010000118.1:0-880 GCF_052045125.1 Paracoccus sp. 22332
GCCATCCTCGACGGACACCCCAGATCCCGCATCGAGGACCTCATGCCCTGGTGCTACGACCAAGCGTCAAGCCTCGCTGCATAGGGCCTCGTCGTCGCGCTTACCAACGATCCTTTCTTGGCTGGCGCTCTATCGAGGCGGCTGTAACCAACCACGTTCCATCCGACACATGGCGCGGTGCCTTTGACGTGATGCCCATACCCTCGACATGGCTGCGCCGAGAACTCTTGGCTCTTACGGGTGACGGCGACAAGAACGACCCTGCCGCTCGCTGCCTTACCGAGATCGACAAGATCCGAGACAGGTACGGCGCTCCAGATGCCGAGCCGCGCCATCCTCATCTTGCATCTGGCCGCCCATGGCCAATCCTGACTCCGGACCCCTACGCGGAAGATGGTGGATGAGTGGGGCCCGGAAGTGTTGAATATCGCTCTAATACGGGGGGGTGCCCTTCCTGGTCCCGCCTTCGCTATGAGGGCTCCGGCTGATTGCCAAAGAGTGGCCGATGCGGGAAGTTTTCGCGGTAGACGTTCGAAAGCTCGCCTTCGGCAGTGGGACCCCAGCTCGCATCGATGCGATGCTCCCCATCGATCAGCACTGGGAGCAACGCTCATTGCAGGCACCGATTTACGAAGCGATATGAAGGACTTCGGCCCCTCTTGCTTCCACAGTGCTTCCACGGGTGTTGGAAACGCAAACGCCGCCCCGGAGGGCGGCGCGTAAGCTTTTGATAACGCGGATAGATTTGGTTGCGGGGGTAGGATTTGAACCTACGACCTTCAGGTTATGAGCCTGACGAGCTACCGGGCTGCTCTACCCCGCGCCATGGTTGTCTTGATCGGAGGCTTTATCGTTTCAGAGGGATGTTTTGCGTCTTTCC
>NZ_JBQEOI010000119.1:0-867 GCF_052045125.1 Paracoccus sp. 22332
GGCGCTGCTCACCTGCGCCCGCTACCCGGACACGCCCCGGCTGGCCGGCCTGCACCGCCAGTGCCAGGAGTTGTCGGCCGCCTTCCAGCAGCGACATGGCGAGGCCCGGTGCGGGCGTCTTTACGAGGAGGCCGAGGCGGAGGAGGATCTGCACGACGCCGTTCTCGACGTGGGGGAGCGCGGCATGGTGCCGCTGCGCCGGCTCGTCTGCCACCTGCCGCTTGCCGCCACCCTGACCCGGCATGGCGGGCTCTTCCGCGAGACCCGCTACGAGGTCAGCCTGCAGGCCCAGGGGAAAACCGGCGCGCGGACGCTGTCCGGCACCCTGGCGCCGGCCGGGGCGCCGGGCGTCTGGCGCCTCACCGGGATCACGCTGGAGCCGGGTCCCCTGCGCGCGGATCTCGATCCCGACGCGCCTGCCACCCTGGATCTTTGCCTCGCCCATGCCGACCGCTGCGTCGACTGATCCCCCCGCCCGTCCTTTCCGAAGACTTTCCCGAAGACCTTTTTCGATTGTGGAGACACCCATGAAGCCCTTCCTCCTTGCCGCCGCCTTCGCCCTACCCGCCGCCCTCGCCCAGGCCGAGCCGTATCTGGCCCGCTGCCACATGGGCGAATGCATCCATTACGACCAGACCGATCGCCAGGTCGTCGGCCAGGGCAGCACCGCCGTGCCCGGCGATCTGGTGCTGGTCACCCTGCGCGAGGCGGTCTCGGCCGCTCCCGACACCCCGGCCGACAGCCTGGATTGGGGCGAGCCGTCGCCCGTGCAGGTGTTCTGCAGCGGCACGCGCCCGGCCTTCATGGCGGGCGACGCCAGCTATACCGCGCTCGACCTGGTCACCCCGGCGGGCGCCACCACGCTGA
>NZ_JBQEOI010000120.1:0-787 GCF_052045125.1 Paracoccus sp. 22332
AGCCGACGGCTGGCGACCCGTTACGACAAAACTGCAGACAGTTTCCTCGGCTTCATTGACATCGCCTGCATCAGGCTCTGGCTCCGCCATTTGTCAACATGACCTACAAGGCGCTGAAAACCTCATTGAAGGCCGAGATTGACGAAGACGCTTGGGACAGCCTTTACTCCGACATATCCCGCCCTTTCCCGAAGCCGAAATCGGGCCGGATAGCCGTGAAGGTGATTAATCATCTCGGGGATGAAGTCATGAAGGTTTTTGCGGTGGGGTGATGTATGTCAGACGATTACGAACGTGCCTTAATGCAAGCAAATGCCAATGCAGAATTCATGGGGCATACGCTTGCTGATTTTGTCCGGCGCTTGATGCGCGCGAGTATCAGCAATGATGGCAGTCAGGAATACCAGGCTGCGGAGGCGATCAAGTTTTTTCTTGAGCTTGTCTCGGCGTCTGAAGGCGTCAAGATCTATGACATCACAGAAAAAGCAGTCTCTGAATTGGCTGTCGAGCGAGAGTGGGACCATTACGAAGCTGATAAACTTCGCATTGCGAAGGATGCTACACGTTATCTGCTGGAGATGTCGTCCAGGGATGGGTTCGCCCGTGGGCGCGCTTCAAAACGCTGGGACGACGTTGAAAGCAGCATCAGACTTCGAGAAGAGATGCGCGAATATCGCCGCAACGAGAGTGTCCGATCTTCTGTGTATGAGTGATCCGGTCCATGCTTCACCGAAAGGAAGCATGCATGACGATCTCCAAGGAACTTCTGGATGAACTGCTGAAGGGT
>NZ_JBQEOI010000121.1:0-779 GCF_052045125.1 Paracoccus sp. 22332
CCATTTTGCCGTCTCGTTCCAAGCCAACACCTCCGACGTTCATGCGCACGGAGATTGGCCCGTTCAGATCACCAGCGGCAGGAGGGGATCAGCGTCGCGCTTACATACAATCCGGGGGTGAACGGCTCGAGGTGCCGTTCCTCGGCTGTTCACACTGTAGAGCTTGTCATGTGAAGGGTATTGCATCCTCTTCCAGCAAACCTGCGTTAGGGTGCTGGCGCATAAAACCGTCTTCAAACGGCATCAGCCTGAAGTTGGTGGCCAAGGCCAAGCTCCTTTTGGCTCGTCCCGATCAGCCAGCCTGCGCACAGATGCCCTTGGGCTTCGCGCGGGATAGCCGCCTCCTTGTAGAAGAAGACTCGACGGATTGCGCGCCGCCTGCCAGAAGAAGAGCTTGATCCAAAGAGACATAGCGTAGACCAGCGAGTCTCCACTCCCCCATGTTGATTGATTGAACCTTCCAGCATGGGGGGGATATCACTTTCGTGGGGTCCATCCGACAGGTGCCAGAGTTGCTTCTCCGCAGCCCTGCCTGCGGTTCTGCATTTTTGCCGGTCCAGCAGTCCAACAGTCCAACATCTTTTTTCAGTGAAAGAGTGGAACCTGCCGCTTGGACGTCCGGCTGAGACAGAGAACGAGGTTCAGTCCGGTTGGCGAGAAAACCGCCATTGACTTATGGGCACCTCGATTTTTGACCTTTTCCGGTCGCGGGTCGCGGGCTCGGCGGCTTGAAATGGGCGTGATGCCACCCGTCAGTGCCCTTGTGCGCTACGGGGTCT
>NZ_JBQEOI010000122.1:0-749 GCF_052045125.1 Paracoccus sp. 22332
CTCGCCCTTCAGCACCTTGCGCTGCAAGGCCTCGGGCCAGCCGCCGGGGGGCTGGCCCAGGTTGCCCTTCATCATGTCCACCACGCTGTCGGGGAAGCTGACCTCGACCGCCGGGTCCATGACCTGCTGCGGCGTCAGCCCCTGGGCCACCATCATCAGTGCCATGTCGCCCACCACCTTGGACGACGGCGTGACCTTCACGATGTCGCCGAACATGCGGTTCACATCGGCATAGGCCTGGGCCACCTCGTGCCAGCGATCCTCCAGCCCCATCGACCGGGCCTGCGCCTTGAGATTGGTGAACTGCCCGCCCGGCATCTCGTGCAGATAGACCTCCGATGCCGGGGATTGCAGGCCGCTTTCGAACGCCGCGTAGGTCTCGCGGACGCGTTCCCAGTAGTTGCTGATCTGCCGGATCGCCGCGATATCCAGGCCGGTATCGCGCTCGGTCCCCTCCAGCGCCTCGACGATGGAGCCAAGGCAAGGCTGCGAGGTGCCGCCCGAGAAGGCGTCCATGGCCGCGTCCACTGCGTCCACGCCCGCATCGGCGGCCGCCAGGATCGTCGCCCCCGCGAGGCCCGACGTGTCGTGGGTGTGGAAATGGACCGGCAGGCCCACCTCCTCCTTCAGCGCCTTGATGAGGATCCGCGCGGCGGCGGGCTTCAGCAGGCCCGCCATGTCCTTCAGGCCCAGCACATGCGCGCCGGCGGCCTTCAGGTCCTGGGCGGTCCTGACATAATAGGCCAGGT
>NZ_JBQEOI010000123.1:0-724 GCF_052045125.1 Paracoccus sp. 22332
GCAGCACGCACCGGTCACGGCAGGGAGGGATGTGAGGGAAAGGCGGCTGTCAGGCCGCGACCGGCACCGGATCGTCGGCGCTGTCGGCCGTCGCGATCTCCAGCGGGTCGACAAGCGCCGTCAGCGAGGCCAGGTCGGCCACCTGCATCCGCGCCGCCGTCAGCATCGCGCCGACGCGCCGCGCCACCGGCCCGCTGCCCGGGCAGGCGAAACGCCCGTCGCTCCGCTCAAGCCAGGCGGCGAGGCGCAGGAACTCCGAGGACGAACTGGACTCGATCAGCGCGAACAGGAGCAGCGCCATGCGCTTCAGCGGCTGGTCCTCTGGGCGCACGGGCACGGCGACCCGGATGTGGTCGATGGTGGAAAGCACCGCGCATCGCGCCACCTCGGCGTCACGGTGCCAGTGCAGGAACGCCGGATCCCAGGACGCCGCATGCTCAATGTCGCGCTCGGCCTCGATATAGCCGCTGACCGATCCGATCAGGCGGGAGAACCACCGCGAAATCTCGGTATGTGTGAAGTGGGCAGAGGGTGTTGTCACGCCAGACGGCGTGCTAGGGGATGGGGTAGCCATGATTGATCTCCGTAGGATCGGTTGTGGTTAGGGCTGGAGGAAAGGGAGAGTGTCCGATCTTCTGTGTATGAGTGATCCGGTCCATGCTTCACCGAAAGGAAGCATGCATGACGATCTCCAAGGAACTTCTGGATGAACTGCTGAAGGGTG
>NZ_JBQEOI010000124.1:0-714 GCF_052045125.1 Paracoccus sp. 22332
GGGCATCGCTCATGCCGCGTCCTCCGCATTGCCCGACAACAGCCGCATGTAGGAACCGGCCTTCGTCTTCTCGACCGTGGCCTTGGGCAGATAGGGATAACAGTCCAGGTCCAGCCGGGGTGGACGGTGTTCAACACGGCAAAGCAGCAGGTGCTTCACGGCGTCGAAGCCGATTGCGCCCATCTGAAGCGCCTGCTTCACTGCGGCATGGAGATCAGCCAGATCGAAGGTCTCGAGCAACCGCAGGACCTGGACGTATTCGCGTCGGCCATGCCGGTTCATGCGCGCTTCCATCAGCCGGCGCAGGGTGGCGAACGCCTCGGGGAGTTCCCAGCCTTGCAATGGTGCGGCCTGATCGAGTGCGTTGATCTTCTGCTCCAGCAGCGGCAGGTAGTGGATCGGGTCGAAGACGATCTCCTCGCGATCCCAGCAGCGGGGATGGCGGGCAATGACCTCGCCCCGACAACCGATCACCACGTCGTGGACATAGGCCCGGATCCAGACATCCTGATGGCCGAAGGCAACCGGCACCGAGTAGTCGTTGGTCTTGTAGCGCACCAGACACTGGGACGAGACGCGGCCACTGTCCTGGTCGCAGGCATCAAAGGGCGCGACCGGGAGGGGGCGCATGGCAGCCAGATCGCGTTGCAGCCGCTCGCCGATCGTTTCGCTTTCGCCGCGCAGGACATCGTGCTGGCGCTTGCGGCATTGCTC
>NZ_JBQEOI010000125.1:0-676 GCF_052045125.1 Paracoccus sp. 22332
CACGGTGCAACTCTGCCGGGTCGATGGCGTAGCGACCCCGATCATCCTTGGGCGCGCTCATGCGCCCACTATTGATGGCATTCAGAAGGGTAGACTTGGAGCGGCCGCAGGTCTTGGCAGCCTGGTTCAGCGTCAGCGGCACGGTGGTTCCTTGGGTGGTCGGGGCCGGTCGGCAGGGTGGTCGGTATCGGTTTCCGGAACCGGTAGCCGACCGGTCGGCTACTCGGGGGTCTGGTCGGACTTACCGCCCTCAATCACGTCCAGCTTGTAGCGTTCAACAGCTTGCGCGTGGCTGTTCACGTTGCCCCGGAATGCCCCTTCTGGCGTCACGGTGATGATCTTCACCCGCCCACGTTTCATCCGCCGGATGGCCCCCACCTGCTCCAGAAGGTCCAGAGCGCGAGCCATATCTCCTTTGTCGGTTCGCATCACCTCACACAGGTCGGCAGCGGTCTTGGTGCATTCGTAGGACTGCCACGCGAGGTTGCGGGTGATCTGCCAGAGCACCGCCTGCGCGTGAAACGCCTGCGCAGGCGTTTTCGCCGCCGCAAACAGGCGTTCGGTCACGGCGTCCTGGTACTGGAATGCAATGGACACGTTGCCTCCTCCGAAGAAGTCAAACTCAATCTGATTGCTGACGGACAGTTCCTTGGCCGCCAGAGCGGCCTTCCGCGCC
>NZ_JBQEOI010000126.1:0-674 GCF_052045125.1 Paracoccus sp. 22332
TTGATCCGGGTGGTGGAGGCGGCATGATCGGGCCCGGCACCGGTGTCCGGGTTTATCTGGCCTGCGGGGTGACCGACATGCGCAAGGGCATCGAGGGTTTGGCGGCTCTGGCGCAGGATCAGTTGCGCCAGAAGCCGGCAGGCGGGGCGGTGTTTGCGTTCCGCGGTCGGCGTGGCGACAGATTGAAGCTCTTGTATTGGGACGGCCAAGGCTTCTGCCTTTACTACAAGGTGCTGGAACGCGGGCGCTTTCCCTGGCCGAACAGCAAGGACGGGACTGCGCGTCTGACATCGGCGCAGATGGCCATGCTGTGGGAGGGAATTGACTGGAGGCGGCCGGACTGGGGCGCGCCACCGGCCCGGGTCGGCTGATTTATCTTCCTGTAATTGCGTGTTTTTGTAGCGTTCGACAGGAGGATATGGTATCCATCGCCATGTCCGGAACGACCACGCCACTGCCCAATGATCCTGCCGCCTTGAAGGCGATCATTGCCGCGTTGCAGGCAGAAAATCAGAAGATGTCGGCGAGCTTGCGCGCCCATGACCTGCTGGTTCAGGCGCTGCGCGTCCGGATTGCCAAATTGCAAAAGCAGAAGTTCGGAGCCAGTTCGGAAAAGATCGAACGCGAGATCGAGCAACTGGAGCTGGCGCTGGAAGACCTGCAGCTGGCCCTGG
>NZ_JBQEOI010000127.1:0-667 GCF_052045125.1 Paracoccus sp. 22332
CCGAGAGCTTCGCCGATTGCTCCTGCGGCCATGCCTTCCGGCCCAGCCTCAACCAGCAGGCGCACGATCCGCAGCCGCGTTTCCTGGGACAGGGCCGCGAAGGCGGCCAGAGCTTGAGGCTCGTTCATCGAATCAACTCCTCAACTTATAATGAGTAGTTGATTGGATGGACCATGAGCGTCAAGGAGTTTCAGAGATCAAGCGTCAGGCGGTGATGAACCGGCCAGTGTTCAGGTCCAGCAATGCCGTCATGGGGTTTTTCTGCGCCAAGGCCACCACGGGGTAGCGGCCGAGGTTGTGGGACGCTGATCGGTCAGCAAGGCTGTCGCCTGCTGTCGCCAGCGGTCCCGGTCCTCCTTCAGGTCCGCCGCGATCTCGCGTTCACGGTTCAGCATCGCTTCCAGGACTTCAATGCGTTCGAGGAGACGGGTTCCATCCGGTTCCGCATCGCGTCTTTCTGAACCCCCTTGAGGTTCCAGGCTGAACGCCCGCAGGAGTTCCGCCGGATCAATCGAATAGCTGCCATCCTCATGGCGAGTTGCACTGAGCCTTCCGGTTTTGATGGCCCTGTTGATCGTAGATTTGCTTTTTCCCGTCAGCTTCGCGGCTTGGGAAAGGGACAGTTCCGGCATGGTTGCGTACTGCGTCATTTAGGGGTTCTCGGTGG
>NZ_JBQEOI010000128.1:0-664 GCF_052045125.1 Paracoccus sp. 22332
GCGCGACCGGGAGGGGGCGCATGGCAGCCAGATCGCGTTGCAGCCGCTCGCCGATCGTTTCGCTTTCGCCGCGCAGGACATCGTGCTGGCGCTTGCGGCATTGCTCTTCCAGCCAAAGGTTGAACGCTTCCCAGGTCGCGAACTCGGGAAGCGGCACCATGAAGTTGCGGCGGCAATAGCCCACCAGGCCCTCGACATTCCCCTTGTCATTGCCTTTGCCAGGACGGCCATAGCGATCCCGGATCAGGTAATGCGACAGGAAGCCGCTGAACAGGACGGCTCGCTTGCGGGTGCCATCGGGCAGGATCTTCGCCACCAGGCAACGGTCGTTGTCATAAACAATCGACTTGGGGACCGCCCCAAAGAAGGCAAAGGCGTGGATGTGGCCGTCCACCCAGGCCTCGGCCACCGCCGCCGGATAGGCACGGACGTAACAGGCGTCGCTATGCGGCAGGTCCAGCACGAAGAAGTGGGCCTTCTGCTCGACACCGCCAATCCTGACCATCGCCTCGCCGAAGTCGGCCTGCGCATGGCCCGGTGGATGCGCCAGCGGCACGAACACTTCCTGGCCCCGCCGTTCCCGCTCCCGGATGTAATCCTTGATGATCGTGTAGCCGCCGGTGAACCCGCATTCGTCACGAAGCCGGTCGAACACCCGCTTCGC
>NZ_JBQEOI010000129.1:0-630 GCF_052045125.1 Paracoccus sp. 22332
GAGTTGAAAACGAGATCGACTTCGTCGCCAAACTCTTCCCGGAAGCCGCTTGATGATCGCAGCTCCTGCTTTTACTGCGCCGAAGCGGCATTAATGCAACGGACCCGTAAAAAACGCTATCGAGATGCCCTGGAGCAACGGCCAAGCAGAAGGTCAGATTAATCGTCTGAAGACCCTCAAACGCGCCATGTACGGCCGAGCCGGGCCAGAACTGTTGAGGGCAAGAATGCTGCCCCTCCGCCACACAGATTGAGGCAGAGCCGATTTAGGGGCAACGCGACAGCCACCGTAACGTGGTGCGCGCGGTCGCGGATGGCCTGGTGCGATCCGGCAGCGTCGATGGCTATGTCTGGGAAGCGCTGGCCGTGATCGAACCGGGTCTGACCGCGCGTACACGCGTGATCGCCCGGTCGGAATGGCTGGGGTTTCCCCCTGTTTGCGCGCGGCGCGACAGCCTGGCTTCTGAGCCGGTTCAGGCTCTGCAAACCGCTTTGATGAACCTCGCCGAGACGGAGGAAGGCCGACAACGGCGCGAGGGACCGCAGATCAAGCATGACGTCGCCGTGCCGGTGGCGCGGCTCGCCGATTTTGTAGCCCTGACAGAACCAATGCTGTCGAAGATCCTGCCGG
>NZ_JBQEOI010000130.1:0-629 GCF_052045125.1 Paracoccus sp. 22332
GCGGCTGAACTTGCGTCTTGGCATGTGTGAAGTATCCAACTTGGCAGTTGTGAAGTATCCAAGTTACATTTCCTGCCATTAACACACATCCGAAAACAGCCTTCACAGATCAGGGGGATTCAGGGCCGCTCTCCGAGCCTGCCGAGTGGGGCTGCAAGGCAACGATCCGGGAGCAAGGGGCAGGGATGCCGTTCTGGCGAGGGCACCGGAGGGGCAAGCAGCAATGGCCCCTCAGAGCCACGGAGAGACCCCGTAGAGGCCCGTCTCTGGTTCTTGGGTGGATTTCCCTATCGAGGGGCTGAGAGGCCCCTGTGGGGCGTTACAGCGCCTCTTTGCGGTTTTCTGATTTTCCCAGCCTGCCGACCTGGCCGCTGGGGCGGCGTGGCAGGTGAGAGAGCTGCCCGTGCCACCTGGGCCGCCCCCGAGGCGTAGCGCCCGCCGGTCAGCTCACCGGGGCGGGGCCACGTCCGCTTCCAGCAGCATCCGCACATAGCGCGTGTAGGGGATGCCGCGGGCCTTGGCCTTGGCCTTCACCGCGTCGAGCAGCGCGGCGGGCAGGCGCATGTTCAGCGAAGCCGCCTTCGGCGCGAACTCGAACCGCATCGGCTCGAAGCCCGACAGGTCGTACT
>NZ_JBQEOI010000131.1:0-616 GCF_052045125.1 Paracoccus sp. 22332
CCCCGCCCGGCCGCCTGCCCCCGCGCGCGCGACGGTCCATAGCCTCGCCAGGCGCCTGACGCCCGCGCCGTCGCGGCGCGTCCTCCTCTCTCCCCATCCTCCTGTCGCCCGCGCCGGCGGGCCGCGCCCGCATGTCTTTCCGAAGGATCCTTCCCATGACCCGATCTTTTTCCGCCGTGCTCGGCTCCGTGGCCACGCTGTGCCTTGTCTCGCCCGCTCTCGTCTCGGCCGCCTTCGCCGCCGAGGCCCGCTACTACACCTCGCAGTCTGTCACCTGCGACGGCCGCAGCCATGTCCTGGAGCTGCGCGTCGCCCCGGACGAGGAACCGAACATCCGGCTGTTCTGGCACGGGCAGGACAACCGCATCTCGGGGCGCGACTGGCACCTGCCGGCGGAGTTCCTCGCCGGCACCCCGGTAGTCCTGGATAAGGCCGCCACCTATCCCAAGGCCAGGCTGGAGGGCCTGGAGGGCGACGCGCCGACGCTGCGGCCCATGGGCTTCGACGGCACCCCCCTGCCCGATTGCGAGGCCTTCGTCTTCGCGCCGGCGGACGCCCCCGCCGCCCGCTACGACGCCGTGCTGGCGATGCTGGAGGCGGACGCGCCCTCTCCCGC
>NZ_JBQEOI010000132.1:0-615 GCF_052045125.1 Paracoccus sp. 22332
TGACGCCCGCGCCGTCGCGGCGCGTCCTCCTCTCTCCCCATCCTCCTGTCACCCGCGCCGGCGGGCCGCGCCCGCATGTCTTTCCGAAGGATCCCTCCCATGACCCCATCTTTCTCCGCCCTGCTCGGCTCGGTGGCCACGCTGTGTCTTGTCTCGCCCGCCTTCGTCTCGGCCGCGCTTGCCGAGGAGGCCCGCTATTACACCGCGCCATCGGTGACCTGCGACGGCCGCGGCCATGTCCTGGAGCTGCGCGTCGCCCCGGCCGAGGAGCCCAACATCCGGCTGTTCTGGCGCGGGCAGGACAACCGCATCTCGGGGCGGGACTGGCACCTGCCGGCGGAGTTCCTGGAAGGGCAAAGCGTCGTCCTGGACCGGGTTGCGAACTACCCGAAGGCACAGGTGAGCGGCCTGGAGGGCGACGCGCCGACGCTGCGGCCCATGGGCTTCGACGGCACCCCCCTGCCCGATTGCGAGGCCTTCGTCTTCGCGCCGGCGGACGCCCCCGCCGTCCGCTACGACGCCGTGCTGGCGATGCTGGAGGCGGACGCGCCCTCTCCCGCCGATCTGGCCGCCGCCCGCGCCGCCGCCGAGGCCCTGCCGCCGCCGGCGCTGCTG
>NZ_JBQEOI010000133.1:0-614 GCF_052045125.1 Paracoccus sp. 22332
GATGGTGTCGCGCAGCTTGTCCATGCCGGCGATGCGCGCCTCGATCCGGGGCCAGGCCTGGGCCACCAGGGTCTCGTAGCGGTTGCTGGCGCAGCTCTGCGACAGCGCGATGGTGGCTTCGGCAACCTCGCGCGTCCAATGCTCCAGCGGCAGGCCCGAGGCGATCTCCAGCAGCGTCTCCTCTCCGGCCCTGCCGAAGCCCTGCGACATGACATGGGTGCCGGTGCCGTCGACGGTCGCGCAGAGCCGCGCGGGAGCGGTCTCGGCCATGGCGGTCACATCGCGGCCCGCCATCAGCAGCGCCAGGGCGCGGCTGTCCTGCAGCTCGGTCAGCAGCTCGGCCTCGGTCCGATCCCGGCTGGCGCGCCAGGCGTCGCGCATGGCGGGCAAGAGCGCCACCGCCTCGTCGCCCTCGATCTCGCCCGCCAGGATGCGGGCGCGCTCGACCATGCGCGCGCCCATCGTCTTCAGCCCCTCCTGGACCGCCTGGCGCTTGGTCTGCTGGTCAAGCGGCGGCAGCAGCGCCGGCGGCGGCAGGGCCTCGGCGGCGGCGCGGGCGGCGGCCAGATCGGCGGGAGAGGGCGCGTCCGCCTCCAGCATCGCCAGCACGGCGT
>NZ_JBQEOI010000134.1:0-591 GCF_052045125.1 Paracoccus sp. 22332
GTCCTGCGGCCCGCCACCACGCGTCTCCTCGAGACCGCCGTCCCGGTGCTGGCGCAGGAACTGGCCCAGGGCGTCGCGGACGAGACCGACATCGCCGCGATCACCGGCCATTGCGCACGGCACATCGGCGCCATGGTCGGCATGGACGCCGCCCTTGCCGCGCGGATCACCCAGGGCTGCGAGGAGGTCGCCGCCGCGCATCTGGAACGTGTCGGCACGGCGCGGATCGCCGAGATGGCGGCCCGCGCCGAGGCAGCCGGCGAGAGCTTTGAGGACGCGCTTGCCACCGACGGCTATGCGGTCCTGCCGGATTTTGGCCCACGCCCGGCAAGCGACGCCTTCGACGCGGCCGTGGCCGCGCTGCGTGCGGCCGCACAGGAGGCCGAGGCCCGCGTGGCCCCCAAGCGCGACCGGGTGCTGGCGGCGGAGGCCGAGCGCCTGGCGGCCGCCTATGCGGGGCTCGAGCCCGGCAGCCCGGCCTCGGCGGCGCTGCTCACCTGCGCCCGCTACCCGGACACGCCCCGGCTGGCCGGCCTGCACCGCCAGTGCCAGGAGTTGTCGGCCGCCTTCCAGCAGCGACATGGCGAGGCC
>NZ_JBQEOI010000135.1:0-545 GCF_052045125.1 Paracoccus sp. 22332
GCGGGAGAGGGCGCGTCCGCCTCCAGCATCGCCAGCACGGCGTCGTAGCGGGCGGCGGGGGCGTCCGCCGGCGCGAAGACGAAGGCCTCGCAATCGGGCAGGGGGGCGCCGTCGAAGCCCATGGGCCGCAGCGTCGGCGCGTCGCCGTCGAGGCCCTCCAGCCTGGCCTTGGGATAGGTGGCGGCCTGGTCGAGGACGACCGGCTGTCCCGCCAGGAACTCCGCCGGCAGGTGCCAGTCGCGCCCCGAGATGCGGTTGTCCGTGCCCCGCCAGAACAGCCGGATGTTGGGCTCGTCCTCCGGGGCGACGCGCAGCTCCAGGACATGGCTGCGGCCGTCGCAGGTGACGGACTGCGAGGTGTAGTAGCGGGCCTCCTCGGCAAGCGCGGGCGAGACAAGACACAGCGTGGCCACGGTGCCGAGCAGGGCGGGAAAAGATCGGGTCATGGGAGGGATCCTTCGGAAAGACATGCGGGCGCGGCCCGCCGGCGCGGGTGACAGGAGGATGGGGAGAGAGGAGGACGCGCCGCGACGGCGCGGGCGTCA
>NZ_JBQEOI010000136.1:0-539 GCF_052045125.1 Paracoccus sp. 22332
GGGAGATCACGCCATGAAGCAGAATACCGATAGCTCGTCCTTTTCGCCACTGCCCGACGCAGGCGGGTATGATCCGATCGAGGATCGCCTGCGGGCGAATGTCCGGGCCACCATTGAAGCCATGTTCGAAGAGGAACTTGCCGCCTTTCTTGGTCGGCTTCGTTACGGCCGCGGCAATGAGCGGGCCAGGGGCTACCGCCACGGGCACCGCGATCGGCAGCTGACCGGCACATTCGGCACCGAGACGGTGCGGGTTCCTCGTGCCCGGATCGAGAACGAAGCCGGCAAGATCACCGAATGGCGCTCGAAGGCACTGCCCCGCTACAGGCGGCTGACCAAGAAGGCCGAGGCCCTGATCGCGGCGGTCTATCTGGCCGGCACCAATACCCGGCGCGTCAAGCGGGCGCTGTTTGGCTTATTCGAAGGGGCGGTGAGCAAGGACGTGGTCAGCCGCGCCTGGCGCAAGGTGAAGGTCGACTGGGACGCCTGGTCCGCCCGCGACCTGACCGGCGAAGAGATCGTGCGGCTCATCCTCGACG
>NZ_JBQEOI010000137.1:0-535 GCF_052045125.1 Paracoccus sp. 22332
CGGGTGTGCCCTATGATGTGGACGTGACCCTGACCGACGGCAATGGTTCTCGCACCTATACGACCAATGCCGTGTTGGTCCCGGCAGCGAGTGAACCAGCCTCCTATACCTCGGCTGGCACGGGGTCGGTCTACAATACCACGTCCCAGACACAGCACACGATTGCCGCCGTGCCGCTGGGCGCAGCGAGTGCGGATCGCTACATCGAGCTTGACCTCAATGCGTATCTGATCACCGACAGCACCGCCGTCATCACCGGGGTCAGCATCGGGGGCGTGGTCGCCACGCAGCGGGCGGCCCAGGCGAATGGCAACGAGCCACGCCTCCGCACCGGCCTGTGGCGGGCGGCCGTCCCCACCGGCACGACCGGCGATGTCGTCATCACGCTGGACAAGCCGTCCGCCCTGATCGCGGGGTGCCATGCTTTCAGGGCGATCCGCATGATTTCGGGCACGCCGACCTTCGGGAATATCAGCCCCGGCGCCGGGGCTGTCCTTTCCACCACGGTGGCGACCGCTCCTGGGGACCGGATCAT
>NZ_JBQEOI010000138.1:0-535 GCF_052045125.1 Paracoccus sp. 22332
ATGATCCGGTCCCCAGGAGCGGTCGCCACCGTGGTGGAAAGGACAGCCCCGGCGCCGGGGCTGATATTCCCGAAGGTCGGCGTGCCCGAAATCATGCGGATCGCCCGGAAAGCATGGCAGCCCGCGATCAGAGCGGATGGCTTGTCCAGCGTGATGACCACATCGCCGGTCGTGCCGGTGGGGACGGCTGCCCGCCACAGGCCGGTGCGCAGCCTGGTTTCGTTGCCGTTGGCTTGGGCCGCCCGCTGCGTCGCGGCCACGCCCCCGATGCTGATCCCGGTGATGACGGCGGTGCTGTCGGTGATCAGATACGCATTGAGGTCAAGCTCGATGAAGCGATCCGCACTGGTCGCGCCCAGCGGCACGGCGGCAATCGTGTGCTGGGTCTGGGACGCGGTATTGTAGACCGACCCCGTGCCCGCCGAGGTGTAGGAGGCTGGTTCACTCGCTGCCGGGACCAACACGGCATTGGTCGTATAGGTGCGAGAACCATTGCCGTCGGTCAGGGTCACGTCCACATCATAGGGCACACCCG
>NZ_JBQEOI010000139.1:0-533 GCF_052045125.1 Paracoccus sp. 22332
GCAATGATCGACCCTCTTGTGATCCTCACCATCCTGATGATGGCGTTAGTCACCTATCTGACCCGGATCGACGGCTATCTCCTGCTGCGCGACCGGACCGTGAGCCCCAGAATGGCCGCGGTGATGGAGACCGCACCCGGATGCGTTCTCATCACGGTCATCGCCCCGCATTTCGTCACCGGAAGGCCCGCCGACATGATCGCGCTGGCCCTCACCATCCTGGCGGCGACACGCCTGCCGCTGCTGCCGGTCGTCCTGCTTGCCATCAGCTCCGCAGGCATCCTCCGGCTCATCATGTAAGGACAGATCATGACCGACCTTTCCAACAACACGCCCGTAGTCGAGGACCGCTTCCTCGATCTGCCGGCCGGACGCATCTTCACGCGCAGCTGGACGCCCCTTGGGCATCGGAAGGACCTGGCCCCGATGTCAATCGGCATCCAAACGGCCCCCCCGATCGGCGCCCAAAAGTGACCCCTTTGGCGCGCGGTTGAGCAGGCCCGTGGCGGCGTAGCTTTCCAGCTGGCGCAGCC
>NZ_JBQEOI010000140.1:0-528 GCF_052045125.1 Paracoccus sp. 22332
AGGATGAGGGGCTTCATGGGTGTCTCCACAGTCGGAAAGGGTCTTTGGAAGAAGGGGCGAGGTCAGTCGACGCAGCGGTCGGGCGTGTCGAGGCAGAGATCCAGGGTGGCGGGCGCGTCGGGATCGAGATCCGCGCGCAGCGGACCCGGCTCCAGCGTGATCCCGGTGAGGCGCCAGACGTCCGGCGCCCCGGCCGGCGTCAGGGTGCCGGTCAGGGTCCGCGCGCCGCGTTTCCCCTGGGCCTGCAGGCTGATCTCGTAGCGGGTCTCGCGGAAGAGCCCGCCATGCCGGGTCAGGGTGGCGGCGAGCGGCAGGTGGCAGATGAGCCGGCGCAGCGGCACCATGCCGCGCTGGCCCACGTCGAGAGCGGCGTCGTGCAGCTCCTCCTCCGCCTCGGCCTCCGCATAGAGGCGGGCACAGTAGGCCTCGCCATGTCGCTGCTGGAAGGCGGCCGACAACTCCTGGCACTGGCGGTGCAGGCCGGCCAGCCGGGGCGTGTCCGGGTAGCGGGCGCAGGTGAGCAGCGCC
>NZ_JBQEOI010000141.1:0-521 GCF_052045125.1 Paracoccus sp. 22332
GAAGTGACGCAGCAGCCGTTCGGCCTCCAGCGTGGCAAAGCGGCTGTAGGAGCGTTCCCGCAGCGAGCCATAGAGCAGCAGGATGCGCGGCGGATGGGTTGCGCGCGGAACCGGGGGAAGGTCCGGCTGGCGGATGGCCTCGGGCGACAGGTTCGGCAGGTCGGGGATCATGCGCGGGCCTCCTTCAGCATGGCATCGTTGGGAAACCAGCGGTCGCCAAGCCGCAGGGCGACGTTGACCAGCAGGATTAGCACCGGCACCTCGACCAGCGGACCGATCACGGCCGCGAACGCGACCGGGGAAGCCAGGCCGTAGGCCGCGATGGCGACGGCAATCGCCAGTTCGAAATTGTTGCCGGCGGCAGTGAATGCGATAGCCGTGGTGCGCGGGTAGTCCCTGGCGATCAGCCGGCCCATGGCGAAGCTCACCAGGAACTGGATGGCGAAATACAGCACCAGCGGAACAGCGATCCGAAGCGCATCCAGCGGCAGGCGCACCACGTCGCCGCCCTTCAGGCTGAA
>NZ_JBQEOI010000142.1:0-507 GCF_052045125.1 Paracoccus sp. 22332
CCCTGGATCTCTGCCTCGACACGCCCGACCGCTGCGTCGACTGACCTCGCCCCTTCTTCCAAAGACCCTTTCCGACTGTGGAGACACCCATGAAGCCCCTCATCCTCGCCGCCGCCCTCGCCCTGCCCGCCGCCATCGCCCAGGCCGAGCCCTACCTGGCCCGCTGCCAGATGGGCGAATGCGTCCATTACGACCAGATCGACCGCCAGGTCGTGGGCCAGGGCAGCGCCACTGTCCCCGGCGAGCTGGTCCTGGTCACCCTGCGCGAGGCGGTCTCCGCCGATCCCGACACCCCGCCCGGTGGCCTCGCCTGGGGCGAGCCGTCGCCCGTGCAGGTGTTCTGCAGCCCCGCGCGCCCAGCCTTCATGTCCGGTGACGGCCGCTACACCGCCCTCGACCTCGTCACCCCGGCGGGCGCCACCACGCTGATCACCACCATGTATCTGCGCGCCTGCCATCCCGACCTGGGCACCTTTGACGATCCCTTCGCGGCCGCCAGCGATCTCG
>NZ_JBQEOI010000143.1:0-494 GCF_052045125.1 Paracoccus sp. 22332
GCCATCCTCGACGGACACCCCAGATCCCGCATCGAGGACCTCATGCCCTGGTGCTACGACCAAGCGTCAAGCCTCGCTGCATAGGGCCTCGTCGTCGCGCTTACGAAGCACAAGCAGCAAGAGCTAGTGCGGGAGCGGTGCCACAACCGGAAAGCGGGACGCACGCGGCGGAGCATCTCAAAGTACCTTGTCCGCCTGTCGGTACCCATTGTACTCGTCGCGCTGCGATGAGTTCGATTTCTGTTCCTTCTTGACGAACGCCACTGGCATCGAAGTGCTCAACCGCGATCTCGAAAAAGGCACTGTATTGCAGCTGCTTACAAGAAATTCACTAAACTCGCGCAGTCATGAGGTCCGGAGAATATTAGCCCGGAGAGACCGCTTCCAGGGTAAGCGCGACGACGAGGCCCTATGCAGCGAGGCTTGACGCTTGGTCGTAGCACCAGGGCATGAGGTCCTCGATGCGGGATCTGGGGTGTCCGTCGAGGATGGCC
>NZ_JBQEOI010000144.1:0-483 GCF_052045125.1 Paracoccus sp. 22332
CAAGGCGCTTCTTGTCGGCAAGCAGCACGTAGAGCTGGCGGCCGTGGCCAGTCAGGCTGTGGGCGGCGCGGGCCTCGATCTTGGCGAAGTTCTGCGGGCTGCGGAGGGCGTGGACACCGGCGGGCGGGATCAGCGCCCGCACCATTGAGCCGCCCTGGGTAATCTTCCATTCGGCCAGCAGGACTGCGCCCCATGGATCGCCCCGCCACTCGCCGCTGAGCTGCACCCCGGTCAGACGCATCAGGCACTCGCGGAGCCAGACGTTATCGTTGCGGCCGTCCTCGCCGCGCAGCAGCCGCGAGGGGACTTCCAGCCAGACGCTGTTGTCCACCTCGGCGGGGATGCGGGCGGCGTCGAGCGCCGAGGCCAGTTCCCAGATGGCAGAGACCATGGCCGGGGTCAGCGGCTTGTCGGATCGGAGCGCAACGGCGCTGCTGGGCACGGTGATTTCCCTCATTAGTGGAGACTATATCTGAGCGCTCT
>NZ_JBQEOI010000145.1:0-453 GCF_052045125.1 Paracoccus sp. 22332
CCAGGGCCAGCTGCAGGTCTTCCAGCGCCAGCTCCAGTTGCTCGATCTCGCGTTCGATCTTTTCCGAACTGGCTCCGAACTTCTGCTTTTGCAATTTGGCAATCCGAACGCGCAGCGCCTGAACCAGCAGATCATGCGCGCGCAAGCTGGCCGACATCTTCTGATTTTCTGCCTGCAACGCAGCAATGATCGCCTTCAAGGCGGCAGGATCATTGGGCAGTGGCGTGGTCGTTCCGGACATGGCGATGGATACCATATCCTCCTGTCGAACGCTACAAAAAGACGCAATTACAAAAGGATAAATCAGCCGACCCGGGCCGGTGGCGCCCCCCAATCCGGCCGCCTCCAGTGAGAACGGCGGTGAGAAACTAGTCCACGGAAGCGGCGGCATGGAGCTGCTGCGGGCGGCGTAAAAGTCGTCCACCCTTTCCCTTTCTGCGGCAGCAGGGAGGG
>NZ_JBQEOI010000146.1:0-384 GCF_052045125.1 Paracoccus sp. 22332
AAGGGAGAGTTCCGGCATGGTTCCGCACCGCGTCATTCAGAGGTTCCAGATAGAACCCCTTGTCCATGAGCGGAGAAGGCGGCGCGGGCAAGGTCGGTCTCGCGCCGAGGTACGGTGAGGGTTCCGGCCTTGAAGGTGCGCCCGACCCGGTCCGCCCAAGTCTCGCGCTCCGCTTGGGTGAGGCCATGCCACCAGTCCAAAGCCGGTTCCGTCTGGGGTTCTGCTGCAAGGAGGGGCGGGGCGTCGTCCGTGTCCTGCTGGCGGCGACGTACGGCGCTGTGGCGTTCATTCTCTCTGGCGGTATCTGCGGCGTCGTGCGGGTCTTTCCAGCGCCAGCGGAAGGTGACGGCATGGACCGACCGGCCCTGCTTCTCCAAGGTCATG
>NZ_JBQEOI010000147.1:0-359 GCF_052045125.1 Paracoccus sp. 22332
TGTGGAGACACCCATGAAGCCCCTCATCCTTGCCGCCGCCCTCGCCCTGCCCGCCGCCCTCGCCCAGGCCGAGCCGTATCTGGCCCGCTGCCAGATGGGCGAATGCGTCCATTACGACCAGACCGGTCGCCAGGTCGTGGGCCAGGGCAGCGCCACTGTCCCCGGCGAGCTGGTCCTGGTCACCCTGCGCCAGGCGGTCTCCGCCGATCCCGACATCCCGGGCGACAGCCTCGCCTGGGGCGAACCCGCGCCTGTGCAGGTGTTCTGCAGCGGCACGCGCCCGGCCTTCATGGCGGGCGACGCCAGCTATACCGCGCTCGACCTGGTCACCCCGGCGGGCGCCACCACGCTGATCACCA
>NZ_JBQEOI010000148.1:0-358 GCF_052045125.1 Paracoccus sp. 22332
TCTACATTCGCTGACCATTCGGGCCAGTTCATCCTGCAAGAGAAGCAGGCGGGCAATCCGGCTTTCGACTGCCTCAAGCTGCTCTTGGGCAATGCGGCTCGCATCCTCGCATGATGCTTCCGGCCGTTCTTGCAAGGCGAGCAGGATGCGGATGCTTGGCAGATCGAAACCAAGCTCGCGAGCATGGCGGATAAAGCCCAGGCGCTCGGCATCGGCGGGGCTGTAGGTGCGCCGTCCGTTCGGCTGGCGGGCAGGCTTGGGCAAAACCCCAATGCGCTCATAGTAACGGATCGTCTCGATGTTCACGCCCGTCTGCCGGGATAAATCGCCGATCTGCATCTTTTGCCTTGCTCCTGTA
>NZ_JBQEOI010000149.1:0-353 GCF_052045125.1 Paracoccus sp. 22332
TGTGGAGACACCCATGAAGCCCCTCATCCTTGCCGCCGCCCTCGCCCTGCCCGCCGCCCTCGCCCAGGCCGAGCCGTATCTGGCCCGCTGCCAGATGGGCGAATGCATCCATTACGACCAGACCGATCGCCAGGTCGTCGGCCAGGGCAGCACCGCCGTGCCGGGCGATCTGGTGCTGGTCACCCTGCGCGAGGCGGTCTCGGCCGCTCCCGACACCCCGGCCGACAGCCTGGATTGGGGCGAACCCTCGCCCGTGCAGGTGTTCTGCAGCGGCACGCGCCCGGCCTTCATGGCGGGCGACGCCAGCTATACCGCGCTCGACCTGGTCACCCCGGCGGGCGCCACCACGCTGA
>NZ_JBQEOI010000150.1:0-339 GCF_052045125.1 Paracoccus sp. 22332
TCGATCTGCCGCAGCATGAAGACCAGGAACACGTACCGGCCTGCTGCGGTCGTCCCGATGGCCCGCATCCGGGGTTCCTCGGGAAAGGGATCGGGCATCACCGCAGGCGTGCCCGACAGCACCTCCTCGATCTCCTCGCGGCTGACCCCGTGCTTGCCGCACTTCGGCCAGTTGCCCTCATCCCAGTCAAAGCCTGCGACCTGCATGAACGCTCAGAGATGATGTCTACACAAACGTAATGTAAGAGCCTCGGCTGCCACCGGGAAGGCTTTTCTTCAGCCTGCTCCCTTGCCGCTAAAGCGGCGTGGCAGATGAAGGGCTGCCCTCGCCATCTGGCCC
>NZ_JBQEOI010000151.1:0-339 GCF_052045125.1 Paracoccus sp. 22332
TCCCGTTACCCCCGCCGCTCATCGCTTTGGGGAAAGGTTCACATGGCTCAATTCTCAGTGGAAATTACGAGCCTATCCGGCTCAGTTCTGGGTGGAAATCAACAGGTTCGGCCCAGACTGCGGGATCGCGGGGCCGGTATTCCCTGCCAGGCGATCCCCCAGGCCGGGCATCGGCCCAAGTCCGGCGGCCATCTGTGCGGGCGGATGAACCTGAGCGGCAGCGTTTTTGCGGCGCCGGTCCAACAGTCCAACACGTCCAACAGTTTTTGTCTGAAGGCAGACCGTCACCTCGGCAAGAAAATTTCCACAAAAATATATGACGAAAGTTTCTGTAATAAT
>NZ_JBQEOI010000152.1:0-328 GCF_052045125.1 Paracoccus sp. 22332
GGAAAGACGCAAAACATCCCTCTGAAACGATAAAGCCTCCGATCAAGACAACCATGGCGCGGGGTAGAGCAGCCCGGTAGCTCGTCAGGCTCATAACCTGAAGGTCACAGGTTCAAATCCTGTCCCCGCAACCAAATCTTACAAATAAATCAACGCCTTACGCCCCGCGCCCTCGCGGGGCTTTCCGCGTTCCACCGCCGACTCAACGCCAACTCAACAAAATTAAAGCGTTTCGGTAAAAACGTGAATCGCAGAGGGATTCCTGCAAGACCCAGTTTGTGCTCCTCTTGTTCGGGGAGGATGGGTCATGTCAGCACCTTTGCCGAAT
>NZ_JBQEOI010000153.1:0-318 GCF_052045125.1 Paracoccus sp. 22332
TCGAGCAGCGAGACATAGCGCGGGCTGAGCCCGGCGCTGTGGGCAAGCTCCTCCTGCGCCATCCCCCGGGCGGTCCGGTGGCGGCGCAGCACCCGGGCAAAGGCCGGGACGAGGGAAGCGGAAGGATCGTCCATGGCGAGGATAGACCCGATACGGACCGGACCAAGCCATGAAGTATTTTGTGGATCCCGAGGTTTTTTATGGATAGAGTCCAGGAGATTTCCGGTGTCGCCCTTTTCGAGGACCGCATGGTCGAGCAGCATTTCCCCAAAGCCTCTGGCCAGGCCTCCCCGCCCGGCCGCCTGCCCCCGCGCGCGC
>NZ_JBQEOI010000154.1:0-316 GCF_052045125.1 Paracoccus sp. 22332
GACCAAGCTGCCGCCAGACTTTCCGAACCCCATAGACCCGCCAGTTCTCTTCGAAGACCCGAAGGATCTCGGGGCGCAGGCCGCGTATGACCGAGGAGCTGAACGAATTGGGCCTGCGGATCGGCCCGCTTGGCCAGATGTTCATAGTAGGTGGACGGGGCGATCGGCAGGATGTTGCAGATCGGCTCCAGACTCATTAACTTTAGAGCTAGAAGATGACGGTTGCAGCGAGAGCTATGGCCGAGAAGAAGACGATGGGGCACCTGTCGTATCGGGTTGCAACTCGCCTCCAATCCTTGAGCCTGCCGAACATGAT
>NZ_JBQEOI010000155.1:0-316 GCF_052045125.1 Paracoccus sp. 22332
AAGGGAGCTTCAAGTGCATTGACCCAGGCATGACCCACAGAACATAACCGAAGGGTGGGTCAGTTCTCGATGACAAACCCGGGTCAGTTCTCAGCGACATTCAACAGGCTTGACGACCTGCTGCCATGGAACTGGTCATCGCGGGCCGCCCCGCAGGCCGAGGCCGCCTGATGGCAACCGTCACTCACATCTGCACCCTCGACTACGTCGCAAGATGCTGGGCGAAGATCCGGAGCTTCTGGAAGCCATTGTCTACAACGATGACAATCTGACCTATGGCTCCATCATCAGCGTCTACACCGGGCCGGACGAGGCC
>NZ_JBQEOI010000156.1:0-313 GCF_052045125.1 Paracoccus sp. 22332
CACCCAATCCAACAGCGTGTGCGCCGAGCAGCCGATCTTCGACGCTATCGACTGGCAGGCCGTCCAGCGGGAGGAATGGTCAGCCTCATGATCCAACACCAACCGCACCGCGCGCTCGCGCACCTCAGGGGAAAACTTGTTCGTCGTTTTGCTCGTCATGGCTCCATCCTATTTGGAAGTTGGAGCCTCAGGCAAACCCGGGGCGGTTCCAACGACCAGCGCTGGTTCGGCATCAAAGGCAATGTCATCGGTGCCCGCGTGCCGATGGCCCGCTTCCGCCCGCCACGACGGCGCACGTGCAGCCGTTCCTCGC
>NZ_JBQEOI010000157.1:0-309 GCF_052045125.1 Paracoccus sp. 22332
CCGAAAGATCGAAGAAACCCATCTGTGCCATCGTTACGCCCAAGCAGCCGATCACCCCCCGTTCATACCGCAGCAACTCGGGCCGGGCAATTTTTCGAGGTGCCCTATTGGCATTCAATAATGATGCTTCGGCTCGGACGGATCACCTAACGGATCGTGCAGCTCGTCCACGTCCGGGAAAAGTGCCTTTCCCTCCAGTTTGACGTAACCACCCGATTTCCACCGCCTGCCTGAGCGTGGGGGTGATCGGCTAAGACACGTGCATAGCGACGTCGTTAACGACGTGTCTTATGCGGGGCTTTCGATGCG
>NZ_JBQEOI010000158.1:0-309 GCF_052045125.1 Paracoccus sp. 22332
GGCCCGCCTAAGACCCTCTACAACCGATGGAAGCGCTGGAGCCGGATGGGTGTGTTCACCCGCATCATGACCGGCCTGGCCGCCGAGGCGGCTGACGAAAAGACGATCATGATCGATGTGAGCAGGCGAACGCCATGCGTTCGAGTGAGCCTGCGCAAGTATCTGAAAGCCCATCGCACGGCCTCCAGCCTGCGGGTGAAAAAGGGGGCGTGGGCGACTGATCGGGTCCACGAAGGGCGGCATGAATACAAAACTTCATGCCGTAGCCGATGCTCAGGGCCGCCCGATCCGCATGTTCGTCACCGCCGG
>NZ_JBQEOI010000159.1:0-305 GCF_052045125.1 Paracoccus sp. 22332
TCACTTCGACCGGCGGTCGAACTCCGCCATCGCAAAATACGCTGATGCCTTGCGAAGGATCTCGTTCGCCTGGCGCAGCTCGCGGTTCTCGCGTTCCAGCGCCTTCTTCTTCTCGGCCATCTCGCTGAGCCGATCTGCAACATCCTGCCGATCGCCCCGTCCACCTACTATGAACATCTGGCCAAGCGGGCCGATCCGTAGGCCCAGATCGTTCAGCTCCTCGGTCATACGCGGCCTGCGCCCCGAGATCCTTCGGGTCTTCGAAGAGAACTGGCGGGTCTATGGGGTTCGGAAAGTCTGGCGGC
>NZ_JBQEOI010000160.1:0-304 GCF_052045125.1 Paracoccus sp. 22332
GCGCGCCATCTGCGCGTCACTCAGCCAGAAAAGATTGCTCATCAGTGGGGCCTCCTGTGCCCCCTGAAGCACCGATCAAGGTCACAATCAATGGGTCCTGACCCTAGTGATGCGCCAAGCCAGCACCTTGCGGGCGAACCAGGCCGAGGTTGATATCGGCAAACGTCCGGGCTTTTTCAGCGAGATGGCCGAGAAGATGAAGGCGCTGGAACGCGAGAACCGCGAGCTGCGCCAGGCGAACGAGATCCTTCGCAAGGCATCAGCGTATTTTGCGATGGCGGAGTTCGACCGCCGGTCGAAGTGA